>CAXYVC010000028.1:0-23341 GCA_964292295.1 uncultured bacterium
GAACGCCAGCGGCCCGGCACGCAGACGAGGCCCGTGATGCGGCCGTCGGCGCCCAGCTGGTTGGCGGGCTGGACGCTCAGCCGCATCACCTGGTCCTTCGTGCTGTCGATCGAGAAGACCGTCAGGTTGCGGCTTCCGCCGTTCGCGGCGACGAGGAACTTCCCGTCGGGGCTCAGGGTCATGATCTGGATGGACGTGCCCCCCGTGGGGATGGGCGATGCGGAGATGGGCGCCAGGGTGGTGGCGCTGCCGCTGCCGGAGATCCTGTAGACGCCGATCTGGTTGTTCCCGCGATCGGCGAGGAGGTAGTAGCCGGCCGGGTGCAGCAGGCCATGCACGGCACTATCGAGGCCTGAAGGGGCACCGAAGACCGGCGTGGGTACACCCCCGGAAAGGGTGGACACATGGACGCTCTGGTCCTGGTAGGAGGCGTGGAACAGGCGGCCCGTCCTGTCGACCGCATAGGACGTCGCGCTGCGGGCGGTGTCGAAGGGGGAACCGGGAAGGGCGGAGAGGGCCCCGGTGGCGGCATTCACGGCAAAGCCGTTGATGCAGGCGCCGGAGTTTCCGCCGGCGAACAGGAAGGCGCCGTCCGGGGAGAAGCTGCAGGCGAAGGCGCCGCCCGAGACGGCGTGGGGGTTCCCGGCGACGGGCGTGGCGCTGGTGCTGTCGATGCGATAGCTGCGGAGCTCCGTGGCGCTGCCCGCCACGAGGGGGGATCCGGAGGGATGCACCGCGAGGGACATCCACGATCCGGCCTCGATGGAGATCGGGCCGATGGAGGAGGGGCTCAGCGTGCCGGAGGACCGGTCGACGTTGAACACCGTGATCGTGTCGCTCCCATCGTTCAGGGCAAAGAGGCGCTGGTGCGCCGCGTCGTAGGCCAGCATCCCGGGGGCCATCAGCGTGCTGCCGGTGCCGCCGGTGTTGATGGGCATGCTGGGCAGGGCCGTCAGGTCCCCGCTCGCGAAGTCCAGGCTGTAGCCGTGGATCTGGTTGGGGGCGCCGTTCTGCTGGGAGAGGGCGTACAGAAATCCCTTGGTGGGCTCTTCAGGGGTGTCCTTGTGGCTGGAGCCTCCGCCGCCGCAGGCGGTGGTGAGGACGGCGAGAGCCAGGGTGCACAGAGGGGCGAGCACTGATTTTTTCATAGGTGCCTCCTTCGGGGCGTTGAAACTCAAGGATCTGCGATAGCCGGCAGACTCCTTCGACCACTTGGCGGATTTCCGTACGACCACTTTCCCGGCTTCAGCGGGCCGGCACGCAGACGACGCCCGTGACGATGGCCGATGCCTCCAGCGTGTCGGCGGGCTGGAGGCTCAGCCTGTGCAGGGCACCCGTGCCGGGATCCATCGAAAAGACCGCCAGGTTGCGGCTCGTGGTGTGGGCCACCACCAGGAGCTTTCCATCTGCGCTCAAGGCCAGGTGCTGGGTGGAGGTGCCCCCCGTGGGGAAGGGGGATCCGGTGACGGGCGTCAGGGTGGTGACGGCCTCGCTCCCCTCCACCTTGAAGACTCCGACCTGGTCGTGGGTGTGATCGGCGACGAGGTAGTAGCCGGCGGGATGCAGCAGGGCATGCACGCCGCTCCAGAGGGTGGACGTCCCCGCGTAGAACTTGGTGTAGGCCCCGCCCGGAAAGCCGACCACGCGAAGGTTGCCGGAGTTCAGTGCGGTCATGAACAGGCGCCCCGTGCGGTCCACGGCGCAGCCCGCCGGTGTGGTGAGCCCCGTCTGGTAGGGAGAGCCGGAAAGGGGGGAAAGATCCCCCGTGGCGGCGTTCACGCTGAACCCGTTCAGGTTCACCCCCGTGGTTCCGCCGCTGGCAAAGAGCCTGGAACCGTCGGACGTGAAGGCGCAACTCAAGGAGGCCCCGTGGGTGGCATAGGGCGTGCCGCTGCTGGGCGTTGCGCTGGTGCCATCGATCCTGAAGCTCCAGGCCTCGTTCTGGTTGAAGGCGACGAGGGGGGAGCCCGAGGGATGCACCGCCAGGCATGTCCAGACGCCCGTTCCCAGGGCGATGGGGTTGAACGGGCAGGGGGCCAGCGCACCGGTATCCCTGTCCACGGCGAAGCCGCTCACGGTGTCGCTCCCGTCGTTCACGGCGTACAGGCGCTGGTGGACCGGATCGTAGGCAAGGGACTGGGTGAGGGAATAGCCGTCGCCGATGCCTTCGGTGGGCATGGGCATGCCCGCCAGGGGGGTCAGCATGCCGCTGGCGTGGTCCAGGCTGTAGCCCTGGATCTGGTTGACTCCTTTGTTGTGCTGGCAGAGCACGTACACGTAGTCCTTGGCGGGTTGTGCCGGAGGCGCTGAATGGCTGGAACCACCGCCGCCACAGGCGGTGAAGAGGCCGGCGAGGCCCAGAGCGCACAGATCGTTGAAGGCTGCTCTTTTCATGGTTGTCTCCTTCGGGACCGCGACAACCAAGGATCTGCGACGCCTGGCGGACCTCCGCGACCACCTGGAGGATTCCCCGTCGACCACTTCCGTACGCCATCCAGGCCGCCTTGGGGCGGCCTGGATGCAGATGGATCAGAGCGTCGTGGGGCGCGTTGGCCCGCCGCCTAGCCTTCACCTTTGCCGGTTTTGCCGGACAGGAAGGAAGGCGATCCCGCTCAGGCGTTGTCCCGCCGCTCGGCCTTCTTGCGCTCGTTGGCGTCGAGGATGCGCTTGCGCAGGCGGATGTGGTTCGGCGTAATCTCGACCAGCTCGTCGTCGGCGATGAACTCGATGGCCTGCTCCAGGGTCATGACCCGTGGAGGCGTCAGGCGGGTGGCGTCGTCGCTGCCGCTGGCGCGCATGTTCGTCAGCTTCTTGCCCTTCGCGACGTTCACGACCAGGTCGTTGTCCCGCGCGTGCTCGCCCACGACCATGCCTTCGTAGCACTTGGTGCCGGGCTCGATGAAGAAGACGCCACGGTCCTCCAGGTTCATGATGGCGTAGCCCACCGCCTCGCACTGGTCCATGGAGATGAGCACGCCGTTCTTGCGGCCGGGCATGTCGCCCCGGAAGGGGCCGTAGTGGCTGAAGAGGCTGTTCAGGATGCCCTCGCCCCGGGTGTCGGTGAGGAACTCGCTGCGGTAGCCGATGAGGCCGCGGGAGGGGATCTTGAAGTGCAGGCGCACGCGGCCCATCTCCTGGCCCATGTCCTGCATTTCCGCCTTGCGGGCGCCCAGCTTCTCCATGACCACGCCCATGCAGCTCTCGGGCACGTCGATGGTGACGTCCTCGTAGGGCTCCTGCTTCTCGCCGGTTTCCGGATCCACGTGGATGATCACCTCGGGGCGGCTCACGCAGAGCTCGAAGTTCTCGCGGCGCATGGTCTCGATGAGCACGCTGAGGTGCAGCTCGCCGCGTCCGGAGACCTTCCAGCAGTCGGGGCTGTCCGTGTCCTCCACCCGGAGCGCCACGTTGTGCTGCAGCTCCTTGGTGAGGCGCTCGCGGATGCGGCGGCTCTGGGTGTGCTTGCCGTCCTGGCCTGCGAAGGGGCCGTTGTTCACCATGAACATCATGGCGATGGTGGGTTCGTCGATGTCCACGTAGGGCAGGCCCTCGGGCTTCTCGGGGCTGGCGATGGTCTCGCCCACGCGGATGTCGGGGATGCCCGCCAGGGCCACGATCTCGCCGGCGCCCGCCTCCTGGAGCTGCACGCGCGCCAGGCCGTCGAAACCGTAGAGCACCGTCACCTTGTGGTTCTCGAGCCTCCCGTCGCGCTCCACCAGCACCACCGGATCGCCGACCTTGAGGGTGCCGTTGAAGACGCGGCCGATGCCGATCTGGCCCACGTAGTCGCTCCAGTCCATGAGGGTGACCAGCATCTGGAGGGGTTCCTCCGCGCTGCCCTTGGGCTGGGGGCAGTGCTCCACGATGGTGTCGAAGAGGGGGTCCATGGTCTCGGACGCGTCGTTCACGTCGCGCATGGCGTAGCCCTGCTTGGCGGAGGCGAAGACGCAGGGGAAGTCCAGCTGTGCGTCGTTGGCGCCGAGCTCGATCAGGAGCTCGAAGACCTGGTCCTGGGCCCAGAGGGGGCGCGCGCCGGGGCGGTCCACCTTGTTGATGACCACGATGGGCCGCAGGCCGAGGGCCAGCGCTTTCCGGGTCACGAACTTGGTCTGGGGCATGGGGCCGTCGAAGGCGTCCACCACGAGCAGCACGGAATCCACCATGCTGAGCACCCGCTCCACTTCGCCGCCGAAGTCGGCGTGACCGGGCGTGTCCACGATGTTGAAGCGGTAGCCCCCCCAGTGGACCGAGGTGGTCTTGGCCAGGATCGTGATGCCGCGCTCGCGCTCCTGGTCGTTGGAGTCCATCGCGCACTCCTGCACCCGCTGGTTGTCCCGGAAGACGTGGGCGGACTTGAAGAGGCTGTCCACCAGGGTGGTCTTGCCGTGGTCCACGTGGGCGATGATGGCGACGTTGCGGATCTTCTCGATGGGGGTCATTGGCTACCAAGGAACGGGGTCCGACCCGGCATGGGCCGAATCCGTCATTTTACACGCAGCGGAAGAATTCCCCGAGGCCTGATTCCTACCAGGCTGTCGCGGGACGGATTAGACTTGGGGGCTCACCCCTTCCTGATGGCGCACACCTGGAGTGATCCATGCACATTAATGAACTCCTCACGACCGTGGTGGACCTGGGCGGCTCCGACCTGCACCTGAAGGTCGGCAACCACCCCATCGCCCGGGTGAAGGGCCACCTGACGCCCCTCACCCAGTTCAAGAAGCTGGTGCAGGAGGACACCATCGCCATGGCCTACAGCATCATGGCGAGCGACCGGCAGAAGGCGAAGTTCAAGGAGAACCTGGACCTGGACTTGGCGTACTCCGTGCCGAGCCTGGGGCGCTTCCGCTGCAACATCTTCAACCAGCGCGGCACCGTGGGCATGGTGCTGCGCGTGATCCCGCGGCGCATCTTCTCCGTGGAGGACCTGATGCTGCCCCGGGTGCTCAACAGGATCTGCGAAGAGCAGCGGGGCCTCGTGCTGGTGACGGGCACCACGGGCTCGGGCAAGTCCACCACCCTGGCGGCGATGATCGACCTCATCAACGCCACCCGAAACGAGCACATCCTCACCATCGAGGACCCGATCGAGTACCTGCACCGGGACAACCTGAGCATCGTGAACCAGCGGGAGGTGGGGGCGGACTGCAGCTCCTTCGCCGCGGCGCTGCGCGCGGCGCTGCGCGAGGACCCGGACGTGATCCTCGTGGGCGAGATGCGCGACTACGAAACCATCGAGACGGCCATCCACGCGGCGGAGACGGGCCACCTGGTGTTCTCCACCCTGCACACCCTGGACGCCACGGAAACCATCAACCGCGTCATCTCCGTCTTCCCCCCCCACCACCAGAAGCAGATCCGCCTCCAGCTCTCCCAGGTGCTGAAGGCCGTCATCAGCCAGCGCCTCGTGCCCCGCTCCGACGGCCAGGGCCGGGTTCCCGCGGTGGAGGTGCTGGTGGCCACCGAGACGGTGCGCTCCTGCATCGAGGACAAGGACAAGACCAAGCAGCTCCGGGACGTGATCGCCGCGGGCACCAGCCAGTACGGCATGCAGACCTTCGACCAGAGCCTCTACTTCCTGCTCCAGGAGGGCCTGATCAGCGTGGAGGAGGCCCTGAAGCGCGCCACCAACGTCGGCGAGTTCAAGCTCAAGCTCGAGGGCATCATGGCCACCGCCGACATGGCCCGCACGAACATGGAGCGGGGCATGTCCATCAGCCAGGGCGCGGGCCGGGAATCGGGGGGGAGCCTGGCGCCCGGCGCCGAACCGCCCCTGCCGTCCCGGGCGATGCCGCCCGTGCAGGGCTCGCCGGACCAGCCGCCCCCACCGGACTTCACGAAGATCGGCCTGGCCCGGTAGCTACCGCGGCAGGTTGACCAGGAACAGCGCGCCGCCCATGGGGCGCGTGCTGGCCTGGACGTGGCCTCCGTGCGCCTCGACGATGCCTTTGCAGATGGCGAGGCCCAGGCCCGCCCCGAGGGTGCCGTGGTCCCTGGGGATGCGCGCGAAGGGCTCGAAGATGCGCAGCTCCTGTCCCGGCGGAATGCCGGGGCCCTGATCGGCGATGGCCAGGGTGACGGCCCGCTCGGTGGCCCAGGCCTTCACCTCCACGGCGCCGTCCACGGGGCTGAAGCGTGCGGCGTTCTCCAGGAGGTTCACGAGGGCCTGTTCCATCAGCAGGGGGTCCACCGAGAGGGGGGGCAGGCCGGGGGGGAGTTCCTGCTTCACCTCCCGGTCCCCGAGGAGCTCCGCCACCCGGTCCAGCGCGGAGGTCACCAGGCGTTCCGCCGCCACGGGTTCCCGGCGCAGGGTCAGCCCCCCGGCCTCCATGCGGGTGAGGTCCAGGAGGTCCGACACAAGGCGGTGCAGGCGTGTGGCCTGGGCGTGGATGCTGCCTGCCAGCTCCCGGCGCCGCGGCTCGGAAAGGTATCCCCGGTCCTCCGCGAGGGCGGCAGAGGCCTGGACGATCCCCTGGAGCGGCGTCTTCAGGTCGTGGCTGGCGCTGCTCAGCAGGGCGTTGCGGAGCTCCTCCCGGTCCACGCGCTTCTGGACGGCCGCGCCGCGCTCTGCCAGGAGAGAACGCTCCAGGGCCAGGGCGGTCTGGTTGGCGAAGACCTGCAGCAGGTGGCGCTGGTCCGGTTCCGCCCAGCGGGGCACGCCTTCGGGCCGGATGCCCATCACGCCGATGGTGCCGCGGCTCCCCTGGAGGGGCAGGTACAGGGCGGCGGCCCCCGCGAGCGTCTCGGTGCCGAGGCCTGCGGCCTCGTCATGCTCGAAGCTCCACTGGGCGACGCCTAGTTCCTCGGTCCCGAAGCCCGCCTGCAGGTCCTCCTCCCGGGCCTCCAGGCGGCCGGAGGGGCCGGGCAGCAGGATGGCCACCCGGCTCTGGAACTGGGCCGCCACGCTGTGGGTGGCCTGGGCGAGGGTCGCGGCGCTGCCCCCCCGGGCCAGTTCCGCCGAAAGGCGGAAGAGGGCCAGGGTGCGCTGCTCGCGGACCCGCGCGAGGCGCGTCTGGCGGCGCATGCGCTCCGTGAGGTTCCCGATGAGCAGGCCCACGCCGATCAGGACGGCGAAGGTTCCCAGGTGGCGGGTGCCCAGTTCCGGGAGGGTGTAGCGGGGGGGCAGGATGAAGAAGTCCAGGCTCAGCGCGCCCAGGAGGGAGGCCGTCAGAGCCGGCCAGCGCCCCAGGCGGGCCCCCACCACGGCGATGCCGAGCACGTAGAGCATCGTGAGGTCCTCCAGGCCGAGGTGGCGCCGGAGCAGGAGGCAGAGCCCCGTGACCAGGGCCATGGCGCCGGCGCTCCAGAGGAGGGCGAAGATCGGCCTCCCTCCCAGCCGGGGGAGGGGCATGGCCGGGACGGGGACGGGTTCCCCGGGGTCCGGGTCGCCCTGGATCACCAGCACCTCGATGGCGCCGCTGCGGCGGATCAGGTGGGCCACGGATCCGAGCCCCAGCCAGCTCCATGGGCCGCGGGGCTTGCCCACGAGGATGCGGGTGACGTTGCGGGCATGGGCCAGGGCCACCAGGTCGTCCGCCACGCGAAGGTCGCCCTGGAGGACCACCGTTTCGCCCCCCAGGCGCTCCGCCAGGCGCAGGTGCTCCTCCACGCGGGCGCGGGCGCCCTCGCTGAAGCGCAGGTGGCGGAGGGTCTCCACGTAGACCGCCATCCAGGGAGCACCCATGCGCTCGGCCATGCGCTTCGCGGCCCGGATGAGGCTGGCGCCGCCGGGGTGGGGCGTCACGCAGACCATCAGGCGCTCCCCTGCGGCCCAGGTGTCCTGGATGCCCTGGGTGGCGCGGTAGCTCTGGAGCTGGGCGTCCACGTGGTCCGCGGCCCGGCGCAGGGCAAGCTCCCGCAGGGCCAGGAGGTTGCCCGTGCGGAAGAAGCGCTCGGTCGCGTGGCGCTCGGCCTCGGGGAGGGCGATCTGCCCCGCGCGGAAGCGCTCCTGGATTTCCTCCGGGGCGATGTCCACCAGTTCCAGGCGGTCCGCCCGCTGGAGGACGGTGTCGGGCACCACGTCCCGCACGTGCAGGCCCGTGATGCGGGCCACCACGTCCCGGAGGCTCTCCACCTCCTGGACGTTCAGCGTGGTGTGGACATCGATGCCCGCGTCCAGCAGGTCCCAGGCGTCCTGCCAGCGCCTGGGGTGGAGCGTGCCGGGGGCGTTCGCGTGGGCCAGGTCGTCCAGCAGCAGCAGGGCGGGGCGGCGGGCGAGGGCCGCCTCCAGGTCGAACTCGGGCACCTGCTCCCCGTGTCGGGGGCGCAGGCGGGGTGGGATGCGCTCGAAGCCCGCGGCAAGGGCCTCCAGGTCCTCCTGGCCGTGGGAGTCCAAGGCTCCCAGGACCACGTCCGCGCCTTGCGCCCGCAGTTCCAGGCCCTCTTCCAGGAGGGCACGCGTCTTCCCCGCGCCCGGGGCCGCGCCGAAGAAGATCTTCAGGCGCGCCCGGGGGCGGTCGGGGACGGGATTCGGCTCGGGGGCTTGCACGTCCCCAAGCATATTCGCCGCGGGGAGGCGGGCCAGTTCAGGCCTTCTGGTAGATCTCGGAACCCTTCTGCTGGAATTCCTGGGCCTTCTCCTTCATGCCCTCGGCGAGAGCCTGCTGGTCGCCGAGGTGGTGCTGGGAGGCGTAGGCGCGCACATCCTCGGTGATGCGCATGGAGCAGAAGTGGGGCCCGCACATGGAGCAGAAGTGGGCGATCTTGGCGCCTTCCGCCGGCAGGGTCTCGTCGTGGAAAGCCTGGGCCGTCTCCGGGTCCATGGCCAGGGCGAACTGGTCCTCCCAGCGGAACTCGAAGCGCGCCTTGCTCATGGCGTCGTCCCAGGCCCGGGCGCCGGGGTGGCCCTTGGCGAGGTCGGCGGCGTGGGCGGCGATGCGGTAGGTGATGACGCCGTCCTTCACGTCCTTCTTGTTGGGCAGGCCCAGGTGCTCCTTGGGGGTCACGTAGCAGAGCATGGCGGTGCCGTACCAGCCGATCATGGCGGCGCCGATGGCCGAGGTGATGTGGTCGTAGCCCGGCGCCACGTCCGTCGTGAGGGGGCCCAGGGTGTAGAAGGGCGCCTCGGCGCAGACCTGCAGCTGCTTGTCCATGTTCTCGCGGATCAGGTGCATGGGCACGTGGCCGGGCCCCTCGATCATCACCTGCACGTCGCGCTTCCAGGCCACCTGGGTCAGCTCGCCCAGGGTCTCCAGCTCGGCGAACTGGGCCGCGTCGTTGGCGTCCGCCGTGGAGCCGGGCCGCAGGCCGTCGCCGAGCGAGAAGCCCACGTCGTAGGCGGCCATGATGTCGCAGATGTCCTCGAAGTGGGTGTAGAGGAAGTTCTCCTGGTGGTGGGCCAGGCACCACTTGGCCAGGATCGAGCCGCCGCGGCTCACGATGCCCGTGGTGCGGTTCGCGGTGAGGGGCACGTAGCGGAGCCGCACGCCCGCGTGGATGGTGAAGTAGTCCACGCCCTGCTCCGCCTGCTCGATCAGCGTGTCCCGGAAGATCTCCCAGGTGAGTTCCTCGGCCTTGCCCTCCACCTTCTCGAGGGCCTGGTAGATGGGCACGGTGCCGATGGGCACGGGGCTGTTGCGCAGGATCCACTCGCGGGTCTCGTGGATGTTGGCGCCGGTGCTCAGGTCCATCACCGTGTCCGAGCCCCAGCGGATGGCCCAGGCCATCTTCTCCACCTCCTCCTCGATGGAGGAGGCCACGGCGGAGTTCCCGATGTTGGCGTTGATCTTCACCAGGAAGTTCCGGCCGATGATCATGGGCTCGGCTTCCGGGTGGTTGATGTTCGCGGGAATCACCGCGCGGCCGCGGGCCACCTCGTCCCGCACGAACTCGGGGGTGATGTGGCTCCCGATGCCGGCCGCATCCCGCCCCAGGTTCTCTCGGATGGCGATGTACTCCATCTCGGGGGTGACGATGCCCTGCCGGGCGTAGTGCATCTGGGTCACGCAGCGGCCGGCCTTCGCGCGCAGGGGCCTGCGGGTGGCGGGGAAGCGGATCGCCTCCAGTTCCGGGTCCCGCTCCCGCAGCTTGCGGTACAGGCTGCTGGCGCCGGGGAGTTCCTCGGCATCCCCACGCTCCCGGATCCAGGCCAGGCGGATGGGGTCCAGGCCCCGCGCCACGTCCAGGCGGAAGGCGGGATCGGTGTACGGGCCCGAGGTGTCGTAGAGCAGGACCGGGGCATTCTCGACCAGCTGGCCGTCCTGGGTACGCGTGGGGCTCAGGCGCACCTGCCGGAAGGGGACCCTCAGGTCAGGGCGGCTGCCCGTCCGATAGGTCTTCTCCGAGGCGGGGAAGGGCTTCAGGCACGCCTCCAGGGCGGTCCCGCGGACCGGTTCGGCACTCGATGAGGGCGTCATTGCTACTCCAGTTTCGGGCTATGATGGGGCGGGCATCGGTTCGGATCCCCGCGGGCCCAGGAAGTCTAGCACCCGCCCGCCGCGCCGGACTCAAGCCCCTCCGTATCCCTGCCGATGTAGACCAGTTCCCCGGAGCCTCCATGACGGATCCCACCCGGAAGCGCGAGAACAAGGCCATCCCCGACCAGCTCCTCCAGATCGCCCAGGAGCAGGAGGGGGGGGCCGAGCGCGTCATCTCCCAGATCGAGGTGGTGGAGCACAGCTTCGACGAGATCCAGAGCCTTGCCCGGGAGTGCCAGGAGATCCTCCAGCGCCAGGTGCCTCCCAGCGAGGAACGCGAGCTCCTGATCGCCCGCATGGAGGAGATCGTCCTCCACGCCGACAACGGCCAGTACAACGTGCAAGGGGCCTACGACCTCTTTCAATACCAGGACATCGTGCGCCAGAAGCTCGAGAAGGTGGGGCGCCGTCTCATCGAGGTCTCGGAGTTCGTCCTGACGAACCTCGCCCCGGTCGAGGACCGCACCACGGGGGCCCCCAGCGGGCGGGACATCCTGGAGCGGAAGGCCCAGGAGGCGGACGAATCCCGGGAGGCGGCGGACGCGGTGATCGCCGAGTTCTTCAGCAAGCTGCGCCAGCAGGGCGGGCAGGGCTGACGCCGGGAGCGCAAAGCGCGCTATGGTGATCCCGGGGCCGTGCAGGCCCGGTGGGAGGTTGCGGGGCATGCAGGTGCGGGTGCGGATCGCGTTGCTTCTTCTGCTCTGCGGCCTGCTGGGCGCCCAGGCGCTTCCGGAGGACCCCGTGGTGAAGGCCCGGGCCCGGCGCGCCCAGGCCGAAGGCCCCGGGGACCTGCCCCCGGTTCCCCGCACGGTTCTGGATCCGCCTCCCCTCGCCCCCCCCGAGAGCCACGTCAAGGACACGCCGGGAGGCCGCGCGAAGGCCAAGGCCCAGCGGAAGACCAAGGCCTCCCGCCGCAGCAAGGCGGCGAAGAAGGGGCGCCGTACCGCGAAGGCAGACCAGGCGCCAGCCAAGGCCCGCAAGGGCAAGGCCGACCCGAAGGCCTCCAAGGCGGGTGGCAAGGCTCCCAAGGCCGCGAAACCACGGAAGAAGGGACGGCGCTGAACGCGTCCCGAAAAGCTGTCGAGGAGATACGGATGTCGCTTCCCCTGATTGCCGTCGTGATGGCCGGGGGCCGCGGGACGCGGTTCTGGCCCCGCAGCCGCGCCCTGCGGCCCAAGCAGTTCCTTCCCATGGCCGGCGACCAGCCCCTGCTGGTGCAGACCGTTGAGCGCCTGAGGCCCGATGTGGAACCCCGCCACGTCTACGTGGTCACGACGGAGGACCTGGCCGAGGCCACGCGTGCGCTGTTGCCCGAACTGCCCCCGGAAAACGTGATCGTGGAGCCCGAAGGTCGCAACACCGCACCCTGCCTGGCCCTGGCCCTGGCGGTCATCGCCCGCCGCGTGCCCGAGGGGGTGATGGCGGTGCTGAGCGCGGACCACTGGATCGGGGACCGGGACCTCTTCATCGGTGACCTCCGCGTGGCCGCGGGGCACGCCGAGCGGGAAGGGGCCCTCGTCACCTTCGGCATCCGTCCCGCCTTCCCCGAGACAGGCTACGGCTACATCGAGGCGGAGGGCGAGGGGCCCGTGCGTGCGGTGCGCGCCTTCCGGGAGAAGCCGGACCGCGCCACGGCCATGGACTACGTCGCTTCCGGCCGCCACTTCTGGAACGCGGGCATCTTCGTGTGGACCCTGAAGGACATGCGCGCCGAGCTTCAGCGCCATGCCCCGGAGCTGCTCCAGCCCCTGGAGGCCTGGGCCGCGGCGGGTGCGGATGCCTCCACCCTGGCCGCCGCCTACGGGAAGCTGCCGAAGATCTCCATCGACTATGCGCTGATGGAGAAGTCGGATCGGGTGGCCGTGGTGCCCGCGCGCTTCCGGTGGTCGGACGTGGGCTCCTGGCCCGCCGCCGCCGCCTTCGTGGATCCGGATGCCCGGGGCAACGCCACCCAGGGGGACGTGGTCCTCGTGGATGCCGACAACTGCGCCGTCTTCGGCGGGCGGCGCCTCGTGGCCTGTGGGGGGGCTCAGGACCTCATCGTGGTGGGCGGGCGCGGCGCCCTGCTCGGCTCCCGCCCCGTCCCGGGGCAGGAGGTGAAGACCATCGTCGAGCGCCTCCAGGCCGCCGGCCGCACGGACCTGCTCTGATCCGCCTTTCTTTCAACCAGCGAGAAGATGCCATGGACAAACCCAAGACCCTGCACGTGGACAAGCCCTGGGGCTCCTTCGACCAGTACGCGCTGAACGCGCCGTGCACGGTGAAGATCCTCACCTGCAACCCGGGCCAGAAGCTGAGCCTCCAGCGGCACCGCCATCGCGATGAGCTGTGGGTGGCCCTGGACGAAGGCGTGGTGGTGGAGCTGGACGGGCGGGTGCTGACGCCCGACAGGGGGGCCGAGGTGTGGCTGCCCGCCGCCAGCGTGCATCGCCTGAGCTGCGGGGCCGGTGTGCGCCACCCCGTTCGGGTGATGGAGATCAGCTTCGGCACCTTCGACGAAGAGGACATCGAGCGCCTGGAAGACGTCTATGGCCGGGGCTAGGGCCCTGGTCCTGCTGCTGCCGGCGCTGCTCCTGCCCGCCGCTTCGGAGGACCAGGCGCTGCTGGCGCGCATCGACCGTCTTCGCCATCCCTGGCCCGCCTTCACCGTGGAGATGGTCCTGGAGGCGCCCCGGGTGCAGCAGCGGTGGCGCGTTTGCGTGCGGGAGAACGGCGACGTGCGCGTGGAGGGACTCTCCGCCAAGGAGAAGGACCGGGTGGTGCTGATGCTGGGCGAGGAGCTCTGGATGCGGGTGCCCGGCAGCCGCCGCCCCCTGAAGGTGACGCCCCAGCAGCGTCTGATGGGGCCGGCCTCGGGCGGGGATCTCGCGCGCCTGCGCTTCGCCGAGGACTACCTGGTGGAGGCCCGGCGGGAAGAGCCGCTGGAGGGGAAGCCCAGCCTGCGTCTCGACCTGAAGGCCCGGCGGCCCTCGTGCACTTGGCGCTCCGCCCAGCTGTGGCTGGATGCGGCGGGCACGCGCCCCCTGCGGGCGGCCTTCCTGATGCCCAGCGGCAGGATGGCCAAGCAGATGGTGTTCGAGGCTCCGGTGAAAGTGCATGGCCTGCCGGTCATCCCCGCGCTGCGCATCGAGGAGCCCGGCGGGGCCCGGGCCACGCTGCGCTTCGAGCACTGGGAGCCCGGAAGGGTCGATGCCTCCCGCTTTCGCCTGGAGCCCTGAGGGCGCTTGGCGCCGGGGCCGCCCGGGCCTACACTGGCCATGAGGTGTCCTTCGGGACTTCCCGCCACCTTGAATCACCCTTCTCACAACCCGTTCCCACGTAAGGAACGCCCGCTTTCCTTCCCCACCTCATCCGTCCCACCACACCATCCCACACGGAGCGCCCCCGCCTCGGGGCGCTTCCCTTGTACGGGCGGGCGCCACGGCCAGCTGGGGCGCCGCAACGTTCGTGGGGCGGTGGGCGACGCTCGTGGAATTGCACCTCCCGGCGCACGGATGCCTCGTTCTAGCCTGGGAGCACGAGGTCCCGATGCCCCACCGCCTGCTCCAGCCCCTTCGCCTTCTGCTTGCCTGGGACCGCTCTCCCCTTGCGGCGCTGGCGCTGCGGGTGGGTGCGGTGCTGCTCCTGGCGCAGCCCTGGGCCCTCCAGATCCACCGCGTCTCTCTGAGGCTGGAGGAGCTGGATCCGGATCTCGTGGCCACCGCGCGTTCGGTGGGGGTGGACCCCTTCGATCCGCGCGCCTGGCCCAGCGTATCCGGCACGGTGCTGCGCGCGCTGGCGGTCCTGACGCTCGCCGCCTTCGCCTGGTGGCTCGTCTCGCGCCTGCGCCGCCTCCTGGTGCGCCGTCTCGGGCCCGGGGTCACGACGGTGGCCCTGCTCCTGGCCGCCTACGTGGGCTGGATCATGGCCTGCCGCCTCCTGACCAAAGGCCTGATGGTGCCGGGCTCCTACCTCTACCACGGCGTGCCCGTCTGGCAGGGTTGGGTCATCCACCCCCGCATCCACCCCAGCGCCATGGAGGAGTTCCTCCAGCACCTGGGCCTCTGGGCTCTCGTGGGCACCGAACTTGGCCTCCTGGTGGCCGAGGGGCGCCTGCTCCTGGCGGAGGCCCGGGACGGCGCCCTGCGGGCGCGGCTCTCGCCCCACTTCCTCTTCAACACCCTGAACACGCTGGAAGCCCAGATCGAGGACGACCCGCGCGGCGCCCTGGACACCACCCAGCGCCTGTCCGCCCTCTTCGAGCAGGTGCAGAACGTGACGAACCGGCCCACGGCCCCCCTGCGGGAGGAGCTGGCCCTGGTGGAGGACGTACTGGCCCTGGAGCGTCGGCGCCTGGGGGACCGCCTTCGGGTTCGCATCGACGTGCCCGAAGAGCTGCTTGACCGGGAGATCCCGGTGCTGGGCCTCCAGGTGCTGGTGGAGAACGCCATCCGCCACGCCATCGCCCCCCGGCTGGAGGGCGGCACCGTGGTGGTCCGCGCCGAGGCGGAAGGGAAGGGGCTGTGCATCAGCGTGGAGGACAGCGGCGACGGCCTCTCCCGGGGCAAGCGCGGCACGGGCCGGGCGCTGGACAACCTGCGGGCGCGCCTGCGGAGGCCCTCGGACCTCCAGCTGGAGCCCTGTCCCCTGGGTTTCCGCGCCCGCTTCCGGTGGGCCTAGCATGCGGATCCTCCTCGCGCTCCTCGCCACTCCGCTCCTCCTGGCCCAGGCCCACTACGAGGGCGGCCTGCTGGTGGAAACCGTCCAGATCCCCAGCGGAAGGGTCTACGACTTCGACGGCGTGCCCACCCTCGCCTTCACACCGGCCAAGGGCCGTACCCGCCACCTCGAGCTGCCCCCGGAGCTGGATGGACGCCTCGGGGCGGGCCTGCACCTCGCGCACCACCAGGGCACCACGTACGCCCTCGGGCGCTTCCATGCCCCCCTGCCGGCCCTTCCGCCCGGGCGGCGCATCGACCAGGAGGTGGGCAAGGGCCAGCCCCTGCACCTCTTCGTCCGGCGGCCGGGGGAGGCGTGGCGGGAAACCGCGCGTCTGTCCTGGCAGGATGCCCAGGGCCTCGACACCTTCCTCCCTCTGGGCAACGGCAGCTTCCTGCTCGGGAAGCGCGAGCTCTTCTGGGAAGGACATACCCTCGGCCCCTTCGCGCTCTTCCGCGTGGACGCGGGCGGCTGGCTGCGCCTGGAACGCCTGGCGGACCTGGGCCTCGGAGGCCCCCTGTACCGAAAGGGGCCGGACGGCACGCCCCGGGTGGCGGAGGCCCATGCGGAGCTGGATGGCGGATACCGCAACTGGTCGGCCCAGCGCCTGCCTGCGGGGATCCTGCTGCTGCACCGTGCCAGCGGGCGCTGGGTGCTGCTGGACGCCTGGGATGGCCACACGCGCAAGGCCGGGCGCCTCTGGGCCCCGGGAGAGGCCGAGACCGCCTGCATCGCCCCCCGTCCCGACGGCCGGCTTCTGGTGGCGGCCTTCCCCGGCTCCCGCAAGGCGGGCCTCCGGGCTTGGCCCGAGGGAGACTTCCACGCCCACCTGAAGGGTGGCGTCTACCCGAGCCGCCCCGGCGACGCCCTGCTGGTCCGCCGCTGCGAGGCCCTGGACACCCTCGACTATCGCGCCCGCCCCGCCCTCCGCTGGCTGGCCCTGGATTCGGATACGGGCCACGCCATGGAGCTTGCGCCCCCGAAGGACTTCCCGCCCCCCATGAACCGCATGGAGGTCTTCGGGTTCCGGATGGTCGTGCAGCCCGACGGCCGCCTGCGCCTGCGGGAGAACCTGGGACTGAAGCGCTTCATGGAGATCCCCGCCCGGCGCTGGCGCCAGGCCCTGCGCCTGCCCTTCCCCCTTCCCGAATGGATGGTTCGATGATCCGCGTCGTGGTGGTCGAGGATGAACCCCTCGCGCGGCAGCTCCTGGTGAAGCTGCTTTGCGAGCTGCCGGGGGTGGAGGTGGCGGGCGAGGCGGCCCACGGCCTGGAGGGCCTGCACTTGGCCTCCGAGCTGAAGCCCGACGCCCTCTTCCTGGACATCGAGATGCCGGGCATGTCGGGCATGGAGCTCATGGCCCTGCTGCCGGAGCCGCGCCCGGCCCTGGTCTTCGTCACCGCCTACCGGGAGCACGCGGTGGAGGCCTTCGCGGGCGGCGCCGTCCACTACCTGCTGAAGCCCATCAGCCGCGTGGCGCTGGCCCAGGCCCTCAGCCGCATCCGCCCCAAGGAGGACCCGCTGCAGAAGGGCTGGCTGCGCCTGCCTGTGCGCCGCCGGGGCGCCACGCGCCTGCTGCGCCCTGAGGAGGTGGAGGCCCTGGTGGCCGACCTGGGCGACTGCCAGGCCTGGACTCCGGAGGGTTCCTTCCCCGTGGACGGCCGCCTGGCCCACTGGGAGACCCGCCTGGAGGGGCTCGGCTACGCCCGCATCCACCGCAACGCCCTCGTGCGCCTGGACGCCGTGAAGGAACTCACGGACGAAGGCGAGGTGGTGCTCAGCGCCACGCGCCTCCAGGTGAGTGTCCGCCGCCTCGAAGAGATCCGAAACCTGCTGGGGCTTTAATCGCAAAGGGGGGACCGCCTGCTCCTTGTCGTCGCGATGTCCCCCCTTTGACCCCCACCGGGTGCCCAGGCCAAGCCAGGCCACCCGGTCCGAGCCTGACTCAACCCCTTCCACTCACCGCAGGGCCTCGCCCTGCCTGGAGGTCCCATGCCCATGCATCCCCACGCCCTGCTCCTGCTGCCCGCCGTCGCGCTGGGCCTCGCCTGCGCCCGTCCCGATGCCCGCGCCCCCCGGCGCGTCGCCCTCCGGGGCACGGTGCTCGGTGCGGACGGCAGGCCCCTCCCTTCGGCCCTGGTCTGCCTCTGGACCGATCCCTTCCATCCCCACGTCCAGGTCTGGACGGGGCCCGACGGCAGCTTCAGCCTGGAGGCCCGCCTGAAGCCCGGGGTCTACACCCTGGAGTTCTCGGCGCCCGGCTACCCGGGCGCGGGTATCAACGAGGCGCCCTTCTGGGTGGACCAGGACCGGAGTTTCCGCCTCCAGGCGCGCCTCGGCGCCTACCGCCTCGCGCCCGAGCCCCGGTCCGTCGAGCTGGAGGCACGGGACGACCAGGGCCGCGCCACGCGCACGCCCATGGCCCGCCAAACGAACGGCACCTGGGCCGCCGATGTCCAGGCGGGGGGCCGCCAGCTGCGCTGCCGCGTCTTCGGGGCGGCGGAACTCGTGGAGGGGGTGCCCTACCGCTTCGGCGTGGGCCTTCCCGGGGCCCGAACCTTCGAGCTCCAGCCGGACCGCAGCCACGCGGGCCTCGTGGACCTGGAGGCAGGGCGGGCCCGCATCGTCTTCGATCCCGCGCAGCTGCCCAAGGGCGATCCAAGCCTCCAGCTCGCCTTCGAGGCGAAGGACGGCGATCTGGAAGCGGCCTGGCGGGTGGCCCAGGCGCGCGAGCGTCTCCTGGTCGCCCAGCAGCCCCGCCCTCACAAGGCGGGCCAGGGCAAGCAGGCCACCCGCGGACGCCTCCAGGCCCTCCGCCGCGCCCAGGTGGCCCGCTGGGAGGCCGAGCTGGCCCGGGAGACCCGCCCGCGGGTGCGCAAGGCCCTGGGTGATGCGCTGCTGCTCTTCGCCCGGGAGGACGCCTCGGCGGTCCTGAAGGCCTTTGCGCCCGGGGACCCCTTCTGGGCGGAGGTGGACCGCACCATCTTCGCCGTTGCCCTGAGTCAAGCCCGCCCCTCCGAAGGCTCCGCCGTCCCTCAGCTGGCCCTGCTCGCCCTGGACCGCCGGGAGGCGGAGGACGCCGCGTCCATCCTCCGCCACGTCCTGCGCCCCACCTCTTTGTCCCGGCGCGAGGCGATCCTCGGCGGCCTGGCGCGCCTGCGGCCCGGGCATCCCCCCCTCCAGCGCCGGCCCCAGGAGCTAAACGCGGAGCAGGCGCCCCTGGCGCCGGACCGCCCCTTTCCCGCCTTCCAGCTGCCCGACCTGGAGGCCCCCGGGCGCATCCTCAACCTCGACACCTTCAAGGGCAAGTGGCTCCTGGTGGACGTCTGGGCCGTCTGGTGCTCCAGCTGCGTGAAGGAGCTGCCGGGCCTCCACAGGGCCTACGCGCACTTCAAGGGCCGGGGCCTGGAACTCCTGAGCCTCTCCTTCGACGCCCAGCCCCGGGACATCCAGGACTATCGCCAGGCGCAGAAGATGCCCATGCCCTGGAAGCACGCCTGGCTGGAGGGGGGCGCGGAACACCCCTTCGCGAAAACCCTCGGCGTCACGGCCATCCCCCGCGTCTTCCTGGTGGGACCCGACGGCACGATCCGGGCCATGGACGAGGAACTGCACGGGGCGACCCTCGAACAAACCCTCGCCCGCCTGCTGCCCAAGGCCTGAAGCCCTTCCGTCATCCATTCCGGAGCCCCCATGTCCCACCCCGCCCTGAACCTCCTTCTGATCCCAGCCCTCCTGGCCCCCCTCGCCTGCAGCCGCCCTGGTTCGCCTTGCCGCGTGGCCATCGAGGGCCGGATCCTCGGCGCCGACGGCCGGCCGCTGCCCATGGCTCACGCCCGCATCTGGACCGATCCCTTCCATCCCCATCTCACGGTCCAGGCGGACTCGAACGGCCGCTTCCGCCTGAAGACGGCCCTGAAGCCGGGCGTCTACAGGCTCGACTTCTCCGGCGTGGGCCACCGCGCCATGGATGCCACCCTCTGGGTGGACCGGGACCGGGACTTCCGCGTGGAGGCGCGGCTCGGCGTGCACCGTCTCCTGGAGTCCCCGAAGGAGCTGCTGCTCGAGGCCCGGGACGAAGGCGGCAGGGTGACGCAGACGCCCATGGCCCTCCAGGCGGATGGCACCTGGGCGGCGGAGCTGAAGGCCGCCGGAAGCCTGCTCCGGACCCGCGTGCGGGGCGCCGCGGCGCTGGTGGAGGGCATCCCCTTCCGCTTCGGGGTCAACGGCACCCAGGCCGAGGGCTTCGATCCCACGGAGGACCACAACTACTGGAGCCAGGTGCGCCTCCGGGAAGGCCGGGCGCACGTCGTCTTCGATCCGCGCGCCCTTCCCAAGGGCGAACTGCGCCCCCGGCTCGTCTTCGACGCCAAGGACGGCGACCTCGCCGCGGCCTGGGCGCTGGATGCGGAGATCCTGGACATCAGCCTGGAGGCCACGCGGGTGGACGCCCTGCGGGGCGAGGCCCGCCGCCAGGCCAACGAGGCCTGCCGCGCCCGCTCCCAGGCCTTCCGGGCTCGCTGCGAAGCCGCCCTTGCGGCGGAGACGCGCCCGAGGGTGCGCCTGGCCCTGGGCGCGGCCCTGCTGGGGCGCGGCAAGGACCCCGCGCCGCTCCTCCGGGCCTTCCCGCCCGAGCACCCCTTCTGGCGCCAGGTGGGGGATACGGACCTCGCCATCGCCGCCTGGCCCGCCGGCCGTTCGGATCGGCAGACCCTGCTGACCCTGATCCTGGACCGCCGGGAGCCCGATTCGGCCCTGCGCATCCTCCAGATCCTCCAGCGGAGCCTCCCGCCCCGGGAAGCCGAGCCCATGCTGGCGGAACTGGAGGCGCTGCGTCCTGGCCATCCCGCCCTGAAGGCGCTGCGCGGCGCTTTGGAGGCCAGCCGGGCGCGCCTGGCCGTGGGCCAGCTCTTCCCCCGCTTCCAGCTCCCCAGCCTGGAGGATCCGAAGCATTCCTTCAGCCTCGACACCTTCAAGGGGAAATGGCTCCTGGTGGATGTCTGGGCCGTCTGGTGCAAGCCCTGCGTGGGTGAGCTGCCGGGCCTCCAGAAGGCCTACTCGGCCTACAAGCCGAAGGGCCTGGAGGTGCTGAGCCTCTCCTTCGACGTCCAGCCCGGCGACATCCAGGCCTTCCGCGCGTCGCAGAAGCTGCCCATGCCCTGGAAGCACGTCTGGCTGGAGGGAGGCAGCCAGCATCCCTTCGCCAAGGCCCTGGAAGTCGCCACCATCCCCCGCGTCTTCCTCGTGGGCCCCGACGGCACGATCCGCGCCATGGACGGCGAACTGAAGGGCCCGGCCCTGGAGAAGACCCTCGCGCGCCTGATGGCGAAGCACTGAATCCCCGTCCCCCACGACTTGCCAAGTCTGGAGTGCCCATGACGAGACATGCCCTGTCCCTTCTTCTGATCCCCGCCCTCGTGGGCGGCCTCGGCTGCGACCGCCTGCGCGGCCGCGTCCAGGTCACCGTCCACGGCACCCTCCTCGGGGCCGACGGACGCCCCATGCCCATGGCCCACGTGCGCTTGACGGGCGAGGACCTGGACCCGCTGCTGGCGACCGCCTCCGCCGACCGGGAGGGCCGCTTCATCCTGAAGGCCTCCGTGAAGCCCGGCCCCTGCAATCTCGTCTTCTCGGGCGTGGGCCACGCGTGGGCCTGGATGCACCTCCCCGTGCAGGCGCCGCGCAGCATCCGGGTCCAGGCGCGGCTCGGCGTCCTCGACCTCGCCCAGGATCTGTCCCGCGCCGGGCTCCTGGTGCAGGACGGCTCCGGCGCGCCCACCCGCGTGCCCCTTGTGCCCCAGCCGGACGGGACGTACGCGGCCGAGGTCACGGGCAGGGGGCCTGTCGTGCGCTACCAGGTGGACGGCGTCCACGCCCCGGCGCCCGGAACCGCGCGCCGCGCCATCGAGGGCACCCAGGGCGCGGGCTTCGAGCCCCACGAGGGGCGCTCCTACAGCTCCATCCTGCCCCTGGTGGAAGGCCGGGCCCGGGTCGTCTTCGACCCCAGGCGCCTGCCCCAAGGGAGCCGGGAAGCCGTCATCACCTTCGGCCCCCAGGACCGCGACCTGGCGGAGATCTGGCGCATCGACCAGGAGCGATACCGGATCAATGTCCACCTGGCAAAGGCCCTCGCCAGCCAGGACATGCGCGAGGCGTCGGCCCTCAACGAGGCCTTCGCCCAGCCCTTCGTCCAGAGATGGGGCGAGGCCCTGGAGGGGGAAACCCATCCCGAGGTCCGCCAGGCCCTTGGGGCGGCCCTGCTCATGTACGGCCCCAGGGACCAGGCCGCCCTCCTGAAGGCCTTTCCGCCGGAGAGCCCCTTCTGGAGGCGGCTGGGTTCCTGGGACAAGAACATGCTGGGCAAGTGCTGCTGCGATGCGACAGGCGACGCCCGAACCGCGCTGCAGCGCATCGCCCTGGACCACCTGGATGCGGCCTTCTGGACGCAAAGGATCCTGCCCAGCCTGGGCCCCGTGGATGCCGAGCGGGACCTGGCCGCCCTGGAGGCCGCGCGCCCCGGCCACCCCCTGCTGAAGGAGCTGCGGCGGTCCCTGAAGACCAGCCGGGCGCGCCTGGCGGTGGGCCAGCCCTTCCCGCGCTTCCAGCTCCCCAGCCTGGAGGATCCGAAGCAGTCCCTCAGCCTCGACGCCTTCAAGGGCAAATGGCTCCTGGTGGATGTCTGGGCCACCTGGTGCAAGCCCTGCGTGGCGGAACTGCCGGGCCTCCACAGGGCCTACGCGGCCTTCAAGGGCCGGGGCCTGGAGGTGCTGAGCCTCTCCTTCGACGCCCGCCCCGAGGATATCCAGGCCTTCCGCGCGTCGCAGAGCCTGCCCATGCCCTGGAAGCAGGCCTGGCTCGAGAAGGGCTCGGAGCACGCTTTCGCGAGAAGCCTGGAGGTGACCACCATCCCGCGCGTCTTCCTCGTGGGCCCCGATGGCGCGATCCGCGCCATGGACGGCGAACTGAAGGGCCCGGCGCTGGAGAAGACCCTCGCGCGCCTGATGGGGAGGTCCTGATGCGCCTTCTCCTGCTGCTCAGTTTCCTGCTGGTGCCCCTGGGGGCCCAGAACCCGGTGCGCGTGT
Source organism: uncultured bacterium (assembly GCA_964292295.1). Classification (GTDB taxonomy): domain Bacteria; phylum Acidobacteriota; class Holophagae; order Holophagales; family Holophagaceae; genus CAXYVC01. The sequence goes on from CAXYVC010000028.1 coordinate 22,196, forward strand.
CCACGGATGTGAAGGTGGTGGACGGTGCGGTCGGTGCGACGGGCGTCCTCCGCGTGCATGTGGACGTGGAGCCCGGATGGCACGTGTACGCCCCGGCCCTGCCCTCCGAGGGGAGCCTCCCGGGCCTCGTGCCCTTCACGGCCACCAGCCGACGGCCCGACCTTCTGCGGGTGGAAGGGACCCTGGCCTGTTCGACGCCTCGGCAGGTCTACGACGATGGCTTCCGGCACACGCGCCGCCTGCTGGAGGGCCACGCCTGGGTGGACATCCCCTACCGTCTGGGGTCGGAGCCTGCCGGCGGCGAGGCGGAAGTGCTGCTGGGCTACCAGGCCTGCACGGAGGAAAGCTGCCTGCCTCCCGTGCGGGTGGCCCTCCGCCTTCCCGTCGGGCGGGGGCGGGCCGTCCGGGCGGAGGGGGAAGGCGGCACCCTGGCCTTCCTCGGGATTGCGGCGGGGGCTGGAGGCGCGGCCCTGCTGACGCCCTGCGTCTTTCCCATGGTGCCCGTCACCCTCGCCTTCTTCGCGCGGCGCACCCAGCGCCAAGGCGCAAGGAGGCTGAAGGACGCCCTGGCCTTCGCGGCCGGGATCGTGAGTTCCTTCACCGCCCTCGGCCTGGCCCTCGCTCTTCTTGCCGGCGCTGCGGGCCTCGCAAGCTTCGCCGCCCACTGGGCCGTGAACCTGGGGTTGGCCGTCCTCTTCCTGGGCTTTGCCTCGGCCCTCTTCGGCTGGGTGCACCTGCGCCTTCCGGCGCGCTGGACCGACGCGCTGGGCACCCGCGGCGGCGTGTCCGGCAGCGCCTTCCTGATGGGCCTCGTCTTCTCGGTCACCTCCTTCACCTGCACCGCGCCCTTCGTGGGGACGGCCCTGGTGGCGGCCTCCCGCGGCACGTGGGTCCGCCCCGCCCTCGGGATGCTGGCCTTCTCGGCGACCTTCGCGCTGCCCTTCCTGCTCCTGGCCGCCTTCCCCGGACTGCTCGCGCGCCTGCCCCGGTCCGGGGCCTGGATGGGGCGGCTGACCACGGCCCTGGGCGTGGTGGAGCTGGGCGCGGCGCTGAAGTTCGTCAGCAACGCCGACCTGGTGCAGGGCTGGGGCCTGCTGCCGCGGGGGCGCCTCCTGCTGCTCTGGGGCCTCCTGGGCCTGGTCCTCG
>CAXYVC010000029.1:0-23273 GCA_964292295.1 uncultured bacterium
CGCGCAGGTCCAGAACCTTGAGCAGCGCTGGGATCGCGTGGATCTCGTTGCTCTTGCTGTCCACGGCCTGCTGGCCGAGCACCATGCGGTTGCCGGAGGACCACGCGCTCACCATGTGCAGGGGCGAGGTGTCGGCATCCATGGAGGCCCGCAGCGTCTTTCCGTCGATGGCCACGACATCCTTCGGGATCTTGCGTCGGACAGCCCGTGTCCATTCCAGGAAACATTCCGTGAAGGCCTGGGTGTCGAGCCTGCGGAAGACGCGGCTGAAGGTGTCGTGGCTGGGGATGCCGTTCGGCAGATCGAGGAAGGTGCGCAGCCAGGGTTCCTGCTCCTCCCCGAACGCCTCCACGGATTCCCAGTCGTCCGCACCACAGAGCGTCGCCAGCACGGCCATGATCATCACATCCAGAAGCAGGTGCCTCCGCCCCCGTTCACTGCGTGGATCCGGCAGGGCCGACAGATGGTGCTTCAAGCTCGGGTTCTTCGTGGCCACAACCAGCCTCCAAGGCTGTTTTGGCATGTCAGGAAGTCATGTACCAGACAATGATTCATAGCCACGATCAAGGAGTGAAGACACGGCCATTCCTCAAGGGATGTCGCATGTCTGGATCATGCGTTTGCCCTGCGGGAGAGGGGCATCCATTGTACGTCTAACCAGAAAGCGATTCATCTGCCGTGTTATGTTGTGTTGAATTGTTGTAAACGTCGTGCTAGGCGTTTGGTAGCCAGTATTTATAGTCCAACCGGTAGTGTATTTCACCGGTCCTGGCCTTGATTGGGCGGGCTGGATTGCCCCCTTGGACGGATCGCGGTGAAACGGAACGGGTTACAACGCTGCCGGGATAGATGACAGCGCCCTCACCAATTTCAACCCCCGGCATCAAAATACAATTGGGAAAGACAACCACGTGGTCTCGAATTTCCACCCCTTTGTTGTAGCCCCCAAACGCGGGATCGCTGATGTCGTGGCCGGCGGTGTAAATACGGGTCCGGTGGCCAATCATGACATTGCTTCCGATTCGGATGCCACCCCGGGTATCCAAATAACAACCCGGGTTGACGGTTGTGTGATCACCCAATTCAAGCCGTCCCATGCGTGTAACCCAGTTGTTGAAATGAATATAGCTGTGCGCTCCAATTCGAGTGCCGGTAATTCGTAAATATAACCGTCGAAGGGAGTGGAAAAATAGGAGGTTGTAGAGGATGTTGTGCGCAAAAATTGCAATAAGCTGCGCTTGGATCCTCATTTCCCGGGCCGTCATCTGCCACCTCCAAAGAGCGCCTTCTTTAGGGTTAGGAGCATGTAATAGGCCCTTGACCCAAGGCGGGTTAGGAATGGCATGGCATTTTCGGCCAAAGCTCGGTCATACTCCTTCCACGCTTCCTTCCATTGCTTACTGGCCACACCGTCGTTGCGCATGAAACAGTAACCAGAGTTTCTGGAGATGGGGAAACCCGCGCGATAATAGCGCAAGATCCAGTCTGTGTCCATGGCCAAGCGGTAGCTCAGGTCAAAAAGCCCGATCTCTTCATAAGCCTTTCTTGTGCAAAAGCTTCCGGGGTAGAGAAAGCCGATACCAGAAAAAAGGTGAGCAGGGTTGAACTTCCCGCGGAATTCACGCGTTTTCTTCTGGCTCTCGTCGATCATGACTACAGTTGAATAACAGTAGCCGGCTGTGTTGGGTTCCAATGCTCGAACGACGCATTCGACCATGTCTGTGGCATAGGTGTCATCCGCATTGAGAATGCCAATGATCTCCCCACGACAGAACGATACACCCTTGTTCCAAGCATCTGAGATGCCTTGATCTGGTTCGCTTATCCATAGGTCAATCAAATTTTCGAATTTTCGGATCAGATCAACTGTGCCGTCGGTTGAGCAGCCGTCTACTACTATGAACTCAATGTTCGGATACGTCTGCGCATTGACGCTGAGGATGGTCGATTCTATGGTTTTCCGGCCGTTGCGAACGACCGTGACGATGCTGACCAGGGGGCGACTCACATCGGGATGTCGCGGCAGGAGGCCCTGAATGCGTCTGCCACCTGAAACCTGGGTGGTTCTGGCTTCGTCGCGGGATGAATACGTTTCGAGGGTGGGCTTGTTCATGGGGAAGGGGCAGGTGTGGTGAAACGCCAAAGGAAGCGACTCAGGAGCAGGAAACGGCGGCGTAGGCCTTGAGGTGGGCCCGGGCAATGGCCTTCCAGGACCGGAGTTCGACATATTTGGACCTTTCTTCGCTTTTTGGGGCGGTCATCCACGCTTCTGCTTGAGAGACCAGGGCTTTGGCGAAGGCCTCCGGCGAGTCGGCGCGGTGGACCAGTCGAGAGAGGAGGGGGCTCGTCGCCTGGCCGAAGGGTGCAAAGACATGCAGGCCGGCGCAGAGTGCCGCGAGGACTGTGCCGTTCCGCTCGCCGATTCCTCCTGGAACGGGAAGGTAGGCGACGTGGCTGGTGGCCAGGAGGTTTGAAACATGACCCGCCGGCATGGACAGATGCCATTCCAGGTTCCCGAGGGCCCATTCCGCGCGCAACTGGTTTAGGTATGAGGCATGCTCCGGTAGGCAATGGCCGATGATCCTAAAGACTACATGTGTGCTGGGGTCTCTGTTGAGTTGGCCAGCTGCCTCCAGGAAGGCCTCGACGCCTCTGCCCGGCCGGAGGAAACCGAAGAAGCTGACGGTCAAAGGCTGACTTGCGCACACTCGGCTCGTAGCGGATGGCAGGTTACTGCCGATGGGGATGATTTCGCACTTGGCCCGCCAGGAGGGTAAATACTGAAGTACGGCGTCCCGGTCAGCCTCGTTGGTGAAGAGGATGCGGGACGCCCCCGCCATCATGAGCAGGTTGGCCATCTTCCTCAGTGGATGCGCACGGGCGAATTCATGAGCGGTCAGGACTGTGGGGTGGAGCTGGCTTGCGGCCATGAACCAGAGGACAGGAAGCAGGCTCCAGCCGAAACCGACGGTTGGGTACTGGAGGTGGATGATCAGCCCAACAGGAGCCTTGGTGATCGCATACAGAAGCCGCAGCGAAGGTCCAGTCTTCGGCAGGAGCACCGAGACTTGGGTTTCGGCCTCATCGCGAAGGGCTTCTTCGAGCCGCGCGGTATAGTCTCCGACCCCGCAGGGATCTGGTGGATAGCTGCCGGTCACCAGTAAGATTTTCATCTCTGTGAACCAATTAGTGTGGGCGAGTTCTGTCGGAGTAGGGGTCTAAACGCTGCTCCAGTGAGGACGCCAAAAACAATCCAAAAATCCTCATAAGACGGAAAAAAGCCGACAATACTCATTTGGAAAACTTGGAAACCAGCCATGGTGGCCAGAGCGAATATGGCGGCCCTATCAGGATCCGGGATGTTTAGCTGGCGAAGACGAACTATGGGCAGGCGCAGGCTTTGGACTAGGAACCCGGCGAACGCGAGGGCTCCCAGAATTCCCGTACTGGCAAGGATTTTTGCAAGAAAGTCGAAGCCCTGGAAATTCCCCCAGCCTACGCCGAGCAGAGGATTAGCCGTAAAAACCTCGAAACCTTCGATAACGGAGGCTGTTCGCTCAAGGAAAGAAAAGGACGAGAACTTACCAATGACCATCTCACGGATCAGGGATGGGAAGGCCAGGGCAAACCCGACAACGATCCCCATTGTCCCAAGGAGGCCGAGCAAGAATCGCCGATTCTTAAGAAGCATCCTCAGGTTAAGGAAATTGAACACCAGGAGAACTGCAACCCCTATGTAGGCGCCAGAGGAGGTGCTTATCATGAGGGTGAGGAGCACGACCAAGATCTGCCATTTCGGGATCTGGATGGTTTTCCCGCCCTTCCGGACTGCCGCGAGCATGGCAGCAAGGATTGGGACCAGAAATTTCGAGAGGATAGAGGGCTCAGTCGCGACTGAACTAATTCGGAGTACTTTTGCGGTCTCCAGCATGCTTCGGAATCCGAGGGCGTTCTTGCTTGTTGTATTATTGAAGAGGAAGTCCGGATAGGGAATCCCTAGATAGAAGAGAGACAGTTGAATGAATCCCCACAGGGAGATAAAGATAGAGCTCCAAATAAAGGCCTTGAGGAGCCTATCCGGGGCCTTCTCGTCCATAGCATAGACCGCAACCAGGGCCAGGGTGGTGCAGCCGAACCCCATGTGGATGAGTTGGGTTGTTCCGGTTGGCGTTACGCCCTCCGGGCCCAAGGCGAGAGAAAACACATCCAGGATTAAGAAGGCCACCAGGAAAGGAACATTGTGCCTAAGGCTAGCGATACTTCTACCCTCGTCCTGCTGGGCGAAAATTCGTGGAATTTTGAAGAGCGAAAAGTGAATCAGAAGAAAAAGAATCGCCAGTTGGGAGGGCTGAAGGCCGAACTCCACATTGGGAAAATTTAGGACCGAGCTTGCGCTAAATCCGGACAAGAAGATCGCGGCGTACAGCAGATACCTGGGCTTCTTGAAGAGCAGAGTGAAAAATACAGGGATGAGTAAGACACCCTGCCATGTGATCTCCATGCCTGGACCTCATCAACAACTTGCGGGGAGCATCAGGTGGGTGCTCCCCGCGTTCTCTGAGGTAAGGAGCCCCTTCAACAGCGGCAGCGGGGGGGGCGCCGGTGGAAAAGGGGAATTACAACGGGCGAAAGGATGCTAGTTGCTGGATTCTGCCATGAGAGCCTTGCGGCTCAGGCGGATCTTGCCGGTGGGCTCGACGCCGATGCACTTGACCATGATCTCCTGGCCCTCGCTCACTTCGTCGGCGGGGCTCTTCACGCGGTAGGGCGCCATCTCCGAGACGTGGAGCAGGCCGTCCAGGCCGGGCAGGATGGTGACGAAGGCGCCGAAGTCGGTGACCTTGGCGACCTTGCCCAGGTAGGTCTGGCCCACCTCGGCGGTCTGGATCAGGTCGCCGATCATCTTGAGGGCGACGGCGAGCTTCTCCTGGTTGGAGCCGGCCACCTGGCACATGCCGTTGTCGTCGATGTTCACGGAGCAGCCGCTCACCTCGATGATGTTGCGGATGGTGGCGCCGCCCTTGCCGATGACGTCGCGGATCTTTTCCTTGGGCAGGGTGATGGTGGCCATCTGGGGGGCGTTGCTCGCGAACTCGGCGCGGGGCGCGGCCAACACCTCGCCCATGGCGGCGAGCAGCTCGAAGCGGCCCTTCTTGGCCTGGTCGAGGGCCTTGGTCAGGACTTCGGTGGTGATGCCGCCGATCTTGATGTCCATCTGGAGAGCGGTGATGCCCTCGGTGGTGCCGGCGACCTTGAAGTCCATGTCGCCGTAGTGGTCCTCCTGGCCGGCGATGTCGGTGAGCACCACGAACTTCTCGCCGTCGGAGACGAGGCCCATGGCCACGCCGGCCACGGGGGCCTTCAGCTTGATGCCCGCGTCCATCAGGGCCAGGGTGCCGCCGCAGATGGTGGCCATGGAGGAGGAGCCGTTGCTCTCGGTGATGTCGGACACCACGCGCAGGGTGTAGGGGTTCTCCTCCACGCCCGGGAGCATCTGCATGATGGCGCGCTCGGCAAGGGCGCCGTGGCCGATCTCGCGCCGTCCGGGCCCGCGGTTGGGCTTGCACTCGCCCACGGAGTAGCCGGGGAAGTTGTAGTGCAGGTAGAAGCGCTTCTCGTACTCGTCCTCGAGGCCGTCGATGATCTGCACGTCATCCGCGGTGCCCAGGGTGGCCGTCACCATGGCCTGGGTCTCGCCGCGGGTGAAGAGGGCGCTGCCGTGCGCCGCGGGCAGCACGCCCACCTCGATGTTGAGGGGGCGGATCTGGTCGAAGCGGCGGCCGTCCAGGCGCACGCCCTGCTTCAGGATGGCGTTGCGGAAGAGGGTCTCCTTCAGCAGGTCGAAGCAGGCCTTGACCTCGCCCTTCAGGGAGCCGTCCTCGCCGCCCAGCTCGGCGACGGCCTCCTTCTTGAGGGCGTCGATGGCCTTGTAGCTCTCGATCTTCACCTTCATGGTGAGGGCCTGCATCAGGCGCTCGGCATACTTGGCGGCCACCTGGTTGTAGACCTCGGCGTTCCGCTCGGGCGCGGTGGCGGCCATCTTGGGCTTGCCCACCTTGCCGCGCAGCTCCTGCTGCAGGGCGACCAGGCGCTTGATGGCGTCGTGGCCGAACTGCAGGGCGGCCACCATGTCGGCCTCCTGCACTTCCTTGGCGCCGCACTCCACCATCACCAGGGCCTCCTCGGTGCCCGCGACGATGAGGTCCAGGTCGCTCTCGTGGCGCTGGGAGACGGTGGGGTTCACGATGAGCTGGCCGTTCACGCGGCCCACGCGCACGCCGCCCACGGGATTGTGGAAGGGGATCTCGCTGATGATGAGGGCCGCGGAGGCGCCCACCATGGCCAGGGTGTCGGGCTGGTGCTCCCCGTCGAAGCTGATCACCTGGCAGGTGATCATGGTGTCGCCGTTGTAGCCCTCCTCGAAGAGGGGGCGCAGGGGGCGGTCGATGAGGCGGCTGGTGAGGGTCTCGCGGGCAGTCTGCTTGCCCTCGCGCTTGAACCAGCCGCCCGGGATCTTGCCGGCGGCGAAGACGGGCTCGCGGTAGTCCACCGTGAGGGGGAAGAAGTCGATGCCCTCCCGGGGCTCGGCGGTGCAGACGGCGACCAGCACCATGGTGTCGCCCTGGCGGACGACGACGCTGCCTGCGGCCTGCTTGGCGATGCGGCCCGTCTCGACCGAGATGGGCGCGTCGCCCAGGTCCATCTGGACCGTGGTGGGGGTGAAGGTGAGGGTGTTCATGAACGCTCCTGGGGCCATTGCCCCGCTGGGGCCCCCTGAAGCGATCCCTCCATGAAACCCTCCGCCAAATCATGATGATGGGGAGGTGGGCTTCCTGCAGAGGTCGTTAGAAGGGGGCAGATGAAATAAACAAACATGCAACCAGGGCGCTAGCGTGCGCCGTGGCCTGTCAGGATAACACGCACGGTCTGGGCCACCACGTGGAACCAGGTGCGGAACCCACGGCGATTTATGTAGAGAACGTCGTAGCGCAGCTTCTGGCGGGTACCGTTTTCGGAGGCGACATAGCCGTGATGCACCTGGGCCAAGCCGGTGATGCCGGGTTTGACGGAGAAGCGCTTTCCGTAGCCGGGAATCGTATCGAGGTAGCGCGCTACGAAAGGAACCTGCTCGGGGCGAGGGCCAACCAATGCCATGGTTCCAAGCAGAACATTCAGAAGCTGGGGGAGCTCGTCAATGCGGGTCTTCCTGAGGAAGGCCCCACCTTGGATAATGCGCTCGTCTTGAACGGCGCAGAAGCGGGCTTGGCTCCCGGAGGGGCGCATGGTGCGAATCTTGAAAATGGTGTAGGGCTCCAATCCGTAGCCGACGCGCTCCTGGGTATAAAAGGGGTTTCCCGGGGAGACGATCATGACCCATACGGCGCCAAGCAGTGTGATGGGAAGCGTTCCGATCAAGATGAGTAGCGACAGACACCAGTCGAGGACGTAAAGGCCATCCCAGCGCCGGAGCATGGGACTGTCTTCGCGACAGGCCAGCCCCAGGCTGTCTGTGGTCGTGGGAGTAGATGTCGTCATGGCGTGATTTCTCCATGCGTTGCGAACCACTGCTGGGTCAGGACGAGGCCTTGATCAAGGTTGGTCGTGGCTTGCCACCCCACGTGGGCGCGCACCTTATCTGCACAAAGAACAGATCGCCGCTGCTCTCCGGGAAGCGCAGGCCCATGGCGGGCAGGGAGTGCCTTCGGGAACAGGCGACGGGTGGTTTCGAACAGGCCCAGGACGCTTGTTTCCAATCCGGTGCCGAGATTGAAGACCCCAGTGGGGCGTTGCTCAACCAGGCGGGGCGCAATGGCCGCAAGGTCACCCACGAAAACGAAGTCGCGGGTCTGGAGCCCGTCACCATTGATGACAACGGATTCTCTGCTCTGGAGCTTTTTCATGAACACGGAAACCACACCACCCTCCCCTCTGCTGCCTTGGCGGGGGCCATAGACATTGGCAAAGCGCATGGAGGCAAAGCGGAATCCATACTGGTGATGGTAGGCATTCAAATACTTGTCGATGGCTAACTTGGCCACCCCGTAGGGATTCAGCGGGAACTCGGGGTGGGATTCTGTCTGGGGACCATGTTCGGCCTCCCCGTAGATTGCGCCACCGGAGGACGCGAAAACGAAATAGGCATCTTGTTCTCGGGCCAGCTCCAGGAGGCCGAGTGTGCCCAGCAGATTGGTCTGGGCATCTCCCATGGGGTCCAGGATGGATTTCGGGACACTGATCTGGGCTGCAAAGTGGAAGATGGCTTCGGGCTCGAAATCACGCATCCGGCTTATCATGGGGGTGGAAGCGAAATCTCCCACTTCCAGGCACACCCCGTCAGCGAGATTCTTGCGATGGCCGGATGAAAGATCATCCACGACCAGCAGGTCATGGCCGGCCGCCAGCAGGGTGTCCGCGAAATGACTTCCAATGAATCCGGCGCCACCGGTCACGATGATGCGCATGGGGGAACCACCTTGAGGGGAGAAAACGATTCGGATCACGCCGCTGGCGTGTTTGATCCAAGTTTATTATGAATATTGTGTGTGTCGTCAAGGGCAAAAACACGCAGGAGCCCGCATGCCCTTGGCGTTTTCGTCGGCACGTGATTGCTGCTGACCGGTGGTCTGGCGATGCCTCAAGGTGTGCTGTGATCAGGACGTCTTGCGCGACATTCGGCGCCAGCATACCTTCCCAGGAAGTTCGCAGGGGGCAGGCATGATCGTCCGGGCGGAATGGCCGGGTACCGTGGTGGACATCCTGGTGGCCGTGGGCCAGGAGGTCGAGGAGGACGAGGCGCTGGTGCTCCTGGAGGGCACCGACGCGGCCCACACGCCCTTCTATGCGAACGCCCCCGAGGCGGGGAAGGTGAAGCGCCTGATGCTCGAGGAGGGCGACTTCGCGGAGGAGGATGACGAGCTCCTGGAGTTGAGCGAGCTGGACTGAGGCCCTGGCCCGCGCGGCGGTCCGGGCGTCTCCGCTATCCTGGAACCTCGCCCGAGGTTCCCATGACGCTGCTCATCCAGAATGTCCACATTGTCGACCCCGCCCAGAAGCTGGACGGGAAGGGCTCCCTCCTGGTGGTGGATGGCCGCGTGGCCGCGTTGGGCGACGGGGCTGCCGCCGATCCCCGCGCCGCCGGGGCCGAGGTGGTGGACGGGCAGGGCAGGCTGCTCCTTCCAGGCCTCATCGACCTGCACGTGCACTTCCGGGAGCCGGGGCAGACGGCCAAGGAGACCATCGCCACGGGCAGCCGCGCGGCGGTGGCGGGGGGCTTCACCACCGTGTGCGCCATGCCCAACACCAAGCCGGTGAACGACACCGTGGCCATCACGGAACTGATGCTCGGCAAGGCCCGGGAGGCGGCTCTCTGCCGCTACTTCCCCGTGGGGGCCCTCACCAAGGGCTCGGCGGGTGAGGAACTGGCGGACTACGGCGTCCTGAAGGGCGCAGGCTGCGTGGCCTTCAGCGACGACGGCCGTCCGGTCATGAATGCCGCCATCATGCGGCGGGCCCTGAAATACTGCGCCTGGCTGGACGTGCCCGTGGTGGCCCACGAGGAGGACCTGAACCTCGTCGGCAAGGGCTACATGAACGAGGGCGAAGTGAGCACGGCTCTGGGCTGCCTGGGCATCCCCCCCGCGGCGGAGGAGGTCATGGTGGCCCGGGACATCATGCTGGCGGAATACACCGGCGGCCACCTGCACGTGGCCCACGCCAGCTGCAAGGGCTCCATCACCCTGATCCGCGAGGCCAAGAGGCGGGGCGTGCGCGTCACCTGCGAGGTGGCGCCCCACCACTTCACGCTCACGGACAAGGAACTGGCCCGCTTCGATTCCAACTACAAGATGAATCCGCCCCTGCGCGCCCAGGCGGACGTGGAGGCCCTGCTGGAGGGGCTGGCGGACGGTACGGTGGACGCCATCGCCACGGACCACGCGCCCCACACCCTGGATGACAAGGAGTGCGAGCTGCCCCTGGCGGCGGCCGGCATCATCGGTCTGGAGACGGCGCTGCCCCTGGTTCTGGACCGCCTGGTGGGGCGCAAGGTGCTGTCGCTCCCGCGGGCGGTGGAACTGCTCACCAGCGGTCCCGCCCGCGCCTTCCACCTGGACCGCCAGGGGCTGGGGAGCCTCGCCGTGGGGGCTCCCGCGGACTTCGTGCTGGTGGATCCGGAGGCCCGCATCACCGTGGACCGCGCCTTCATCCAGTCCAGGGCCTTCAACACGCCCTTCCGGGGCTGGGAGCTGCCCGGCCGGGTGCTGGCCACCTATGTGGAGGGTCGGAAGGTGTGGGGATGAAGGCGGTTTTCCCGGGAATAGAACGTCTGCAGCGGTGCGGTCTCGGGCCCCTGCTCTTGCTGGGCGCGGGGGTGGTGCAGGCCCAGGTGTCGCCCTACATCCCGCTCCAGGATCGCGAGCTGAACGCCCAGATCGAGGGGCTGGCCGTGGTGGCCAACCTTCCCGCCATGCGGAAACCCTTCGTCGTCACCGAGGTGCGCGCCTGTCTGGAACGCGTGCGGGAGCGGTTGCCGGAGCTCTACGCGGAACTGGACGCGGCCCTGCGCGGGCACGAGCAGGGGTTGGCCCTCACCGCCGCCGAGGCGACGGTGGCCACGTCCCACGGGGCCAAGGATGCCGGCCCCATGCCCAACGCCTTCGGCGAGCGGCCCGAGTCCGGCTTCCGGGTGGCGGCCCAGGGGCACTGGCGCCTGGGCGATGGCCTTCTGGTCTCCGCGGGCGGGCGGGTGGCGGACGTGCCCTCTGGGGCGGTCCCCGTGGGGAGTTTCGTGGCGCTGGGGGGGAAATACCTCCAGTTGGATCTCGGCTGGCGGGAGCGTTGGCTCTCCCCCTTCCAGGATTCCGCCATGGTGCTGTCCACGGAGGCGCGGCCCTCGCTGTCGGCGGGCCTCTCCAATCCCCAGGCCGTGCGGGAGCTCTGGAACCTCCACTACGAGGTCTTCCTGTCCCGGCTGGAGCGGGTCGCCCATGTCTATGACGCGGGGCGCCTCCAGCCTGGGCGCCCCTGGCTGATGGGCACCCATTTCAGCGTGGAGCCCCTCGCGGGCTGGACGCTGGGCTTCACCCGCACCCTCCAGTTCGGGGGCGGTGCCACGGAAGTGACCCCCCGGAGCATCTGGGACGCCTTCTGGAACCCCGTGAAGAGCGACAACAAGGGCAGCTTTGGCAATCAGGAGGCCTCCTTCACCTCGAAGCTGAACGTTCCCTGGCGCACGCCCTTCTCCCTCTACGTGGAATACGCGGCGGAGGACACGGCGAGCCTGTCGAATTCCCGGCTCGGGAACCTCGCCCTCTCCTTCGGGGTCTTCGTGCCCTTCCTGCCGGACTGGCTCCTGGGCAAGCGGTGGGCCTTCACCTACGAGTTCAGCGAGTGGCAGGACGGCTGGTACGTGCACGGCAAGTACCGCGACGGCTATACCAACGACGGGGTGGTGATGGGCCATTGGGGCGGCAGCCTCCGCGTTCCCCAGGACGGGGTCGGCGCCACTGCCCACACGGCGAGGCTCCAGTGGCGCCCCGGGCGCGGATTGTTCTGGGAGGCCACCTACCGGCGGATCGAGAACGAAGACTACGGTCGCGTGGACTACGGCACGGGCCGCAGCCTGGACCTCCGCGTGACCGGCCCCCTTGGAGCCCACCGGTGGGGGGGGCGCCTGCTGGGGGGCCAGGACGTGTTCCGCAACCGGTATTTGAGGGGGGAGCTGTCGTGGATCTGGTGATGCGCCCCCTGGGGGGCTTCCTCGGTCTGCTCCTTGCGCTGCCCGCCGCGGCACAGGCCCCGACCTGGCAGGTCGAGGTGGGCCTGGGCGTGGCTCGGGTCGAGCGGAAGAACGGCGACGCTGCCTGGAATGCCTCCTATCGGCCGGACCTTGAGCTCGGCCTGGCGCGCGCCCTCGGGACGCACGGGCGCTTCGGGTGCGGGGTTGCGGTCCTTCCGAGGGTGCCCGGGGCGTCGCGGCGCTCGGGCAACCTCCTGCTCCTGCGCGTGGCCGATTTCACCTGGACGCCGGGGCGGGTCTGGAGCTTCCGGTTGCGGGGCGGCTTCGCCCGCTATTCCCGGGAACACCCCTCCTTCGGTTTCACTGCGGGTTGTGCCCTGGAGCGGGCCCTCGGGCCTGATTCCGGGCTCTCCCTCGCCTGCGACTGGGTGGAGGCCGACCAGAGTACGACTGTTCCCGCGGACCCCGGCAAGGATCCCAAGGACAGCTTCCACACCATTGCCCTGGTCTGGCGCCGGCGCTTCTGAGCTAGGCTGGTCTCCTGACACATCGGTGACAGGGGGGGGTGGGCGTGCGTGTGGGGCCGTGGGGCCGTTGTCTGCTGGCGCTGCTGTGCCTGGTTCCCTTTCAGGCCTGCCGCCGTCACGCGCAGCCCTTGCGCCTGGGCTGCTTCGCCAACCTGACCCACGCCCAGGCCCTGCTGGGCAAGAGCCGGGGGGATTTCCGGGTGCAGGGCCGGCCCGTGGCATGGCGCCTCTTCAACGCGGGGCCCACGGAGATGGAGGCCCTGCTGGCGGGCGAGCTGGACGCGGCCTACGTGGGACCGAATCCCGCCGTGAACGCCTGGCTGCGCAGCGGGCGCACGGGGCTGAAGATCCTGGCAGGCTCCGTGTCCGGGGGGGCATCCCTGGTGCTGCGCCCGGCCTCCGGCATCCGGGGGCGGCGGACTTCCGTGGGCGGAAGGTGGCCTCGCCGGAGCTGGGCAACACCCAGGATGTCGCTCTCCGCAGCTGGCTGAGGGGAGCGGGCCTGGAGCCGGGGCGGGATGTGAAGGTGCTTCCCGTGAAGAACCCGGAGATCCTCAGCCTCTTTGTCCGGGGGCAGGTGGACGCGGCCTGGGTGCCGGAACCCTGGGCCACGCGGCTGGTGCAGGAGGCGGGGGGGGTGCGCTTCCTGGACGAGGCGGACCTCTGGCCTGAGGGGCGCTTCACCACGGCCGTCCTGGTGGGGCGGGAGGCCTGGATGCGGGAGCATCCCGACGAAGTCCGCACGGTGCTGCGGACCCACGTGGCCCTGACGGCCTGGATTGCGGCCCATCCCGAGGCGGCGGCGGAGGGGGTCCGGAAGGCCCTGGAAGCCGTCCAGGGGTCCCCCTTGCGCCCTGACCTGGTGCGGGAGGCCTTCCGTTTTCTGCGCTTCACGGACGATCCGCTGGCCGGGACGATCCAGGTTTCCGCTGAGCGCGCCTGGAAGCTGGGCTTCCTGCCGGAGCGTCCGGAGCGTTTGGAGGACCTGGTCGACCGGCGCTTCCTGCAGGAGGTGAAGGCGGAAGGGGCCCGTCCGTGAGGCGTCTCTGCTTCCAGGGGGTGCACAAGGCCTTCCGTCCGGCCTCGGGCCGGGTCGAGGTGCTGCGGAACGTGAACCTGCAGGTGGCTGCGGGCGAGTTCCTGTGCGTGGTGGGGCCTTCCGGCTGCGGCAAGAGCACCCTCCTGAACCTCGCCGCGGGGCTGGATGCTCCGGACCATGGGGAGGTCCTCCTGGGCGAGGAGACCGTGCGGGGCCCCGCCCGCGCCTGCGGGCTGATCTTCCAGGAGGCGCCGCTCTTCCCCTGGCTCCGCGTGCGGGACAACGTGGCCTTCGCCCTGCGGATGGCCGGCGTGCCCCGGGCGGAGCGCCGGGAGCGGGCGAAGGGGCTGCTGGCCCAGGTCGGGTTGCACCGCTTTGCCGAGGCCTGGCCCCACGAACTGTCCGGGGGCATGAAACAGCGGGCGGCCCTGGCGGCGGCCCTGGCCAAGGATCCGGAGGTGCTGCTGCTGGACGAGCCCTTCGCGGCGCTGGACGCCCAGACCCGGGACGAGCTGCACGAGGCCCTCGAGGCCCTGTGGACGAAGACGGGAAAGACCGTGGTCTTCGTGACGCACAACGTGCGCGAGGCCGTCCGCCTGGGGGACCGGGTGCTGCTCATGGCGGCCCGCCACGGGGCCTTCCGGGGCGAATATCCCGTGGCGCTCCCCCGGGGGCGCCACCTGGAGGACGTGGACCTGGTGGAGCTGGCCTCGGTGATCCGCAACGACCTGCGGGCGGAGGTGCAGGCGCATCGGGCGTGGGAGGCCGGGCATGGCGGTCGCTGAGCGTCCTTCGTGCGCGTGGCGGCGGCGCGTCCTGTTCTGCCTGGCCCTGCTGCTGCTCTGGCAGCTCCTGGCCTCGCTGGAACTCTGGAACCCCGTGCTCTTCCCGGCCCCTTGGGCCGTGCTGCGCAGTCTGGGGGCGGGGCTCCGGGACGGCAGCCTTCCCGCGGCCTCCGCGGCGAGCCTCGAGCGCCTGGGGGCCGGCTACGGCCTCTCCCTGGCGCTGGGCATCCCCTTCGGGCTCCTGCTCGGCCGGGTGCGGGGCATGGACGACAGCTTCGGCACCATCGCCCTGGGCCTCCAGGCGCTGCCGAGCATCTGCTGGCTGCCGCTGGCCGTCCTGTGGTTCGGCCTGGGGGAGACGGGGATCCTCTTCGTGGTGGTGATGGGATCCGTCATGGCCATGGGCCTGGCCGTGCGGGACGGCGTGCGCACGCTGCCGCCGCTCTACCTCCGGGCCGCCCGCATGCTCGGGGCCACGCCGGCCCAGGCCTGCCTGCACGTGGTGCTGCCCGCCTCGCTGCCGGCGGTGCTGACCGGCGCCCGGCTGGGGTGGTCCTTCGCCTGGCGCTCCCTCATGGCCGCCGAGCTGCTGTACGTGGTCCGGGGCCTGGGGTCGCTGCTCGCCTCGGGCCGCGAGCTGCACGACATGCCGCGGGTGGTGGGCGTGATGCTGGTGATCATGGGGCTGGGGCTCCTGGCGGAGCGCGTGCTGTTCGGGCCGCTGGAGCGCCTCATCCAGCGGCGCTGGGGCCACCTGTCGCCCGCGGCGGGGTGGGGCCTGTGAGCGGCTGGCTGCTGTGGCTCACGGGGCTCTCGGGCGCGGGGAAGAGCACCCTGGCCGAGGCGCTGGTGGCGCGGCTGCGGGCTTCCGGGCTCCAGGCCGTGAACCTGGATGGGGACCGCCTGCGCAAGGGACTTTGCTCGGATCTGGGCTACACGGAGCAGGACCGCCGGGAGAACCTGCGCCGGGCGGGCGAGGTGGCCGCCCTCCTGGCGGAGGCCGGCTGCGGCGTGGTGGCTTCCTTCATCTCGCCCTACCGGGAGGACCGGGCGCGCATCCGCGCCCGCTTCGCGCGGGGACGCTTCGCGGAAGTCTACGTGCACTGCTCCCTGGAATGCTGCGAGGCCCGGGATCCGAAGGGCTTGTACGCCCGCGCCCGGGCAGGGGAGCTGCCCCGCTTCACGGGGCTGTCGGATCCCTACGAGGAACCGCTCGCGCCGGAGCTGGCGCTGGAGACGGACCGGGAGACGCCGGAGGCCTGTCTGGAGCGCCTGGAGGCGCTGGTCCGCATGCTGGGGGACGCGTGAATCACCTGGAAGAGCTGGAGAACCGCTCCGTCTACATCCTGCGGGAGGCCTACAAGCACTTCGACCGGCCCTGCATGCTGTGGTCCATCGGCAAGGATTCCACGGTGCTGCTGTGGCTGGCCCGCAAGGCCTTCTTCGGGCATTGCCCCTTTCCCCTGGTGCACCTGGACACCTCGTACAAGATTCCCGAGATGATCACCTGGCGGGACACCCTGGCCCGGGAGCTGGGGCTGAAGCTCGTGGTGGGAGGCAACCGGGCGGCCCTCGCGGAGGGCATGGGACCCGAGCGGGGGCGTCTCGCCTGCTGCACGGCCCTCAAGACCGAGGCCCTGAACCAGCTGCTGGCGGAGCAGGGCTACAACGGCGTGATCGTGGGCGTGCGGTCCGACGAGGAGGGCACCCGGGCCAAGGAACGCTACTTCTCGCCCCGGGGGGAGCGGAACGACTGGGACTTCCGGGACCAGCCGCCGGAGCTGTGGGACCAGTTCAAGGTGCACTTCGCGCCGGGCACCCACGTGCGCATTCATCCGCTGCTGGACTGGACCGAGCTGGACATCTGGGAATACATCCAGGCCGAGAGCATCCCGGTCACCCCCCTCTACTTCGACCGGGGCGACGGCACGCGCTACCGGAGCCTGGGCTGCGCGCCCTGCACGGCGCCGATCCCCTCCCGCGCGGCCACCGTGGCCGACATCCTCGAGGAGCTGCGCCACACCCGCGAGGCCGAGCGGGCGGGACGCGCCCAGGATGCGGACCGGGGCATGGAGCGCCTGCGAAAGGACGGGTACATGTGATGGGCATCCTGCCGCAGACCCAGGACCATCTCCAGGTCGTGATGACCGGCCACGTGGACCACGGGAAGTCCTCGCTGCTGGGGCGCCTGTATGCCGACGCGGGCGTGATCCCCCCCAGCCTCGTGGCCCGGGTGAAGGACATCTGCGATCGCCAGGGCAAGGCCTTCGAGCACGCCTTCCTGTTCGACGCCTTCCTGGAGGAGCAGGAACAGGGCATCACCATCGACACCGCCCGCACCTTCTTTGCCTGGAAGGGACGCCGCTACGCGGTCCTGGACGCCCCGGGGCACCGGGAGTTCCTGAAGAACATGGTGACGGGCGCCTCCCGGGCCGAGGCCGCGCTGCTGGTGATCGACGCGGCGGAAGGGGTGCGCGAGCAGAGCCGCCGCCACGGCTACCTGCTGAAGCTCCTGGGCGTGCGCCAGGTGGCGGTGGTGGTGAACAAGATGGACCTGCAGGGCTACGCCCGGGAGGCCTTCGAGGCGGTGCGGGACGAATACCGCACCTTCCTGGGCGGCCTGGGCATCGCGCCGGAGGCCTTCGTGCCCGCCAGCGCCCGGGAGGGCGAGAACGTGGTGCATCCCGCTCTGCGCATGCCCTGGTACGAGGGACCCACGGTGGTGGGCTGCCTGGAGGCCTTCCGCAAGCCTCCCGTGGCCCAGGACGGTCCGCTGCGCCTGCCCCTCCAGGACGTCTACAAGTTCGACGGGCGGCGCATCCTGGCGGGTCGCGTGGAATCGGGCGCCCTGCGCGCCGGGGACGTCCTGCGCTTCTGGCCCTCGGGCCGGCGCGGCCAGGTCGACCGCCTCGAGCGCTTTCCCGAAGCGCCCCGTCCGGAGGAGGCCCGCGCGGGCTGGTGCACGGGCTTTACCCTGGAGGAGCAGCTCTTCCTGGAACGGGGCGAGGTGGCCTGCCACGAGGGCGCGCCGCCGCAGGTGAGCGACCGCTTCGAGGCGAACCTCTTCTGGATGGGCAGGGAGCCCCTGCGGGTCGGCCAGCGCTGCCTGTTGCGGCTGGGCACCCAGGAGGCGCCGGTGGCGGTGGAAGCGGTCCTGCGGAGCCTGGATGCGGGAAGGCTCGAGGGCGCCGAAGCCCCGTCCTGCCTGAACCGCCACGAGGCCGGGGAGCTCCGCCTGCGCGCCCAGCGGTCCCTGGCGCTGGACCTCCACGCGGAGCTGCCGAACACGGGGCGCTTCATCCTGGAGGTGGACGGGGACATCCAGGGCGGCGGCATCGTGACCCGGGTGCTGGAGAGTTCGGATGAGCGGCTGCGGCGCGAAGCCCTCGCCCGGGAGGAGCACTGGCGGGAAGGCGAGGTCCGGCCCGAGGAGCGCTTCGCGCGGAATGGCCACGGGCCGGCGCTGCTGCTCTTCAGCGGTCCGGCGGGCAGCGGCAAGGCCCGCCTGGCGCGCCTGCTGGAACGGCGCCTCTTCGAGGAGGGGCGCCAGGTGCTGCTGCTGGATTCCAAGAACCTGCGCGCGGGACTGTCCGCGGACCTCCCGGGCACCGAGGTGGACGAGCCGGTGCGGCGCTTCGGCGAGGTGGCGGCGCTCCTGCTGCGGAGCGGCTTCATCGTGGCCTGCGTCACCAACGACCTGCCCGCGGAGGCCCCCCGCGCCCTGCGGGAGCTGGCGCACCCCTACCCCGTGCTCCACGCCCATCTGGCGAAAGCGGGAGAACTCTTGCCGGAAGGGGCGCTGGGTCTCATCCAGGGAGCGCCGCTGCCGCTTTCTGCGGAAACCCTCCTGCGAGAACTTGAAGGGCTATTGGACGGATGAAGGAAGGGCTCCGGTGGATCCACCGGAGCCCTTCCTTCATGGGAATTCCGCGCGGCCTACTGCCCCATGCCGTGCTTCTTCAGGATCACGGCGCGCTGGGCGTCGTATTCGGCCTGGCTGATGAGCTGGCCGTCGAAGAGCTCCTTGAGCTCGGTGAGTTCCTCCTTCAGGCCCTTGGCGGGGGCCGGAGCGGGCTGCGCGGTGCCGGCGGGGTAGGGCTGCTGCGCCATCTGGCCCATGGCGGCGCCCATCTGCTGCCCCATCATGTTGCCCATGCCGACCCCCATGCCGAGGCCCATGCCCATGCCCGCCAAGCCGCCGGGGTTCTGGGCGGCGAGGGGCAGGCTGTCGGCCACCTGCATCTGGGTGTAGGCGCCCATGACGGGGGCCATCATGCCCACGCTGGTGCGCTTGTCCATCATGGCCTCGACCTCTTCGGGGAGGCTGATGTTCTCGATGAAGAGCTTGGAGCACTCCAGGCCCATGGTCCGGAACTCGGGGTCCATCTTCTGGCGCAGCAGGTCCGAGAGCTCGTCGTACTTCGCTGCCAGGTCCAGCGCGGGCACCTTGGCTTCGCCGAGGGCGTCGGTGAAGCGGCTCACCAGGCTCTTGCGCAGCTGCTCCTGGATGTCGGCCACGGTGAAGACGCCGTTGGTGCCCACGACGTTCTTCAGGAAGGCCTTGGCGTCCACCACGCGGATGGAGTAGATGCCGAAGGCGCGGATGCGCAGCACGCCGAAGTCGGCGTCGCGCATCATGATCGGGTTCGGCGTGCCCCAGCCCAGGTCGTTGAAGAGCTTGGTGTTCAGGAAGTAGACGTCGGACTTGAAGGGGCTTTCGAAGCCGTACTTCCAGCCCTTGAGGGTGGCCAGGATGGGCAGGTTCTGGGTGGTGAGGGTGTGGGTGCCGGGGCCGAAGGCGTCAGCGAACTGGCCCTCGTTCACGAAGACGGCTTCCTGGCTCTCCCGCACCACCAGCTTGCCGCCGTTCTGGATCTCCTGGCCGCGCATGGGGAAGCGCCAGGCCATGGTGTCGTTGCTGTCGTCCAGCCACTGGATGATGTCCAGGAATTGCGCTTTGCCCCAGTCGAGAAGGCCCATCGGTTCCTCCAGGCGGCGCGTGCCGCAGGTCCCCAGTGTACGTGGCGGCGCAAGGCCGGCGAGGGGGCGTGGGGAGAGGCGGCTGCGTGGGCGGCTAGCGGGGCGCACCACCCGCCGAGCGGTTCAGCGGCGGTGCCCTCTGGGCGGGTTCGGGATGCGGTCCTTGGTGTGGACGCTCCGGGTGTCGGCGTCCACGATGCAGCGCCATCCGCGCTCCTCCCGGGGCATGTGCACGTCCACCTCCCAGCCGCCCGAGGCCCCGTTCAGGGGGATGCGCCGGGCGCTGACGGCGAGGCCTCCCGTGGCCTGCTCGGCGATGGCCTTGGCTTCCGTCGCACTTCGCACCAGGCCGGGGGCCTTGACCTTCCGGGGGGCGGCGGCGAGGACGAGACAGGGCAGGAGCAGCAGGGCTGCGCGTGGGATCATGACGGGCCTCGGGGGGAAAGCTCCAACGTAGGCAGGCCGCCCTCCCGGTGCAAGGGTCAGGGGGCCTCGGGGAGGCCCAGCTCCGCCAGCCAGGCGAGCTGCTCACTGGGGCGCAGGGTGGTCTCGCCCCGGCGGCGCAGGGCCACGAGGCGCAGGGCGCCTTCGGCAAAGCCCAGGAGCACGCCGCCGCCCGTGATGCGGACGTGGCCCGCCGGGCAGGCCTCCGGGCTCGGCAGGGCCCAGGGCACCTTCACGATCCCCCGGGGCGTCTCCAGGAAGGCGTTGGGCCAGGGATCGGCCACGGCACGCACCTGGTTGAAGGCCTCCCGCGCCGTCATGGTGAAGTCCAGGCGGCTGTCCGCGGGGCGGGGGCCGCCGAAATAGGTGGAAGGGCCCGGCTCCCGCTGGGGGGTGGGCCGGGGGCTGCCGTCCCGAAGGCCGGGGAGGGGTCCGCGCACCAGGGCGCGGCCGGCCTCCGCGGCGCGCCGGGTGAGGCTGAGGGCCGTCTCGTCCCAGGCGATGGGCAGCCGGGCCTGGGCCAGGATTGCGCCGTCGTCGGGCTTCGGGGTCATGGCGTGCAGGGTGACGCCGGTTTCCGCCTCGCCCTTCACCAGCACCCAGTTGATGGGGGCCCGGCCCCGGTAGCTCGGCAGGAGCGAGCCGTGCAGGTTGTAGCAGCCGAGGCGGGGCAGCGCGAGCACCCGCGCCTGGATCATTTCCCGGAAGTAGAAGCTGAACAGGAAGTCGGGTGCCTCGGCTTGGATGGCTTCGTAGACCGCGTCGGTGTTGAAGTCCGCCTCCATGCGCACGGGGATGCCCATGGACCGGGCCAGGTGCTCCGGCGCCTCGAACCAGCGCTCGTCCTCGCCCTGGGGGTAGGTGTAGAGCGCTCTTACCGCGACGCCCGCCTCCAGCAGGCCCCGCAGGGCCTCCCGGCCCACGGGGGAATAGGCGCAGACGATGGCGGTGGCGGGCATGAGGGCTCCTTGATCCCAGTGTAGCGGTCCGCTTCGCCCCTCCCGGGGCCGCCTTCGTCCCTTTCACGGGTTACGCGGGCGCCATTCCCGCGTATACCTTGCCGGGAGGTCCCCATGCGCCTGCATCCGATCCCCGCCCTGATCCTCGTGGTTCCGGCCGCAGCACAGGATCCCTTCGAGGTCCCGCCGGAACTGAAGGACTTCGCCGTGCGGGCGGCCCAGATGCGCTTTGGCACCCGCGCCAAGCTCCAGGCCATCCTGGAGGCCTGCTTCCTGCCCCCGGAGCGGGGGGGCCTGGGCATCACCTACGACAACGCCTACACGCGCACGGTGGCGGAGGTGTGGCGGGACCGCAAGGCGAACTGCCTGTCCATGACGGCCTTCTGTGTGGCGAGCTGCCAGGCGGCTGGCGTCTCCGCCCAGTACGCCGAGGCCCTGAACACCAACCACTGGCGCCGGGAGGGTGGCTTGGTGCGCTTCGAGCGCCACGTGGTGGCCCTGGTGCGCTTCCAGGGCATGGACGACCTGGTAGCGGACTTTCTGCCGCGGGCCCGCCAGAAGGTGGGTGCCTACGTGGTTTCGATCCTGCCCGTGCGGCGGATGCGGGCCCTCTTCCACAGCAACCGCGCGGTGGAGCTGCTGGGGGAGGGGCGCTCCGCCGAGGCCCTGGCCCAGGTGGAGGCCAGCCTGAAGGTGGATCCGGAGATGAGCGTGGGGTGGAACATCCGGGGCGTCATCTTGCGCGCCGCGGGGGACCAGGCGGGGGCGGAGCAGTCCTACCGCCGGGCCCTTTTGTGTGACGCCAAGGACAGCGCCGCCATGGGGAACCTGGAGACCCTGATGCGCGAGGTGGGGCGCGTGGACGAGGCGGAGCGCCTGCGGGAGCGCGGCCTGCAGGTGCGCCGGAGGGACCCCTACTACAACGCCTTCCTGGCCGAGGAAGCCCTGCAGGGGGAGCGCCTGGAGGAGGCCAAGGGCTTCGCCCGCACGGCCCTGCGCATCCAGCCCTACGAGGCGGAGTTCCATCTCCTGATGGCGCGCATCCATTTGGCGCTCGGGGAGCCGGACGACGCCCTCAAGGACCTGGAACGGGCCAAGCGCTGGGCCATCCCCGCGGAGCGGCAGCGCTACGACAGCAAGCTTTCCGCCCTGCGCCAGCAGCAGGAGGGGAAGGCCGCCGCCAAGCCGTAGGGCTCACTGGGCCTCCAGGGCCGCCAGGGCGGCCTGGGCCTCCGCGCTTTCGGGGTGGTGCAGCAGGCATTCCCTCAGGTAGCGCCGGGCGCCGTCCGGATCCTGGAGCATCTGCCGCGTCTCGGCGAGCTGGACCAGGGCCTCCGCGTCGGTGACCTCCAGGTGCAGGGCCTGGCGCCAGTGCTGCTCGGCGCGGGCGTACTCCCCCAGGTCCATGCAGGCGTGACCCGCATCCAGCACCATCCGCAGGTTTCCGCTCTCCATCCGGGCGGCCTGTTCCAGGGCCTCCCGGGCGGGCAGGCCTTCCCCGAGATGTGCGTGGGCCAGGCCGCGGAGGTGCCACCAGGCCGGACGCTGGCGAAGGGCCACGGGCATCCGGTCGAGGAAGGCGGGCAGGGCCTCCCAGGCTTCCAGGCCGGCCATACATTCCCCCTGGAGCAGCAGGAGCTCGGGGTCCTCCGGCTGGCGCTCCAGCAGGGGCGCCAGGCCCGCGAAGGCCTCTTCGTGGCGGCCCAGGGCGGTCAGGACCTGGAGGCGGAGCGGGGGATGGCGGTCGCCCACCGCCCCCGGCGGGAGTTCCTGGAGCAGTTCCCAGGCGGCTTCGGGATTCCCTTCCACCAGATGGGCCACCTCGGCCCGCCGGAAGCGCCACTCGTGGAGCTGGGCCTCGTCCGGGGAGCCGGGGCCGGGCGTCTCCGGCAGCAGGCGCTGCGCCAGGTGCAGGGCCTCCAGCGCCTGCCCGGTGGCCTGCAGGGCCATGGCGGCGTGGAAGCGCTCCATCCAGAGGCGGAAGGAGCGCGGGGCGTGCTCCAGGGCCTCCGTGGCGGCCGCCCAGGCGCCCCGGGCATCCCCCAGGGCACGCAGGGCGACGAGTTCCGCCTCCCAGAGCATCTGGGGCCGGCGCGGGGGGGGCAGGCCCCGGGCCAGCAGCAGGACTTCGTGGAACTTCTGCTGCCGCAGCAGGTGGAGGGCGGCGTGGCACCGGTCCCAGCCGAGGCGCGGATCCCCGTGGCGGTGGAGGAGCAGCACCAGGGATTCCTCGAAGACGTAGGCCAGCTGGGGCGGAAGTCCCTGGCTGCCGAGCCGCACCGGCGGGGTGTCGGCGCCGCGCCGCTCCTGGAGGGCGGCCTCCATCAGGGCCTCCAGGAGGAGGGGATCCTCGGCCGCAGCGGGCACGGCGGCCACCCGGTGCTCCCAGGCGCGGGCCTCGCGCTCCGGCGTGGGCTCGCGCAGCAGCAGCAGGGCGAGATGGTGCCGTAGTCGGGCCAGGTCCGGGTGGCGGCGGACCAGGGCTTCGCCCCTTGCGAGGAGGGCCTCCGAGGGCTGCGGGGGGAAGGCACGCAGGAAGCGCCGGAGGGCAGGCCGGGACGCCAGGGGCTGGCGAAGGAGCTGGGCTTCCTGGAAGGCCTGCCAAGCCTCGTCCCGCCGCCCGGCGGCCAGGAGGACGCGCCCCTCCAGCAGCCCCAGACGGTAGCTCCGTTCCCCTCCCGGGCGCGGGGTGCGCGCCAGGAAGGCCAGCAGGCGCTCGGGCGTCCAGCCCGAGGCCCAGCCCAGCTCCGCCGTGCGCAGGCGGCGCGCCGCGGCGGGGCGGAGGAGGGCAGCGAGCCCCGG
>CAXYVC010000030.1:0-23218 GCA_964292295.1 uncultured bacterium
AGCCCGGCCTCGCCGGCGCCGCCCCGGGAGCCCGCTTCCAGTTCGAGCGCCTGGTAGAGCTGCTGACGGGCGTTATCCACCTCTGATTCAAGGGAGCGACCATGGAACTCAAGAGCAACATTCCGGACGGCCCCCTCGAGAAGAAGTGGGAGAAGCACAAGTTCGACATGCGGCTGGTGAATCCGGCCAACAAGCGGAAGTACAAGGTGCTCGTGGTGGGCAGCGGCCTGGCCGGCGGCGCCGCGGCGGCCTCCCTGGGCGAGCTGGGCTACCAGGTGGAGTGCTTCTGCTACAACGACAGCCCGCGCCGCGCCCACAGCATCGCCGCCCAGGGCGGCATCAACGCCGCGAAGAACTACCACAACGACGGCGACAGCGTGATGCGCCTGTTCTACGACACCATCAAGGGCGGCGACTTCCGCGCCCGCGAGGCGAACGTCTACCGCCTGGCCGAGAACAGCAACCACATCATCGACCAGTGCGTGGCCCAGGGGGTGCCCTTCGCCCGGGAGTACGGCGGCCTGCTCGACAACCGCTCCTTCGGCGGCGCCCAGGTGAGCCGCACCTTCTACGCGCGCGGCCAGACGGGCCAGCAGCTGCTGCTGGGCGCCTACCAGGCGCTGGAGCGCCAGGTGGGCCTCGGCACCGTGAAGATGCACCCCCGCCACGAGATGCTGGAGCTCATCGTGGTGGAGGGCGTGGCCAAGGGCATCGTCGTGCGCGACATGGTGAGCGGCGAGGTGAGGGCCCACATGGGTGACGCGGTGGTGCTGGCCACCGGCGGCTACGGCAACGTGATGTACCTGGCCACCTACGCCAAGGGCTGCAACGCCACCGCCATCTGGCGCGCCCACAAGAAGGGCGCCGCCTTCGCGAACCCCTGCTACACGCAGATCCACCCCACCTGCATCCCCGTGACCGGCGACCACCAGTCCAAGCTCACGCTCATGAGCGAGAGCCTGCGCAACGACGGCCGCATCTGGGTGCCCAAGCGCAAGGAGGACTGCGGGAAGCCCCCCAGCCAGATCCCCGAGGACGCCCGCGACTACTACCTGGAGCGCAAGTACCCGAGCTACGGCAACCTCGCGCCCCGCGACATCTCCAGCCGTGCGGCCAAGCAGGCCTGCGACGAGGGCCGGGGCGTGGGCAGCACGGGCAAGGGCGTCTACCTCGACTTCTCCGAGGCCATCCAGCGCCTGGGCGCCGCCAAGATCGAGGAGAAGTACGGAAACCTCTTCGAGATGTACGAGCGCATCACGGATGAGGATCCGTACCAGGTGCCCATGCGCATCTACCCCGCGACCCACTACACCATGGGCGGCCTGTGGGTGGACTACAACCTGATGAGCACCGTCCCCGGCCTCTTCGTGCTGGGCGAGGCGAACTTCAGCGACCACGGCGCCAACCGCCTGGGCGCCTCCGCGCTCATGCAGGGCCTCTCCGACGGCTACTTCATCGCGCCCTACACCGTGGGCAACTACCTGGCGGGCGTGAAGCCCGGCAGCCGCCTCGCCGAGGACTGCGCGGAGGCCCGGGAGGCCATCGCCGCCGTCGAGGGCCGCACGGCGCGCCTGCTCTCCATCAACGGCAAGGAAACGCCCACCGACTTCCACCGCAACCTCGGGAAGCTCATGTGGGAGCACTGCGGCATGGCCCGCAACGAAGCCGGCCTGAAGCAGGCCCTGCAGCTGATCCCCGAGCTGCGCCAGCGCTTCTGGGAGAACGTGAAGGTGCCCGGCAGCGGCGCGGAGGTGAACCAGAGCCTCGAGCTGGCCGGCCGCGTGGCCGACTTCCTGGAGCTGGGCGAACTGATGTGCCTGGACGCCCTGGAGCGCCGGGAGAGCTGCGGCGGCCACTTCCGCGAGGAGTGGCAGACCGAGGACGGCGAGGCCCAGCGCGACGACGCGAACTTCTGCCACGTGGCGGCCTGGGAGCACATGGGCGAGGGGCAGGCCCCCAAGCGCCACGTCGAGTCCCTGGCCTTCGAGAACGTCCACCTCGCGACCCGCAGCTACAAGTAAGGGATTGGCCGAAATGTCCGAAAAACACATCAACCTCACGCTGAAGGTCTGGCGCCAGAAGAACGCCCAGGACGAGGGCCACTTCGCCACCTACGAGGCGAAGCAGGTCAGCACGGAGATGAGCTTCCTGGAGATGCTCGACGTGGTGAACGAGGACCTGATCCGCCAGGGCCAGGAACCCATCGCCATGGACCACGACTGCCGCGAGGGCATCTGCGGCCAGTGCGGCCTGGTCATCAACGGCCGCCCCCACGGCCCGCGCCAGCGCACCACCACCTGCCAGCTGCACGTCCGCAGCTTCAGGGACGGCGACACGATCACCATCGAGCCCTTCCGGGCCAAGGCCTTCCCGGTCCTCAAGGACCTGATGGTGAACCGCGGCGCCTTTGACCGCATCATCGCCGCGGGCGGCTTCGTGACGGCCCCCACGGGATCGGCGCCAGACGGCAACGCGATCCCCGTGCCCAAGAGCTGTGCGGATCAGGCCATGGACGCGGCCGCCTGCATCGGTTGCGGCGCCTGCGTGGCGGCCTGCCCGAACGCCTCGGCCATGCTCTTCGTTTCCGGCAAGATCAGCCAGCTCGCCCTGCTGCCCCAGGGCCAGGCGGAGCGCTACACCCGGGTGAAGGACATGATCGCCCAGATGGATGCGGAGGAGTTCGGCACCTGCACCAACCACGGCGAGTGCGAGGCCGCCTGCCCCAAGGGCGTGAGCCTGGAGCACATCGCCCGCATGAACCGGGACTTCCTGAAGGCCTCCCTGCTGGGGCGCCGCTAGGTTTCCGCACACAGGAAGCGGGCGTCCGCCTTCGGGCGGGCGCCCGCTTCCCGCATGCGGTTTGGCTAGGCCCAGTTCAAGGAACTCCCGGCGCTGAGGCGGGGCCTGGCCTCCAGGAAGCGCAGGGCGGCCTCGCGCAGGCCCGCCGGGTCGTCCGCCTTCTGGATGCCGCGCCACAGGTCGTGGCCGAAGAAGAAGTTCCGCGAGAAGTAGTAGGTGAACTCCTTCAGGCGGCCGAAGGCCCGCTCGGGGGGCATGTCCTCCAGGGTGTAGCGGTACAGGCGTTCCCAGACCTCCGCATGGTCGATCTCCACGGGCGGGAGCCCCGCGAAGTCCCGGAAGATCCAGGGCCTCACCGCGGCCACGCGGCCCAGCATCAGGCCCGCCAGGGGGGCGAAGGAATCCTGATGCGCGGCCACGTCCGAGGGGGCGCACACGTCCCCGTTGCCGACGACCGGAAGGCGGGTCTGGGCGGCGATCCAGGGGAAGAGCTCCCAGCGGGCGCGGCGCTTGAGCTTCTCGTCGCTGAAGCGGGGGTGCACGGTCAGGGCGTCGACGCCGCTGTCCTCGAAGAGGCGCAGGCGCTCCCGGAAGGGCGTGCGCCAGTCCTCCGCCGCGTCCCCCAGGCGGCACTTCACGGTGAGGGGGCCCGCATAGGCCTTCCGGAGGCGCGCGAGCACTTCACCCAGGCGCGGGAAGTCCCGCCACAGGGCCGCGCCGGAGGCCTGCTGCTGGATCTTCGGGGCGGGGCAGCCCAGGTTCAGGTCGATGGCCGTGGGGGCCAGCTCCAGGGCCTTGGCCACCATGGCCTCCAGGTTTTCCGTGCCCGACACGCGGAACTGGTAGATCACGGGGCCTTCGCAGGGCCTGCGCTTCGTGAAGGGGGAAGCCCACACGTCCTCCTGGAGGAAGGCGGTGGCGGAGAGCATCTCCGTGGTGAGGGCGCCGTAGCCGCCGAAGTCGGAGAGCAGGCGCCGGAAGGGCGCGTTCGTGACGCCGGCCATGGGCGCCAGCAGCAGGGCGGGGGCGATGGGGGTGTCCTGGAGGCGCAGCGCTTCGAACATCCGCTCCAGGATAGCGGGCCCCTCCCTCACGCCTGGGCCGGGCCCGTCAGCTCGCCCTCGCAGGCGAAGGCGCGGGCCGCTCCTTCCGCGGCCTCCGAGAGGTGGGCGAAGCGCATCAGCCGGTCGTTGAACTCGTAGTGCAGCGCGCGGTTCTCGTCCAGCAGGGCCTCCAGGCGCTCCCGGTGGATGGTGGCGTCCAGCAGGAAGCGCCAGCGGATCGCCTCCGCCAGGGCCTCCATCCCGGCCGCCCGCGCCTCCCAGTGGGCGCGCAGCAGGGCCTTCCAGCCCGCCTTCTGGAGCTCGGGATCCTCCAGGCACTCCTGCCACAGCGGGCCCGCCCACACCTGGAGCAGCTCCAGGGCCCTGGAGGAGTCCAGGCGCCCGAGGCTGAGCACCAGCTCACCCAGGTCGTAGACCACGGTCTCGAAGGCGAAGGCGAGCCCCTTGCGCCGGGCGGAGCGGGCGAAGTGCAGCAGGCTCATGAGCGCGCCGTTCATGCGCTCGGGATGGGCGTGGAGGCACTCGATGAGCAGCCGGTCGTGGTACGAGAGGTTCTGGAAGCGCCGCAGGTCCGATGCTTCCACCGCCTCGCGCATCAGCGTGTTGAAGGCCATGAGGTGCAGCTCCACCACCTGGTCCCGCTGGAGGGCCACCGCCAGGCGCGCCGATTCCACCAGGTGCCCCGCCAGCTCCGCCAGCAGCTCGTGCTGGCGGCGGGTCGCCACCTCCATGACCTTCAGCATCTGGGCCAGCAGGTAGGCTTCGGGCCACACCTGGTGGCGCGTCAGGTATTCCTGCCCCTCCCGGGCCAGGCCCGGCACGAAGCGCGGATCCCGTGCCCGCCACCCCTGGGCGCCCCCGATGCCCGTGCCGATCACTTCCATGAGCAGGGCGTGGAAGGACTGGAGGGAGAGAAGCACCAGCTGGCGGTCTCCGCGCCCCATGCCCGTGAGGGCGAGGTTCGTCACCACGTCCACGGTCTCGAACACGTCCGCCCGGGCGCCCTCCTTCTGCCTGCGGTCGAGCAGGCGCAGGCTGTGGATGCCCTTGCGGGTGAGCATGGGCACGAAGTAGCTGGGGCGCAGGAACTGGCTGATGGCGAAGAGGAAGGGAAGGGCGCCCGCCATCACCAGCAGGAAGCAGAGGGCCAGGGCCAGCTCCAGGGCGCGGGCCGTGGCGCTGCCCTTGGGGAAGAGGCTGCTGCCGAAGGCCAGGGTGTGGCTGAGGAGCAGCAGCACCAGGCCCGCCGCGAGGATGGGGTGGGTGGTGTAGAGGCGCACCAGCTTCGGCGTGTAGAGGTTGGCCGTGAGGGGGATGATCAGCGCGATGCACGTGAGCACCACCGCCGTGAACTGGTTCAGGGTGCGGCTGGCGGTGGCCAGTCCCGTGGCGTCGAAGGCGCTCAAGGACCCGAAGGCCAGGGCCAGGGCCAGGGCGAGCAGGGCGCAGCCGCCGCACAGGAAGCCGAGCAGCAGGAGGGCCTGGCGGCTGGGGGGGCGTCCAATGCGGCGTTCGGGCATGCTCCCGTTTTCGGCGCGCCCGGGGCGGGGATGAAGCCCGGGTACGATGGAGGCATGGAGGGACGGCGCTCAGCTCGGCAGCGGCACCAGCGGCGGGAGCTGCTGGAGCGGGCCCTTGCGCGCCTGGAACAGGACGGCTTCGGGGCCCTGGACTACCCTCGGCTGGCGGAAGCGGCGGGCCTTGCCCTGCGCAGCCTTTCCCGCGCCTTCCCGGAGCCCGAGGACCTCTTCTTCCCGGAGCACGCGGAGCGCCTGGAAGCCTTCGGGCGCATGGTGGACGAGGCGGGCCTGGCGGAGGCCTGCCTCGCCTGGGCGCGCCTGCAGGAGGAGGATCGCGGCCTGCAGCTCCGTCTCCTGGAGGCCCTGGAGCGGGAGTCGCGCCTGCGGGCCCGCCGGGCCGCCCTGGACGAGGCCCTGGTGGCGCGGCTGGCGGCGCACTTCCTCCGCTGGGGGGCCGCGGGCATCCAGGGTGAGCGCCGTGCCGAGCTGGAGGCCCGGCTGCTCGTGGGTGCCCTGCGGGGGGCCGAGCAGCTGTGGCGGAGGGGCGGCGGGCGGCCCCTGCTGCCCGTGCTGGTGCAGGAGGCCCTGGCGCTGCTGTGGCCGGCCCTGTACGCCCACGCCCGCCGGCATCTGGACTAGAAGGAAGCCCATGGCCTGGTTCCTCTTCTTCGTGGTCGCGGTGGGCTGGGGCTCCACCTTCCTGGGCATCCACGGGGCCCTGAAGGGCTTCACCGCGCCGGGGCTCGTGGCGGCGCGCAACCTCCTGGCCGCGGCGGGGGCCCTTGTGTTGGCCCGTGCCCGGGGCGAAGCCTGGCCGCCCCTGGAGCGCTGGCCCTGGATCCTGGGCACGGGGCTGCTGTTGGTGCTCGCCCCGAACCTCTGCACCGCCCTTGCCCAGGGCACTCTCAGCACGGGGCTTGCGGGGCTGCTGAACGCCACGATCAGCCTGTGGATCGTGCTCCTGGCCCTGCCCGAGGAACGCCCCGCTCCCCGTGCCTGGGCGGGTCTCGCCCTCGGCCTGCTGGGCGTGGCCCTGCTCCTGCTGCCGGGTGACCGCGTGCGCATCCACTGGACGGGCTTCCTGCTGATGATGGCCTCCACCTTCGGCTTCTCGCTGGGATCCCAGCTCCAGCGGCGGCGGGCGCTGCAGGGGGGCACCTTTGCCGTGCTTGCCCTCCAGATGGGCATCTCGGGGCTGGGGGCCTCGCTGGTGGCCG
This sequence comes from uncultured bacterium, assembly GCA_964292295.1. Taxonomy (GTDB): domain Bacteria; phylum Acidobacteriota; class Holophagae; order Holophagales; family Holophagaceae; genus CAXYVC01. Next base: position 6,601 of record CAXYVC010000030.1, read on the forward strand.
CCTTCGGCCCCGGCTTCTGCCACGCCGCACCCTCCCCTTCCGTGTGGATCTCCCTGGCCTTCCTGGCGGGGGTGCCGAGCCTGGCCTCCTACGCCGCTTTCGCGGCCCTGAGCCGCCGCTGGCCCCCCAGCCGCTACGGCATCTACGCCGTGCTCACCCCCGGGGTGGCGGTGCTCTTGGGCACGGGCGTCCTGGGCGAGGCCCTGACTCCGCGCATGCTTCTGGCCATGGGCGTGATCCTGCTGGGGGTCGTGCTGGTGCAGCGGCGCTAGCAGGGCGCCTGGCGGGGCGTCGGGGCCGCGGCCCTTCCGCTTCTTCCTGGATACGTGGTGGGCGTGAACGTCCTCACGCCCACCGCGGCCGAGACCCTCGGGCCCGTGGAGAAGGGCAACGTGGGACATGGGCTTCCTGGCGCGCTTCGACCTCACCTTCGACAACCGCGCCCAGGTGATCCACCTGGAGCCCAACGGCGACCACGATCGGCCGGACCGCTGGAGCATGACGGGGCTGCGCTGCGACGCCACGGATGTCTCCCGGGTGCTGGAGGTCTACCCGGAGTCGCCGGCTTCGGAGGCCGGCCTGAAGGCCGGGGACCGCCTGTTGGCCATCGAGGACGAAGACATCGCCCGCTGGAGCGGGGCCCGCCTCCGGGACCTCTCCCAGCACGCCGAGCCGGGCCGCAAGGTCATCCTGAAGGTGCAGCGGGACGGGAAGACGTGGACCGCCCAGCTGGTGCTGCGGGATCTGCTGTAGACCCGGGTATTGCAGTTGGGTGAGCCCCGTCCCTGCCGGGCGCTGTGCATCCGAGCGCTTCCGGCGCGCGATCCGGGCCAGCTCCGTCCCCGGGACGGTCTGGCCCGGACACGCTCCACGCCTCCCTCTGCCGAGGGAGGCTGGCCGGAACCGCATCATCCGGGGTAGGCGCAATCTTGTTGTTTGTGCATACAAGTGACCCCTGCTAGGCTCGGGTCCATGGCCGAGTCCGAGCACCCCTACTGCCGTTGCCTCTTCTATGCGGCGAACGCCCTGGCCCGGACCATCACGCGCCTGGCGGAAGAGGCCTTCGCCCCCACGGGGTTGGCGCCCAGCCCCGCCTTCGTGCTCATGACCGTCCACCGGCAGCCGGGCGTCCAGCCTTCGGAGATCGCCGCGATCATGATGCTCAGCCCCAGCACCGTCACGCGCCTGGTGGAGAAGCTGGAGGCCAAGGGCCTGCTGCGGCGCGAGAGCTGCGGCAAGGCCACCCACATCGAGCTCACGGAGGCCGGCCAGGCCCTCGGCCCCGTGCTCCAGGAGGCCTGGGCCGCCACCCAGGCGCGCACCGCGGGCCTCCTGGGCGAGAAGGCCTGCGCCCTCACGGAGCATGTCTACGCCGCCGCCCGGGTGCTCGAGGGCGGCTGAGTCCCCCTTTTTTTGTGCCTCTCTTGCTTGTGCAACCAAGTTTTTCTCCGAGGCTCCGGGCCTGCTCGGCCCCCTTTCCATGGAGTTCCCATGTCCTCCCCCACGCATCCTTCCGAAGCGACACCGACAGCCCGCCCGGGTCTGCGCCTGAGCGCGGTGCCCATGCTGCCCATGCCCGTGGCCCTGGTGGGCAGCGAGCAGGATGGGCGCCCCAATTTCATGGCCGCGGGCTGGGTGACCCAGATGAATGCCGCGCCCCCCTGCTGGCTGTGGCCATCCGCCCCAGCCGCCTGACGGCGGAAGCGGTGCAGGCGGCGGGCTGCTTCAGCCTGGGCTTTCCGAGGGGCGGGCAGGCGGCCCTGGCGGACTACTGCGGCGTGGTGAGCGGCCGCGACCGGGACAAGGCGGCGCACTTCACGCTGTTCAGGGGCGAGACGGGGGCGCCCATGGCCGCCGAGTGCCCCCTCAACTTCGACTGCCGCCTGGTGCAGACCCTGGAGCTGCCGACGCACACGCTCTTCATCGGGGAAGTGGTGGCGGCCTACGGGGACGAGGCCTGTCTGTCGGAAGGACGACCCGACTTCCAGCGCATGGATCCCCTTGTCCTGACGGGCGACGGCCGCTACTGGCGCCTGGGGGACGTCGCGGGGCAGGCCTTCCGGGACGGCTTTGAACTGGCGAAGAAGGAGGATGAGGATGCCCATGCTTGAGCTCCAGGCCGACCGCTGCACCGGCTGCGGCCTTTGCGTGGCCGACTGTCCCCGGAAGATCCTCGAGCTGCGGGAGGGGCGCCCGGTCCTGGCGCCGGAGCGCGAGGCCAGCTGCTTCCGCTGCCTGCACTGCTTTGCCGTCTGCCCGGGCGGGGCCATCTCCATCCACGGCAACCATCCGGAGGCGAGCCGGCCCCTGGCCGGGAGCTTCCCGGATCCAGAGGCCCTGGAGACCCTGGTGCAGGGGCGCCGCTCCGTGCGCCGCTACCGGGACGAGAACCTGGACCCCGCCCTGGTGCAGCGCCTGCTGGACGTGGCCATCCAGGCCCCCACGGCGGTGAACGCGCGCTCGGTGCGCTTCACGGTGATCGACGACCGCGAGGTCATGGCGGCCTTCCGCGGGGAGGTGATGGCGGCCCTGGGCCGGATGGTGCGGGAGGGGCGCCTGCCCGAGACGCACGCCATGTATGGCGACTTCGTGCGCCTCTGGGAGGAGGAGGGCGTGGACGTGCTCTTCCGGGGCGCGCCGCACCTGCTGGTGGCCTCCGCCGCCGCCGATGCCCCGGCGCCCCTGGTGGATGGCTTCATCGCCCTGGCCACCTTCGACCTGCTCGCCCAGGCCCACGGCGTGGGCACGGTGTGGGACGGCCTGGCCAAGCGCGCCTTCGTGGAGCTCCTGCCGGAGACCCGGGTGCGCCTGGGCCTGCCCGAGGACCACGTCCTGGTCTACGCCATGGCCTTCGGGCCGGCGGCGGTGCGCTACGCCCGCACCGTGCACCACCCGGCGGACATCCACCGGGTGGGGACGGCGGGAGCCGGACCGGCCTAGAACAAGGGGCGGCTTCAAGCCGCCCCTTGCTTTGTTTAGCAGAAGCCTGGTGTCTCAGGGCATCAGCATGCCGCCGTTCACGGGGAGGGTGGCTCCGGTGATGTAGCCGGCCTCCTCGGTGGCCAGGAAGACCACGGCGGCGGCGATATCCGCGGAACTGCCCATGCGGCCGAGGGGGATCTGCTTGTTGAAGCCCTCCTTCACCTCGTCGCTCAGCTTGTCGGTCATGGGGGTGGCGATGTAGCCGGGGGCCACGGCGTTGCAGGTGATGCCGCGGCTGCCCAGCTCCCGGGCGGTGACCTTGGTGAGGCCGATGAGGCCCGCCTTGGAGGTGGCATAGTTGCTCTGGCCGGCGTTGCCCATCTGGCCCACCACGCTGGCCATGTTGATGATGCGGCCCCAGCGCTGCTTCATCATGGGCTTGGCGGCGGCCTGGGTGGCCAGCCAGGCGCCCTTCAGGTTCACGTCCAGCACGAAGTCGTACTCGTCCTCCTTCATCTGGATCATCAGCTTGTCCTTGGTGACGCCGGCGTTGTTCACCAGGATGTGCAGGGCGCCGTGGCGCTCCACCGTGGTGGCCACCGCCGCGCGCACGCTCTCGCCGTCGCGCATGTCGATGAGCACGTGGTCGGCCTTGCCGCCCTCGGCCTTGATGCCGGCCACCACGCGGGCGAGGTCGGCCTCGGTCATGGGCAGGCTGGCGCAGACCACCGTGGCGCCCTGGCGGGCCAGCTCACGGGCGATGACTTCTCCGATGCCCTGGCTGGCGCCGGTGACGAGTGCGACTTTGCCTTCGAGACTGAACATGGGAACTCCGTGCGAGAAAACGGGAAGTCTACCACCCGGCGGGCAGGGGCCTTCAGCGGGCGGGCTGGGCGAGGCCCTCCAGCCAGGCGGCGAGGGGCTTCAGGTCGGCCATGGGCGTGGCGTCCCCGTAGGCCGAGAGGGCCGTGCCGCCGTTGAGCTGCTCGAGGGGGCGTGTCTCCTGCTTCAGGACGTGGTTGGCGCCGGGCAGGTCGATCACCCGCCCGGGGAAGCTGGCCGGCACCTGGGCGGGCCGGCGGGCCTGCACGTCCCGGTCCCCCCAGGCCACGGCGCAGGGCACGAGCACCCGGGCGGCCAGGACCCAGGGGTCGAGGTCCAGGGTGTCCCGCAGGAACTCCTGGCTCTCGGGGGCGGCAAGCCCCGTGCAGAGCGCCCGCACGCCGGGGAAGACCTGGGGGCCGGGCGTGGGCGCGGGCTTGCGCTCCCGGATGGCCTTGAGGGTGGCCTCCAGGTGGGCGAGATTGGCGGCCTCGCTCCCCTCGGGAAGCTGGGCGCGCACGGCGGCGAGCTGGGCCTGCACCTGAGACTGGATGAGACGCCCCATGGGCTGGGCGGGCATGGCCAGGAGCAGCAGGGCGTCCGCATCCTGGGCGGCGACCAGGCTGAGGACGGAGCCTTCGCTGTGGCCCACCAGGAGGATGCGCTTGCCCTTTGCTTCGGGGAGGGCGCGGGCGGCGCGCAGGGCGGCCCGGATGTCGCCCACCTGCGCGTCCAGGCTGATGTCCAGCTTGGGGTCCCGGCTCCCCAGGAAGCGCTTGTCGTAGCGCAGGCTGCCGATGCCCCGGGCGGCCAGCCAGGCGGCGAAGTCCCGCCCTCCGTGGCTTTCCATGCGCGTGCCGTTGCGGGGGTCCCGGATCAGGGGATTGCTCCAGTCGCGGTCCGTGGGGCCCGAGCCCGCCACCAGCACCGCGAAAAAGGGATGGGTGCCGCCGGGCCGCACAGAGCCCTTCAGGGGAAAGCCCCCGTGGCCGGGAAAGGCCAGCTCCCGGTCCACCGCGGCCGGGGCGGGAGGGGCGGCCTGCACCTGGGCGGGGCAGAGCAGGAGGGGAAGGGGGAGCAGGGGGAGCATGGGCCTTCTTTCGTGGGGGAAGCGCCGGGCTTCCTGGGAACAGGTGTCTCGACAGAGGGGTCAGGCTTCAGGGATCTGGCGGGCGGCCAGGGCCTCGCGCACCGCGCGAAGGGTCTCGGCGGCGAGGCGCGCCTGGAGGGTCGCGAGGTCCGGCCGCTTCGGGGCGGACAGGGCGGCCTCCACCGCGGCGAGGTTGGCGGCCTCCCGGGCGAGGAAGGGAGCGAGCAGGCCGCTGGCCGGGTCGTACAGCCGCCCGGCGTCCAGGTAGCGCGCCAGGTCCCCGGTCCGCTCGGGGTACAGGTGGCGCCTCGCCCGGTCGAAGGCGGCGTTCATGGGGGCCAGCTGCGGCCCGGCGGCCAGTTCCGCGGGGACGCTGCGGGCGGCCACCCAGAGCGGCACGGCCACGCCGGTCACGGGCAGGCCCAGGATCACCCAGGCGGTGCTGCGCTCCGGGGCCTCCCCGGGGCGCACGCCCTGGACCAGGAAGGCATGGGAGCTTTCTCCGCGGCTGATGGCGTCCTGGATGGGGGCGAAGCCCTTCCGGGTCTGGGCCGGGAAGGAGCCGATGTGCGCATTGGCGGTATCCCGGGCCACCTCGGCCAGGAGGGGGCCCGCCTCCAGGCGGCCGGCGGCCTGGAGGCCCTCCAGCAGCGCCTGGGCCCGCGCCTCCCGCAGGAAGCCCGTGCCCGCGCCCTTGCGGCCGCTGTGGCTGTAGTTGCTGCGCACCAGGAAGCCGCCCTTCGCCCCGGCGGCGTCGAAGCGGCGGAAGCCCCTGGCGTCCGTCTCGAAGTAGGCGGCGCCGCCCTTCGCGTCGATCACCCCGAAGTTGGCGGCCACCTCCCGGCCGCCGGCGTCGGTGAGGCGCAGCAGCTCCTGGAAGTCCTCCACCGTGGCGCAGCTCTGGAGGGCCAGCTTCATGAAGGCGCCTTCCATCACCGTCTTGTCGCCGTCGGTCGCCAGGTTGTAGCTGGCGTTGTTCATGATGGCGAAGCCCGCGGCATTGATGCCGGACCACACCTGCAGGGCGGCCCGGTCCCCCCGGTTCACCACCGCCAGGTAGGGGTACCGTCCGTCCTCCCGGTACACCACCTGGTTGTGGAGGTCCGAGGCGTCCCGGTTCTTCCACAGGATGGGGCGGCCATCCTTCGTGGCCTTGCCCGAGATCACGGCGGTGGTGCAGGCCCGGGCCGCGGGGGCGGCAACCAGGAAGAGGGCGGCGCAGGCGGGGAGAAGGGGCTTCACGGACACCTCCGGGGCTTCCGGAAGCATAGCCGCCCCGGAGGGGTCACCCCTGGCCCCGGGGACGCTTGGATGGGCCGGGGGGCCCCGGTATGCTCGATCAGACCATCACGTTGCGATGGTCCAGAAAAGGACCGGATCCATGACCCTATTCCGCACCTTCACCGTGGCTGCGGCCGTGGTGGCCTCCGCCCTCGTCCACCAGCTGGTGGCCTGCAGCAACATCCTCGTGACCCGCGGCGCCAGCAAGGACGGCTCCACGATGGTCTCCTACTCGGCGGACAGCCACACCCTGTACGGGGCGCTGTACCACAAGGCGGGCGGACACCACGCCCAGGGCGCCTTCCGCGAGGTGGTGGAGTGGGACACGGGCAAATACCTGGGCCGGATCCCCGAGGCGCCGGTGACCTACACCCGCGTGGGCAACATGAACGAGCACCAGGTGGTGATCGGCGAGACCACCTTCGGCGGGCGCAAGGAGCTGGCGGGCGGCACCGGAATCCTGGACTACGGCAGCCTGATCTACATCGGCCTGGAGCGCGCCCGCACGGCGCGGGAGGCCATCCAGGTCATCACGGACCTGATGGACCGGTACGGCTACGCCAGCAGCGGCGAGACCTTCAGCATCGCGGACAAGAACGAGGTCTGGATGATGGAGATGGTCCCCAAGGGCAAGGGCCAGAAGGGCGCCCTGTGGGTGGCCCTGCGCATCCCCGACGGCGCCATCGCCGCCCACGCCAACCAGGCGCGCATCCGCCAGTTCCCCCTGAACGACCCCCAGAACTGCCTCTACAGCAAGGACGTGATCTCCTTCGCCCGCGAGAAGGGCTGGTTCAAGGGCCAAGACAAGGACTTCAGCTTCGCCGACACCTACGCGCCGCTGACCTTCGGTTCGCTGCGCGGCTGCGAGGCCCGGGTGTGGAGCGTGTTCAACCGCGCCGCCAAGGGCGCGGGCGTGAGCATGGACTTCGTGAAGGCCGTGCCCGGCGCCAAGCCCATGCCCCTCTACGTGAAGCCCGACCGCAAGCTGGACGCCCACGACGTGATGGAGCTCATGCGCGACCACTACGAGGGCACCGACTTCGACATGACGCAGGACGTGGGCGCCGGCCCCTACAAGGCCCCCTACCGCTGGCGGCCCATGGGCTTCAAGGTGGACGGCCAGGACTACGTGCACGAGCGCGCCATCTCCACCCAGCAGACCGGCTGGTCCTACGTGAGCCAGAGCCGCGCGTGGCTGCCCGATCCCGTGGGCGGCGTGCTGTGGTTCGGCGTGGACGACACCTACACCACCTGCTACTTCCCGGTGTATTGCAGCGTGAAGGACGTGCCCAGGCACTGGGGCGAGGACAGCGGCAGCATGCTGGCCTTCAACTGGGACAGCGCCTTCTGGGCCACCAATTTCGTGAGCAACTACGCCTACACGCGCTGGAGCGACATGATCCAGGACGTGCAGGTGGTCCAGCGGGAGCTGGAGGGCCGCTTCCTGGGTGAGCAGGCGGACGTCGACGCCCAGGCGCTGAAGCTCTACCAGCAGAGCCCCGGCATGGCGCGGGACTTCCTCACCAGGTACACCGCCGAGCAGGGCGAGCTGGTCTACAACCGCTACCGCAAGCTGGGCGAGCAGCTGGTCTGGAAGTATCTGGACGGCAACGTGCGCCGGGAGCGCAACGAGCTGCAGCAGCCCGAGCACCCCGCCTATCCCGAGGACTGGTACCGCCGCATCGTCAAGGAGCGCGGCGAGGTCCTGAAGGTGAAGAAGGTGCCCGGCCTGGCGCCGGACGAGGAGTAGCCCCGAAGCAAGGCGGGCGGTAAGGGGCCGGAGCGATCCGGCCCCTTCCTTTTCCCCTATCCCAGCTCCGCGGGGTTGCGCAGGCGGCGGGCGACCCGCTCCTGGAAGATGTCCGGAACCAGGCCGGTGATGTCGCCGCCCATGCTGCCCACCTCGCGCACCATGCGGCTGGAGAGGACGCTGTACTCCTCCTTGGGCATGAGGAAGAGGGTCTCGAGCTCTGACGAGAGCTTCCGGTTCATCAGGGCCATCTGGAATTCGTACTCGAAGTCGCTGAAGGCGCGCACGCCGCGGATGATGCACTGGGCCTTCTCCTGGCGGGCGAAGTCCACCAGCAGGCCGTGGAAGGTGGTGACCTCCACGTTGTCGTAGGGCGCCGTGAGCTCCCGCAGGAAGTCCACCCGCTCCGCCACGCTGAAGGCCGGGTGCTTGGAGGGGTTGTGCAGCACGGCCACCACCAGGCGGTCCACGAGCTTCTCGGCCCGCTGGATGAGGTCCCAGTGACCCATGGTCACGGGATCGAAGGAACCGGGGTAGATGGCTTTCAGCACGGCGTCTCCAGCGCGGGCGGCGCGTCCAGGGTAGCAGTGGGAGCCAAGGCAGGGCGCCGCTTGTGCCATCCTGGACCCATGACGCGTCCCCGCCTTTCCGTCGGCCTGCTCTTCGGGGGTGAGAGCCCCGAGCACGAGGTGAGCATCGTCTCCGCCCGGAGCATCGCCCAGCACCTCGATCCCGCGCGCTTCGAGGTGCGGCCCATGGGCATCGCCCGCAACGGGGTGTGGACGGTGCTGGGCGATCCCTTCGCGCGCCTGGCCGCCGGGGAGCGTCCGGAGCGGGGAGCTTACCCCTTCCTGCCCCTCGAGCAGGGGGCCGAGGCCACGCCGCTGCCGGACCTCTTCTTCAACGCCATCCATGGCGCCGGGGGCGAGGACGGCCAGATCCAGGGCTTCCTGGAACCGCTGCACCGGCCCTACACGGGCGCGGGCCTCCTGGCCATGGCCGCCACCATGGACAAGTGGACCACCAAGCGCATCTGGGAGGCCGAGGGGCTTCCCGTGGTGCCCTACGTGGGGGTGACCGAGGAACAGTGGGGCCGGGAGCGCCAGGCGGTGCTGGAGCGCTCCCTGGCGCTGGGCCTGCCCCTCTTCCTGAAGCCCGCCAACCTCGGTTCCTCCATCGGCATCGAGAAGGTCAAGGAGGCCTCGCAGCTGGGCGAGGCCCTGGACCGGGCCTTCGCCTTCGACCGGCGGGTGCTGGTGGAGCAGGGCCTGGACGTGCGGGAGCTGGAGGTGGCGGCCCTGGGCGGCGACGACCCCACCGTGAGCGTGGTGGGCGAGGTGAAGGTCGCTGGCGAGTTCTACGACTTCTACGACAAGTACGTGAACGGCAGGAGCGTGGCGGTGATCCCCGCGGAGCTGCCGCCGGCTGTGGCGGAGGAAGTCCGGGACTGTGCCTCCCGCGCCTACCGCGCCCTCGACTGCTACGGCATGGCGCGGGTCGACTTCTTCCAGGACCGGCCCAGCGGCCGGATCTTCCTGAACGAGATCAACCTGATTCCCGGCTTCACCAGCATCTCGATGTTCCCCAAGCTCATGGAGGCCAGCGGCATTCCCTACGGCGCCCTGCTGGAGCGCCTGGTGGACCTGGCCCTGGAGCGGCACCGCCGCCAGCAGGCCAAGCGCCACGACTTCCAGAGCGGTTCGGACTGGTTTGCCTGAGGCGGCGGCCTATCCTGAACCCCGCGGAGGCCGGTGATGGATCCCTTGAGCGCGAGCGTGTCGGGCGTGCGGGCCGCGGCCCTCGGCGTCGCCTCCGTGGCTGGCAACGTGGCCAACGTGAACACGCCGGGCTACCGTCCGCGCCGGGTGGACTTCCAGGAGCTTCTGGAGGGCGGCGTGGAGGTGGCCTCCGTCCGGGAGGAGGGCGGGGAACCGCCGGAGGGGATGTCCGGCGTGGACCTGGCCTCGGAGTCCACGGACCTCCTGGGCTACGCCGCCACCTACGAGGCGAACCTGAAGGTGCTCGACGCGCAGGACGAGGTGCTGGGCACGGCGATGGACCTGCTGGTCTGAGGGCCTTTCCGCTCCGAGCTGGCATCCTGGAGGCATGGATTCCGGAAGCCCCGCGCGCCCCCTTCTGCCCAGGACCTTCGCGGCCCTCTGCCTGCTGGGCTTCGCCTCGGGCCTTCCCCTGGTGCTTACGGACTCCACGCTGAAACTGTGGATCCAGGACGCGGGCGTGCCCCTGGAGACCATTGGCTTCTTTTCCCTGGTGCAGCTGCCCTACAACCTGAAATTCCTGTGGGCGCCCTTCCTGGACCGCTACGTTCCGCCCCTCCTGGGGCGCCGCCGGGGCTGGCTGGTGCTCACCCAGCTGCTCCTCGCCGGGGCGCTGGCGGTCCTGGCCTTCGGCGACCCGGCGGGCCGGTTGGTCCTGGTGGCGGGTCTGGCCTTCGGCGTGGCCTTTTTGAGCGCCAGCCAGGACATCGCCACGGACGCTTGGCGCACGGAGATTCTGCCCAAGCCGCTCCAGGCCTCGGGCACCACCACCCACATCGCCGCTTACCGCGTGGCCATCCTGGTGGCCAGCGCCGGGGCGCTGGGCCTGGCGGACCGGGCCGGCTGGCGGGTGACCTACCTGGCCATGGCGGCCTTCATGCTGCTGGGGCCCCTCGGAACCCTGCTGGCCCGGGAGCCGGAGGTGGCGGGCGCTCCGCGGCGCCTGCGGGAGGCGGTGGTGGCGCCCTTCCGGAACTTCCTGGGGAGGCCCGGCGCCCTGTGGGCGCTGCTCTTCATCGCCGTCTACAAGCTGGGGGACCAGCTGGCCACCTCCCTGGCGCCCAACTTCCTGCGCGAGATCGGCTTCAGCAAGACGGCCATCGGCGGTGCCATGAAGGGCATCGGCCTGCCCGCCCTCATCGTGGGCGGCTACGCAGGGGCCTGGTTCATGCGCCGCTGGAGCCTGCGGCGGTCCCTGCTGGCCTTCGGGCTGGTCCAGGTGGCGGCGGTGCTCGTGCTGCTGGTGCCCGCGGCGACAGGACCGCGCCTCTGGGCTTTGGCGGCGACGGTGGGGCTGGAGAACCTCGGCTTCGGCATGGGCGTGGCCGCGTACATGACGCTGATCATGCGCCTGTGCGACCTGCGCTTCACGGCCACCCAGTTCAGCCTGCTCACCAGCCTGGCGGCGCTGCCCCGCACCCTCCTGGCGGCGCCCGCGGGCTACGCGGCCAAGGCCTACGGCTGGACCGGCTACTTCCTGATCTGCGCCGCGGCGGCCCTGCCGGGCCTGCTGCTGCTGCTGGAATACCGCGCCTGGGGCCCCTCGGAAGACGCCTGAGGGGTGTAGCCTGCTGGACAGGAGACCCGTCCATGTCGCGCCTGAACCCGCTGCCCACCGTCCTTGCCGCCCTGCTCGCCCTCGGTGCCGGAAACGCCGTCGCGGAGGAATCCCTGGCCGCGAAGGTGCACCAGTTCGCCCCGGTCTCGGTGGGCGTGGCGCCCGCCGAGATTCCCGCGGCCCACCGGAAGGTGCTGAAGCACCTCATCGAGGCAGCCAGGCTCATCGACCAGCTCTACCTGCGCCAGGTCGCGGAGCAGAACCCCGCCTGGCGCAAGGCGATGGCCGCCAACCCGCGGGAGAAGAACGCCCTGGCCTACTTCGACATCATGTACGGGCCCTGGGACCGCCTGGACGCCCAGAAACCCTTCTGGGGCACGAAGGCGCGGCCCAAGGGCGCTTCCTTCTATCCCGAAGACCTGGGCGCCGCGGAGCTGGAGGCCTACCTGGCCAGCCACCCGGAGCAGAAGGCGGAGCTGAGCAGCTACTTCACCGTGGTGCGGCGGGAGGGCGATCGCCTGAAGGCGGTCCCCTACAGCGAGGCCTACCGGGACTTCCTGGAACCGGCGGCCAGGCACCTGGAGGCCGCCGCCGCGGCCACGAAGGACGGGCGCCTGGCGGCCTACCTGAAGGCCCGGGCCGAGGCCTTCCGCAGCAACGAGTACCGCGCCAGCGACATGGCCTGGATGGACCTGGGCGACGGCGACCTGGAGGTGGTGATCGGGCCCTACGAGGTCTACAACGACGAGCTGATGGGCTTCAAGGCCGCCTTCGAGGCCTTCGTGACCCTGCGGGACCACGAAGCCTCCCGGGAGCTGGCGAAGATCGTCTCCTTCATCCCCGAGATGCAGGCCACACTCCCCGTGGAGGCGGCCTACCGCGGCGCCACCCGCGGGATGGAGTCGCCCATTTCCGTGGTGCGGGTGCTCTACAACGGCGGCGACAACCGCCCCGGCGTGCAGACCCTGGCCTTCAACCTGCCCAACGACGAGGTGGTGCGCGAGCAGAAGGGCTCGAAGAAGGTGATGCTCAAGAACATCAGCGAGGCCAAGTTCCAGAAGATCCTGGTGCCCATCGCCAAGGCCATGCTGCGGCCCGCCCAGGCGGCGCACGTCACCCACGCGGCCTTCTTCAACCACACGCTGGTGCACGAGGTCGCCCACGGCATCGGGCCCGGCACCCTCACCCTGCAGCGGGACGGACAGGCCGTGAAGACCACCGTCAACCAGGAGCTGAAGGAGCTCTACTCCACCATCGAGGAGGCGAAGGCCGACACCCTGGGCCTTCACGAAACGCTCTTCCTCATCGAGAAGGGGCTCCACCCGGCGCGCTTCCGGGACGAGGTGTACGCCACCTTCCTGGCCGGGCTCTTCCGCAGCGTGCGCTTCGGGGTCCACGAGGCCCACGGGCGGGCGAACGCCATCCAGTTCAACTACCTGATGGAGAAGGGCGCGCTGGCGAAGGGCAAGGACGGCCGGTACGCCTTCGATGCCGCCAGGATGCCCGAGGCGGTGCGGAGCCTGGCCCACGACATCCTGATGCTCGAGGCCACGGGGGACTACGCCGGATCCAAGGCCTTCATCGCCCGCTATGGGGAGCTGCCGCAGGATCTGGCGCAGCGCCTGGCCTCCCTGGACCGCATTCCCACGGACATCCGCCTCTCCTTCCCGCTGGAGAAGGCGGCGCGCGCCTGGTGATCCACGCCGCGCCCCCGGCGGGCTTCCCCGTCCATCCGTGGCTGATCTGGGCGATCCCCGCCAGCTTCGTGCTGGTGGGGGTCATCCTCTTCCTGAACCGCGTCCTGCGCCTGAGGCGCCGCATGCGGCGGGATCCGGAGGAACTGCTGCTGGGCGCCGTGTCCGAGAGCCTCCAGCAGCGGGGCCAGCTGGCCGCCTCGCTGGGGGAGCTGCGAACGGTGCACGAGCGCATCCTGGATGCGCTGCCCTTCGGCCTGCTCTGGGTGGACGCCAAGGGCCAGGTGAGCGGCCTCAACGCCGAGGGGCGGCGCCTGCTGGGAGTCCGCCCCGGCGTGGTGGGCCTGGACGCGGCCTTCGTGCTGGAACCCCATCCCTGGCTCCTGGAGGGGCTTCAGCACGGGGCGGGGGACGTCTGGCAGCGGGAGAACGGCCGCCGCCTCTGGGAGCTGCGGCGCATCGCCGTGCCCGAGCGTTCCGGCGCGCTGCTGCAGTTCGAGGACGTGACCGTGCGCGAGCAGGAGGCCCGCCGGGCCCAGTTGCGGGAGCGCTTCGCGGAGCTGGGCGAGATGACCGCCGGCGTGGCGCACCAGCTCAAGAACGGCCTGGCCGTGCTGAAGGGCCACGGGCAGCTCCTGGCCCGGGCGGGGCACGGCGAGGCCGCCGCGGCGCTGCTGGAGGAGACCGAGGCGCTGGAGCGCCTCACCCAGCGCTTCCTCCAGTGGGCCAGGCCCCTGTCCCCGGAGTGCGTGGAGCTGGAGCTGCGGGAGGCGGCGCAGCAGGCCCTGGAGGAGCTGCGCCGCCGCCCCGTGGGGCGGGGGCTCTCCCTGGAAGTGTCCGGAACGGGGAGCGCCCTGGCCGACCCCTTGCTGCTGCACCAGGCCCTCGTGAACCTGCTGGAGAACGCCTGCCAGGCGAGTCCGGCGGACGGGCGCGTGCAGGTGCGGGTGGCGGAAGGCCGGATCGAGATCCTGGACGAGGGGCCCGGCCTGGGCGAGGAGACCCTGGCGCGCATGCTCCGCCCCTTCGAAAGCGGCCGGCCCGAGGGCACGGGGCTGGGTCTGCCCCTGGCCCTGAAGTGGCTGAACGCCCAGGGGGCCGACCTGAAGGTGGCCAGGCGCCCGGAAGGCGGCACGCGGGTGACCGTCGCGTGGTGAGGGGGCAGGGGTAGACTGGCGCCATGCGCATCGCCCTGCTCCAGCTCAATTCCTGCCTCTCGGACCCGGAGGCCAACGGCCGCGCCCTGGAGGCCGCCTACGCCCGTGCCGTGTCCCTGGGGGCGGAGCTCTGCCTCGGCCCCGAGATGGCCCTGCCGGGATACCTGGCGGAGGACCGCCTGTGGGAGGCGGGGCTGCGCGCGCGCATCGCCCAGGAGAGCCGCCGCCTCTGCGCCGCCACGGGGGAGGTGCCTCTGGTGCTCGGCACCTGCAGCCCCAGCCCTTCGGGACGGCTGTGGAACGAACTGTGGTGGTGCGCCGAAGGCCGCCTCCAGGCCGTGGCCCGCAAGCGCATCCTCGCCACCTACGACGTCTTCGACGAGAACCGTTACTTCGACGCGGATCCGGGCCTCCAGCCCCTCGTGCCCTTCCGCGGCGAGCGTGTGGGGCTCAGCATCTGCGAAGACCTGTGGGCGGATCCCGAGCTGGCGCCGGGGCCCCTGCGCTATCCCTTTGATCCCGTGAAGGACTTGGCTGCCCAGGGGGCGACGCTGATCCTCAACGCCAGCGCCAGCCCCGCCCACCTGGGCACCTGGATGCCGGAGGGGCGCAGCCCCGCCTGGGCCATCCCCAGCAAGCTGGCCCTGCGCCGCCGCCTGCTCGCGGGCCACGCCCGCCGTCACGGCCTTCCCATCGCCTACGCCAGCCGCGTGGGCAGCGAGAGCTGGCTCACCTTCGACGGCGGCTCCGGCGTGGCCTTCCCCGACGGGAGCTGGGTGGGGGCCGAGCCCTTCCGGGAGGAGGTGCTCCTGGTGGACACGGCGGCGGGCGGCCGTCCCTGGCCGCAGGAGCCCAGCGAGGCCCAGTGGCTGCGGCGGGCCCTGGGGCTCGGGCTCCGGGAGAACCTGGACAAGCAGGGGCTGGAGGCGGTGGTGGTGGGCCTATCCGGCGGCATCGACAGCGCCGTGGTGGCCGCGGTGGGTGCCGAGAGCCTCGGCCCGGAGCGGGTGCTGGGCGTGGCGCTGCCCACCCGCTTCACCAGCCAGGAGAGCCTGGACCTGGCCGAGGTCCAGGCGCGCACCATGGGCATCCCCTTCCGCGTCATGGGCGCGGACGAGCCCTTCGCCGGCGCCCTGGCGGCCCTGGAGGCCACCTTCCCGGAGCGCAGCTTCGGCCTGACCGACGAGAATCTCCAGAGCCGCTCCCGGGGCATGCTGCTCATGGCCCTCACCAGCGAGCCCGCCGTGCATCGCCTGCTGGGCAGCTCGCGGGTGGCGGTGCTGAACACGGGCAACAAGAGTGAGGCAGCCACAGGCTACTTCACCCTGTATGGGGACGGCATCGGCGCCTTCGGCATCCTGGGCGACTGCCTGAAGCAGCGGGTCTTCGCCCTGGCGCGGGAGCTGGAGGGCCTCGTGCCGGCGGGCGTGATCCGCCGCAAGCCCACGGCGGAGCTGGCCCCGGGGCAGACGGACGAGGCCAGCCTGCTGCCCTACGCCCTGCTGGACCCCATCCTCGCGACCTTCGTGGAGACCCGCCGCCCCTTCGAGAGCCTGGCGGAGGACCTGGGTGAGCTCCTGGAAGGCGAGGCCCTGGCCACGGCCCGCGCGGCCATTCCGCGGGTGATGCGCCTGCTGCGGAACAGCGAGTTCAAGCGCCGCCAGCTTCCCTTCGCCCTGAAGGTGAGCCCGCGGGCCTTCGGCCGTGGCCGGCGCGTGCCCCTGACGGGCCTGTGAGGGGTGTCAAAAAAACGACCCGGCGTTCCGGGTCGTGTCGGTCTGGTGCCCGCAGAGGGACTTGAACCCCCACTTCGTTGCCGAAAGCAGATTTTGAGTCTGCCGCGTCTGCCATTTCGCCATGCGGGCTTCAGGCGCCAAGCATAGCATGGGCGGGCTTAAGGGCCAGGGACGAGGAGGTGGTGGCCGGTGGCGTCCTGGAAGGCCGAGGCCAGTTCCAGGAGGCGCACGTCGGAGAGGCGGGGGCCGATGAGCTGGAGGCCCACGGGAAGGCCTTCCACGAGGCCCGCGGGGAGCGCGAGGCAGGGCAGGGCGGCCAGGGCCGGCGCCACCTGGAAGAGATCCGCGAGGTGCATGGCCTCAGGGTCGTCCAGGCGGCTGGCGAAGGGGAAAGCCGTGTCTGGGCTTGCGGGGGCGACGAGGAGATCCACGGCCTCGAAGGCCCGCTGGAAGTCGCGGGCCACGAGGGTGCGGGCCTTCCGGGCCCTTGCGTAGAAGGCTTCGGCGTGCCCTCGGCTCAGGCAGAAGGTCCCCAGGAGGATGCGCCGCTTCACCTCCTCCCCGAAGCCCTCGTCCCGGGTGGCGGAGATCATGGCCTCCAGGTTTTCGCCCGCGAGACGGGTGCCGAAGCGCACGCCGTCGAAGCGGGCGAGGTTGCTGGCGGGCTCGGCGGCGGTGAGGGTGGCGGAGGGGGCCCGGGGGGCCGACCCGCCGGGCGGGGGGGCAGGGCGGGAGAAGGCCGGGCCCCCGGCGGGGAGGGTGCGGGTTTTATCGAAGATCCCCGTCTGGATTTTCCGGGCGGCTTCCGGGGCCGGGCCGCTTTTGATGAG
>CAXYVC010000031.1:0-22964 GCA_964292295.1 uncultured bacterium
CCCTTCGGGACCCCCCCTTCCCTCCTTCCTGGACGCCCTGTTCCGGGGCTTGCGCTTCTTCTACCTGCTCTGGGGGCGGCTGCTGCTGCGCACCTTCGCCGTGGGGGGGCGCGTGCGCTTGCCCGAGTGGGTGTGGACCTGGCCCAGGGCTGCCGCCTTCCTCACGGGGCCCTGGGCCCGGGGCGTCCTTCTGGGGCTGGCGCCGGTGGTGGCCCTGGCCGCCCTGGTGGAGGTGTGGGAGCTGGTGGACCGGCTGCTGGCCCGGGCCATGCACGACGGGGATCATGGGCACTGAGGGGAGGTGGCGCGTGGCGGGCTTCGAGGCCTTCGTGGCGGAGCGCTACCTGCGCACGCGCAAGAAGGGCGCCTTCGTGCGCGTGATGGTGCGCTTCGCCCGCTGCGGCATCGCCCTGGGCGTCTTCGCCCTGGTGGTGGCCACGGCCCTCATGAACGGCTTCCGCGAGGAGATCCAGGCCAACCTCTTCACGGCCACCGCCCACTTCACCGTGGCCCACCTTGGCGGCGATCTGCCGGATACGGCGGACGCCCTGGCCAAGATCCGCGCCACGCCCGGCGTGGTGGCGGCCAGCCCCATCCGCTTCGAGCGCGGCCTGCTGAAGCCCACCGTCACCACCGCGCCGGCGGAGGCCGTCGCCGTGAAGGGCGTGGACCCCGCCTGCGCCGCCTCCACCAGCAGCATCCTGTCGGTGATGAAGGCCGGCGCCCCCGCGCGCGACCTGAAGGAGGGCGAGATCCTGGTTGGACAGGAACTGGCGAAGAACCTGGGCCTGCATCCCGGAGACGGCGTGGTGCTGGGATTCATGCGGGTGGACATGGGCCTCGGCGGGCTGCAGCCGAAGTACATGGGCCTGAGGGTGGCGGGCGTCTTCGAGAGCCACATCAGCGAGTACGACCGCAACTGGGCCTTCATGCACCTGGGGGACGCCAAGGCCCTGGCCCGCACGGAGCAGGCCGAGATGATCGAGGTGCGCACCCGCGGCGTGGAGGCCATCGACGCGGTCAAGAAGGAGGTGCTGGGCCGCTTGAATGCCGGCGGGACCGGCGGCTACCTGGCCCACGACCTGCGCGACACGAACCGCGCCCTCTTCGTGGCCCTGCGCTTCGAGAAGCTGATGTTCGCGGTGATCCTCGGCCTCATCGTGCTGGTGGCGGCCTTCAACATCGTGAGCAGCCTGGTGCTGCTGGTGACCGAGAAGCGGCGGGACTTGGGCGTACTGCTGGCCCTGGGGGCCACGCCCTCCCAGGTGCGCCGCCTCTTCGAGCTGCAGGGCCTGCGCATCGGGGCGGCGGGAACCGCCTGGGGTCTGGGCATCGCGGTGCCCTTCTGCCTGCTGGCGGACCGCTTCCGCCTCATCCACCTGCCGGCCTCGCTGTACGACTTCATCACCTACGTGCCCTTCCGGCTCGGGGTGCTGGACCTTCTGGCGGTGGCGGCCTTCCCGCTGCTGATCTCCTGGTGGGCCGCGCGCTTTCCCGCCCGGCGGGCCGCGGCGGTGGACCCCGTGAAGGCGCTGAGGGCCGAGTGATGGAGGCGACCATGCATGCCGAACCCTGGAGCGGCTACCTCTTCCTGGACACGGAGACCGGCGGGCTGGACCCCGCGCGCCACAGCCTGCTCACCCTGGGGCTCGTGGTGGGCGGTCCCGAGGGCGTGCGCCACAGCCTGGAGATCCTGCTGCGGCACGAAACCTACGACGTGACCGGCGGCGGCATGGCCGTCAACCGCATCGATCTGGCGAAGCACCACGCTGCGGCCCTGGCCCCGGATGCCGCGCTGGCGGTGCTGGACATCTTCCTGGAACAGCACTTCCCCCACCGCTGCCGCCCCATCACCCTGGTGGGCCACAACGTGGGTTTCGACCGCGACTTCCTGAAGGCCTGGCTGGAGGCCTGCGGCCGCACCTTCGAGCCCCGCTTCGGCCACCGCCTCGTGGACACCCATGGCGTCGCCGCGGCCCTGCGGGACGCGGGACGCCTTCCCCTCGAGGAGCTCGGCAGCAGCGCCCTCTTTGCCCACTTCGGCATCGAGGTTCCCGAGGAGCAGCGCCACACCGCCCTGGGGGACGCGCTGGCCACCTTCGAGCTGTACCGCCGTCTCGTGGCCCTGGCCGGAGGCGCCGTATGATCGGTCAGGCGCTGTCCATCCGGGACCTGCACAAGACCTATCCCGGCGCCGAACACCCCGTCTTCGACGGCTACGGGCTGGAGGTGGCCGCGGGCGAGCTGTGCGCCATCGTCGGTGTCTCCGGCGTGGGGAAGACGACCCTGCTGAACTGCATCGCCGCGCTGGACCACTGGGAGGGCGGGAGCATCGAGGCGGGCGGCGAGGCCGTGCCCGTGGGCCAGGCGGAGGCGGGTGCCCTGTACCGGCGGCGGCGCGTGGGCCTCGCCTTCCAGCAGCCCCACCTGCTGCCCGAGTTCACGCTGCTGGAGAACCTCACGATGCCCCTGCGCATCGAGGGCCGCGTGGACGAGGCCGGGTTGGCCTGGGCCCTGGAGCTCCTGGCCCTCGTGGGCCTGAAGGGCTTCGAGGGCCGCCTGCCGGGAACCCTGAGCGGCGGGGAGGCCGCGCGGGTGGGCCTTGCGCGGGCGCTGGTGCGCCGGCCCGCCTTGTGGCTGCTGGATGAGCCCACGGGGAACCTGGATCCGGACACGGCGGAGGAGGTCTTCGGCTTCCTGCTGCGCCTGCACGGGGAGCTGCGCCCCACCACCCTGATGGTCACCCACAACCCCGCCCTGGCCGCCCGCTGCGAGCGGGTGGTGCGCCTGGGCCGCGCCTGAGATCCGCGATGCGTTCCCTGCTGCTTTCCCTTGGCCTGCTGCTCGGGCTCGCCGCGCCCCTCTTCCCGCGGGTCCAGGCGACTGCCGTCGCATCCCTCGCGGAGGACGACGGTCCCTACGTCCTCTGGGAGGGGCGTGAGGCGAAGGTGCTGAGGATCCTCCAGGGACGCGTGGAGGAGGCGCGCCTGCGCAAGCCCTGGATCCTGGCCCTGCCTGGAGGGGGAACGCTCGCGCTGCGCCCGGAGGCCCCCGCGCCCGTCCGGGTCCAGGAACCCGCGCCGGCGCGGATCGCCGCCCTCAGCGACGTCCACGGCAACCTGGACAGCATGAAGGCGCTGCTGAGGGCCCACATGGTGGTGGACCCGCGCGGTGCCTGGAGCTTCGGGAAGGGCCACCTCGTGGTGGTGGGGGACGTGATGGACCGCGGCTCCCAATGCATCGAGGCCTATTGGTACCTGCGGGGCCTCCAGGCCCAGGCCGCCAAGGCCGGGGGGCGCGTGCACGTGCTGCTGGGCAACCACGAGATGATGGTGCTGGGCGGGCAGCTGCGGTACGTGAACCCGAAGTACGCACGCAGCGGTGCCCTCCTGGGGCGCGACCTGCGGGGCCTCCTGGGGCCCGACACCGAGCTGGGGCGCTGGCTGCGTGCCTGCCCCGGCATGCTGAAATTGGGCGATACGCTCTTCGTGCACGGCGGCCCGAGCCCCGCCCTGCTGCGGGAGGGGCGCGACCTGGAGGCCCTGAACGCGGCCCTGCGCCGGGCCCTCGACGTGCGGGACGACGCCAGCCGGGCCTTTGTGGGTGCGGAGGGTCCCCTCTGGTACCGTGGCCTGCTGCCCGGCGCCCTGCCCGGAAGGCCCGAGGCCACGGAGGCCGAGGTGGAGGAACTGCTGCAGGCCTTCGGCGTGTCCCGCATCGTGGTGGGCCACACCACCCTGAAGACCGTGACGCCCTTCCACGGCGGGCGCGTGATCGGCATCGACGCGGGCCTGAAGGACGGGCGTCCCGGCGAGCTGCTCCTGTTGGAGAAGGCGCGCACCCGGCGCGGTCTGGCCGACGGGCGGTGCCTCGCCCTGGAACCCTCGCCCACGCCCTTCGCGGACTGAGCGGGGCCTTTCCGTAAACGCCCCTTGACGCGGCGATCAATGTACTCAAGATTGAGTAGACATTCTTGAGTACATCCATGACCCCCACGACACCCCTGCGTCCGACCGAAGCCGAGCTGAAGCTCCTCAAGATCCTGTGGGAGCTGGGCCCCTCCTCCGTGAAGGAGGTGCACGCGGCCCTCATCCGCCAGCAGGCCTATACCTACACCGGTGCGCTGCGCATGCTGCAGGTGATGCATGAAAAGGGGCTGGTGGCGCGGGACGAGAGCTCCCGCTCCCACGTCTACCGCGCGGCCCATCCCCGGTCGGAGATGGAGTCGGGCCTCGTGTCCGACCTGCTGGAACGGGTCTTCGGCGGCAGCGCGCTGGCGCTCGTGCAGGCGGCGCTGAAGGCCGGCGCCGTCTCCGAGGACGAGAAGGGCCGCATCCGTACCCTGCTCGGGCGGAAGGGGAAGTGATGGACGCGTCCCGCCTCGTCGTGGCCCTCGGTTGGGCCCTGGTGCACTCCTTCTGGATGCTCGCGCTGGTGGGCCTGGCCGCGGCGCTGCTGATGCGCTGGGCCGGGGCGGGTCGTCCCGGGCTGCAGCACGCCCTCGCGTGGGCTGCTCTGTTGCTCTGTCTGGCGCTGCCCATGGCCGTCTTCATCCACCGGTTGGATGGGGCCTGGGAAGGCGGACTGGCGCAGGGCATGGCCACAGCCGTACCGGCCGTCCAGGGGGCGGCACCCCTGCCCGTGGCATCCTCCTGGGGAGACCGTGGTCGGGAGCTGCTGCTGAGTGCCTTCCCGTGGATCACGGGCGCGTGGGCCCTCGGGAGCGGGCTCATGGCCCTGCGTCTGGCGGGCGGATGGCGCACCGCGCGCCGCTGGAGGCGCGAGGCGGGGGCGCCCCCCCCGGCCTGGGCCGCCCGCCTGCGGTCCCTGGGTTTCCGCATGGGACTGCGTGCCGACGTGGAACTGAAGGTCACCCCGCGCCTGGCCACGCCGGCGGCGCTCGGCGTGTGGCGCCCGGTGGTGTTGCTGCCCGCGGCCTGCCTCGCGGGGCTGCCGGAGGCCTACCTGGAGGCCCTGCTGGCCCACGAATTGGCCCACGTCCTTCGCCACGACTACCTCTTCAATCTCTTGCAGAGCGTCCTCGAGGTGCTGCTCTTCCACCACCCGACGGTGTGGTGGCTCTCCCGGCGGATCCGGAGCCTCCGGGAGCACCTCGCGGACGATCTGGCGGCCCGGGCCCTTGGCGAACCGCGGCGCCTGGCCCTGGCCCTCGATGCGCTGGACGACCTTGCGGCCGTCCGTCCCCTGACCCCTCATCTGGCCGTGACGGCCCTCGGAGGTACCTTGTTCGACCGCGTCCAACACCTGCTGCACCCCGCGCAGCCCGCTGCTCGCCCGGGCTGGTTGCCCGCCACGCTGCTGGTTCTTCTGCTGCCCTGCGCGGCCCTCTGCCTGAAGGCGGCCATGCCTTCCCCCGCCATCCCCGGGGAGCCCGCCCTGGTGGCCGAGCTCGACGCCCTGGCCGCGAAGGAGGGCCTGGACCCCCAGCTGCTCCGCGCCGTGGCCTGGGCGGAGAGCGGCCTGGCGCGTCAGGCCCGGAGCCCCATGGGCGCCCTCGGCGTGCTCCAGGTCCTCCCGGAGACGGCCCGGGCCTGCGGTGCCACGGATCTGGCCGACCCCGCCCAGGTCATGGCGGCCGGCGCGCGGCATCTGCGCTCCCTGCTGGATCGGTACCAGGGCGATGTGTCGAAGGCCCTGGCCGCCTACAACGGCGGCGTGGAGGCCGCCGACGCCGGACGCCTTGGCGAGGAGACCCGCGCCTACGTGCCGCTGGTGCTGGACCTCTGGCGGGCCCGGGCCGTCCAGCCCGAGCATCCCTTGGGAGCCGGCTGCGCCGAGGGCGTGCTGCGCCGGCTGGCCGACGGCAGCTGGATGCTCGCCGCACGCTTCAGCGTCCAGGGCAATCTGGACTTCGATGTGGTGGAAGACGGGCCCGGTGGTGCCGTCCTCTGTCACTTCCGCGCTGGATCCGCGCCGGGCGAGGCGCCTGCCGCCACGTGGCCGGAATCCCGCCCGAAGCTCCGCTTCCACGCCAAGGAGGGCGTGCCGGTCCTCCTGCGCTGCCGCTCCGGTCAGGCGCGGGGGGAGGCGCGCCTCGTGCTGGACGGCACCTGGAAGACCTTCGCCTTTGCCATGAAGTCCTAGGGGGGCATGGAGCCCGCCGTCCGTCAGTCCAGGCGCTCGGCGGGCAGGCCCCTGGCCCTTCGTTCCTCCAGGTGGCCCTGGAGGATGACGGCGGCCGCGGCGGCGTCCAGCTTGGCCTTCCGGTCCTTGGGCTTCACGCCGCGCTGGGCCAGCAGGCGTTCCGCCTCGGCGCTGGTGAGGTGCTCGTCGGCAAAGCGCAGGGGCAGCCCCGTGCGGGCGGCCAGCGCCTCGCCGAAGGCGCGGGCGAGGGGTGCGGTGGCGCTCTCCGTACCGTCGTGGTGGCGGGGAAGGCCCACCAGCAGGGCTTCGACGCCTTCCGCCTTCGCCAGGGATGCCAAGCGCGCGAGGCTGACCTCGCCTTCCATGGGCCACACCTCGAAGGGGCTCGACAGGATCTCCAGCGCATCGCAGAAGGCGATGCCCAGCTTCTTCGTCCCGTGGTCCAGGGCCATCCAGCGCATGGAATCATCCTAGCTCCCGCGGCATCCCATCCCCCATGAAACGCGGGCTCCTCTTCCTCCTCCTGGGCTTCGCCGCGCCCCTGGCGGCGGCGCCCCCCGCCACGGTGGCCTCGGTGGACCTGGCCCGCTACGTGGGCACCTGGTATGAGGTGGCCCGCCTGCCCAACCCCTTCCAGAAGCACTGTGCCTGCACCAGCGCCACCTACGCCCTCCTGCCCGACGGGCGCGTGTCCGTGCTGAACCGCTGCCGCACGCCGGAGGGCCGCCTGAAGGAGGCCCGGGGCAAGGCCTGGGTGGTGGACCGCCGGACGAACGCCCGCCTCAAGGTACGCTTCTTCTGGCCCTTCTCGGGGGACTACTGGATCCTCGCGCTGGATCCGGACTACCGCCACGTCCTGGTGGGAACCCCGAACCGCCGCTACCTGTGGATCCTGAGCCGCACGCCCGGCCTGCCGGAGGCCACGGTCCAGGCCCTTCTGGCGACCGCCCGCGCCCAGGGCTTCGACACCACGAAGGTGCTGCGCACGCCTGCCTGCGGCGAGGGGCAGCCGTGAGCGCCTTCTGGTTCGAGACGCCCCTGGGCGTCCTGGGGATCACCTGGTCCGCGCGGGGGCTCACGGCGCTTCTGATGG
This sequence comes from uncultured bacterium, assembly GCA_964292295.1. Classification (GTDB taxonomy): domain Bacteria; phylum Acidobacteriota; class Holophagae; order Holophagales; family Holophagaceae; genus CAXYVC01. Next base: position 7,199 of record CAXYVC010000031.1, read on the forward strand.
CGGGGGAGACCCCTCCGGAGCCCTCCGCCGCCGCGCCGGACTGGGTGCGGGAGGCCGCCGGGCATATCCGGGCCTACCTCGAAGGGGAGCGGGAGGGGCTTGTGGACCTTCCCATCGACCTGTCGGGCCAGCCGCCCTTCCGGCGGCGCTGCCTGGAGGCGCTGCGGGCCACGCGGTCCGGAGGTACGCTCACCTACGCGGAGCTGGCGACCCGGGCGGGTTCTCCGGGGGCGGCGCGGGCGGCGGGGCAGGCCGTGAAGCGCAATCCCCTGCCGATCCTCGTGCCCTGCCACCGGGTGGTGGCCTCCGATGGGCCGGGGGGCTTCAGCTTCGGCGCAGGGCTGGCCACCAAGGCCCGCCTGCTGGCCCTGGAGGGCCGCCATACTGGGGGGGATGACGACGCCCCTGCCCGATGAGCTGCTGAGGATCCCCCACCGGCGGGACCTGCCCTTCGCGCGGCTCACCACGCTGGGTGTGGGCGGCCTGTGCCGCTGGCTTTTCGAGCCCACCACGGAGGGCGAGGCCCAGGCTTTCGTACGGGCCTGCCGCCGCCACGACCTGCCCTTCCGCGTGCTGGGAGGCGGTTCGAACCTGCTGGTGCTGGGGGACATCGCCACGCCGGTGCTGCGCCTTCGCCTGGGGGAGGAGCCCCGCGTCGCCGGTGCGGAGCTCTGGGCGGGCGCGAGCGCGGGGCACATGGCCCTGGCGGATCGTGCCGCGGAGGCCGGCCTGTCGGGCCTGGAGTGGGCGGGGGGCATCCCGGGCAGCCTGGGTGGCGCGGTGCGCATGAACGCCGGGGCCCACGGGGCTTCCTGGGAGCGGGTGCTGGCCCGCCTCAGCTACCTCACGCCCGAGGGGGAGCGCGTGGAGCGTGTACCGGAGCCGGGTGACTTCCGCTACCGGGGCAGCTTCCTGGAGGGGGGCTGCGTGCTGCTCTCCGCCACGGCGCGCCTGGTCCCCGGGAATCCGGACGCCATCCGCGCGCGCCTCGCCGAGTTCCGGACGAAGCGGAAGGCCACCCAGCCCGGAGGGGTGCGCAGCGCGGGCTGCATCTTCAGGAACCCTCCCGGAGACCATGCGGGGCGCCTGATCGAGGCCGCGGGGCTCAAGGGGCTGCGCATCGGGAAAGCCGAGGTGAGTCCGGTGCACGCGAACTTCCTGGTGAACCTCGGCGCCGCCACCCCCGGCGATTTCCTGGCCCTGGTGGAGGCGGTGCGGGCCCGCGTGCGGGAGCGCTTCGGCGTGGCCCTGGAGACCGAGGTGGAGCTGTGGCGGGACTGAACCCGGATGTTGCCTTGAGTCCGACAGGTCGGATCTGACGCGGCGGGACTTCGAGCGGTTGCGGATCCGCGACAGTCGGGCCGTGCGGGTCGCAGTTCGGGCCAGCCCGAGCCAAAGGCTGGCCGCCATCGCATGGTCCGGACGGAATCCCGCCCCGGTGTAAGCTGGGGGGCCATGTCCGCTCCTTCCCGCACCCGCATCCGCAGGCCCTGGGTTCCCTGGGTGCGCGTGGCGCTGGTGGCGCTGCTGGCGGGCGGCGCTGTTTGGGGGGCCCTGGAGCTGGGGCACCGCTACCTGGGGCTGCAGCGCCTCGTCATCGAGCAGGTGAACGTCACGGGCTGCCGGGGGGAGCGCCTGGCGGAGATCCAGGCCCTGGCCCGGGAGCGGGTGCTGGGCAAGCCGCTCTTCTGGTTCGACGCCGAGGGCCTGCGGCAGGCCGTGGAGAGCCGTCCCTGGGTGAAGGGGCTGCTGATCCGCAAGGATCCGCCGGACCGCCTGAGCCTGGTCGTGGAAGAGCGCCAGCCCCTGCTCTGGCTGGCCCGCCCCGAAGGCGTCTTCCTGCTCGCGGAGGACGGCGTGCTCCTGGACCGGCTGGCCCCCAGCAACCTGGCGCCGGTGCCCGTGGTGGCGGATCCCGCGAGCCAGGCGGATGCGGCGCTGGTGCGCCTGATCCGGGCGGCTTCGGCCCTGCGGGAGCGCCAGGGCGCCTTCTACGAGCGCCTGGCGGAGCTGCGCTGGAGCGCCCGGGGGCCCGTGGCCTTCCTGGAGAACGTCGCCGCGCCCATCTACCTGAACCGGCAGGATCCGGCCCAGAACATCCCCAACTTCCAGGCGCTCTTCCTGGAACACTACGCGGGGAAGCCCGAGCTGGCGCAGGTGCGCTACTTCGACCTGCGCTGGGGCAGCGACGTGGTGGTGGGCAACCGCGAACCGGACGAGGCGCCCCTCAGCGAGGCGCGCTGAAGCGCGGTCCCCTCGTTTTTTCCCGCGGAATGACGCTGCCGGCCGCGCGGGACGCGGCTATCATCGGAGTTCTGGTTCAGGGAATCTCGCATGGTCCAACCCGCCGTTCTCCTCGGTCTCGATCTCGGTGCAAGCAAGGTCGTGGCCGTGGTGGCCGTGATGGACGAGGCCGGTGTCCTCACGGTCACGGGATCGAGCCACGCCAGCCCCGAGGGCGGCATCCGCCAGGGCGAGATCACCGACATCAACCTCACCGTGGCTGCCGTCACCAGGGCCCTGGAAGAGGCCATGAAGATGGCCGGCCAGACCAAGGTGGACGGGGTGCGCGTCAGCGTCGACGGCATCCAGTTCAAGGGCGAGAACCTGCGCGACTCCATCACCATCAGCGCCTCGGACCGCGTGATCACGCTCTCCGACCGCAACCGCGTGATGGACCAGGCCACCAACCTCTGCAAGCTCGCCAAGGAGGAGACCGTCCTCCACCGCATTCCGCAGATGTTCCACATCAAGGGCCAGCGCGATATCCGCAACCCCGTGAACATGGTGGGCGACACGCTGGAGGCGGAGGTCCGCATCATCGTGGCGCCCGGCGGCGTGCTGGACAACATCACCCGCGCCCTCCAGCTCTCGGGCCTCCAGGGCGCCTCGCTGCTCTATTCGCCCCTCGCCAGCGCCGAGGCGGTGCTCAGCCGCGAGGACGCGGAGAACGGTGCCGTGGTGGTGGACATCGGCGAGCAGCTCACGCACCTGGGCGTCTTCATGCGCGGCTCGCTCTTCCACTCCGCGGTGATTCCCATCGGCGGCATGCACTTCACGAAGGACCTGGAGATCACGAAGCACCTGGGCGGCATCGGCGCCGCGGAGCGCATCAAGCGCCTCTACGGCACCGCGCTGCCCCAGCAGGTACCCGCCGAGGAGCTGGTGGAGATCGAGGAGGAAGGCCGCACCGTGAGCCGCCGGGAGCTGGCGGAGGTGCTGCACGCCCGTTCCATCGAGCTGCTGAACATGGTGCTGGCGGAGATCGGCCGCTCGGGGCTGGTCCACGAGATCCATGGCGGCGTGCACCTCGTGGGCGGCGGCGCGCTGCTGCCCCACCTGCCGATCCTCGCCCAGACGATCCTGGGGCGCCCCCGCGTGGTGCTCGGCCGGGTGTCGGGCATCCAGGGCCTCCCCCACGTGGTGGCCAACCCGCTGTACACCAACGCGCTCGGCGCCGTGAAAACCCAGGCCAGGGACCACCAGGAGCGCCCCATGCGCGGCGCCCGCGCCGGGAGTCTCGTGGACCGCCTGAAGAAGCTGTTCTGACCGGAGTACCCATGCCCGAGGTTCCCTTCCTGCCCAGCCCCGTCCACCTGCCCGGCGCGAACATCCGCGTGGTCGGCGTGGGGGGTGCGGGCTGCAACGCCATCGAACGCATGATCCAGAGCGGCGTGGGCGGGGTGCAGTTCATCTCCATGAACACCGACCAGCAGAGCCTCGCCCAGAGCGGCGCCCACGTGAAGCTGCCCCTGGGGCCGCTCAGCATGCGGGGCCTGGGCGCGGGCGGCAACGCCGAGCGCGGCGCCGTGGCGGCGGAGGAGAGCCGGGAGGACATCCTGGCCAGCCTCCAGGGGGCGGACATGGTCTTCATCACCGCCGGCATGGGCGGCGGCACCGGCACCGGGGCGGGCCCCGTGGTGGCCTCCTGCGCCCGGGAGATCGGCGCCCTGGCCGTGGCCGTGGTGCTCACCCCCTTCAGCTGGGAGGGCCCCGCCAAGGCCATGAAGGCCGAGCAGGGGCTGGAAAACCTGCGCGGCACGGCGGACACCGTCATCGTGGTCTCCAACGAGAAGCTGGCCGCCCACTGCGAGCGCCGCATCTCCATGAAGGAGGCCTTCCAGGTGGCCGACAGCGTGCTCATCCAGGGCGTGCGGGGCATCGCGGACCTGATCCTCCGCCCCGGCCAGGTGAACTGCGACTTTGCGGACGTGGAAGCCGTGCTGCGCAACGGCCAGGAGGCCCTGATCGGCACCGGCCAGGGGCGCGGCGAGGAGGCTCTGCTGGACGCGCTCCAGCGCGCCCTGGACTGCCCGCTGCTCGAGCGCGCGGCGCGCGGCCCCGCCTCCCAGGTCATCGTCAGCGCCATGGCCGACTGGGGCCAGGTGGAATTCAGCGCCGTGGGCACGGCCATGCGCTACCTGCAGGACCACTTCGCCGGCAACGCCGAGGTGAAGCTGGGCCAGGTGGACGCTCCCGAGCTGGAGGACCGCGTGCTGGTCACGGTGCTGGCCTCGGGCTTCCTGGGCGAGCGCACGCCGCTCTGCATCGACATGCCCTCTTCGCTCTCCCTGGAGGCCGCCCCGGTGCCCACGCCCCACGTGAACACCGGCCCCGTCTACGGCGAGGTGCCCGCAGCGGTGGGGCCCTCCGCGGAGATGCCCGTGGCCACGCCCACCCGCCTGCTGCCCCAGGGCCCCACGCCCAGCACCGAGCTGGATGCGGCGGATGACCTGCACGTGCCTGCCATCATCCGCATGTCCCAGGGCCGTCTGCCCATCGAGTAGGGGCGTTCCGCGGTCCCGGCTAAGGCCCCCGTCCCGGGGGCCTTCAGCCGTTCCGGCGCAGCTCCAGGAAGCCGCCCTGGAGGAGCTGGTGCAGAAAGCGTCCGGCGCGCTCCTCCACGGGTTCGGCCTCCTGGCCGTGCCGGGCGCGCAGCTCGGCGAAGACCGCGCCCACGCTGCGCTGCCCATCGCAGAGCTCCCAGAGGGTGCCGCCCACCGCGTCCAGCCTCACGCGGAAGGTGGGTCGCGGAAGGAGGCGCTGCAGCCAGCGAAGGGCGGGCGAGGTGAACTTCGGGCGCAGCAGCACCGTGCGGCCTTCTGTATCCCGCAGCGCCTCGACCTTCCGCACGGGCACCGCCGCGAGCCAGGCTTCCAGGTTCGTGGGAATGCGGGTCATTCGGCACCTCGTCCTTCCAGCCTAAAAGGAAAGCGCCCTTGCGGGCGCTTTCCTTCGCTGGAGCGGCCTCGCGTCAGGCCTTGGGCTCCGCCGGGCCGGGATCCTTCAGGGGCCACAGCACCAGCACGAGGGACACCACCGCCAGGATCACGAGGCTGATGGGGAAGAGGCCGGGGGTCTTGAAGACGGCGAAGTCGACCTTCGCGCCCGCGAGGCCCGCGAAGACGAGGCCGATGAGGGCCTCGCCGGCGATGAGGCCCGCGGCCACCAGCACGCCCGCGTTCTCCACCTTGGCCTTCTGGGTCTCGGTGAGCCCGCGCTTGGCGCCCACCAGCTCCACGATGCCCTTGACGCATCCGCCGAGGAAGATGGCGAAGGTGGTGCTGAAGGGCAGGTACATCCCGACGCTCACCATCATGGGGCTCTTCACCTGCATGAGCACGAAGGCGAGTCCCATGAACATGCCCACGATGATGAGGGCCCACTGCATGCGGCCCTCCACGATGCCGCGGCTGAGGTCGGCCATCAGGCCCGCCTGGGGCGCGGGCAGCTCGGCGCTGCCGAAGCCGGCCTTGAGCTTGAGCACCTCGTTCTGGGCGTCGGGGCCCATCGCCTCGACCTGGGCCAGGGTGTAGTCGGCACCGGCCTGGAGGCCCAGGGCCTGCGCCTTGGCGACCGCGGTGGGGCTGCCGTCGTGCTCGTACTTCACCACCTGGACCTGGGCTTCCTTGCGGGTCCGGATCTCCTTGCCCGCGGCGGTGTTGATGTCGCCGATGTGGAGCAGCGCCAGGGGCAGGAAGAGCATCCCCGCGGCCAGCACCACGCCGAAGATGTCGCCCAGCTCCATGCGCCAGGGCGTTCCGCCCAGGATGTGGCCCACCTTCAGGTCCTGCAGCATCTCGCCCGCCACGCCGCTGGAGACGCAGACGATGGCTGCGATGCCCAGCACCGCGGCGATGCCGGGGTTGCCCTTCACGCCGAGGATCACCATCACGAGGGCGGTGACCACGAGGGCCGTGAGGGTGAGTCCGCTCATGGGGTTGTTGCTGGAGCCGATGATGCCCACCAGGTAGCCGGACACGGCGGCGAAGAAGAAGCCGAGGATGATGGCCAGGAGGCCGGCCACCACCGCAACCAGGAAGCCGGTGCCGAAGATGGTCATGGCGATCGCGGCGGTGATGACGCCCGCCGCGGCGATGCCCATAAGGATCCAGGTGAACTTCAGGTCCTGGTTGATGCGGTCCACCACGTGGCCGTCGCTGGAGGCGGCCTTCTTCACGTCCGCCACGGAGCGCTTCAGGCCGGTGATCAGGCTGTTGCGCATCTTGAAGAGCGTGAAGCCGGAGCCCACGAGCATGCCGCCGATGGCGATGGGCTTCACGATGCCGCCGAAGACCAGGCGGGAGAGCGCGATCCACTCGTCCGCGCTGGGGTTCTCCAGGCCGAGCCCGGGCGCCAGGAAATAGGTGATGATGGGCACCAGGAGGCCCCAGGCCATCACGCCGCCGGAGAAGGTGAGGCCCGCGAGCTTGGGACCGATGATGTAGCCCACGCCCATGAAGGCGGGGCTGATGCCGGGGTTGGTGAGCACGAGGCCGCCCTGGGCCGCGGCGGTCTTGCCCTTGAGAAGCTTGAAGCCCGTGGCGTTGAAGGGCAGCCACTTCACCCAGGTGGTGGCGTAGAGGCTCAGGGAGTTGAGCACCTGGATCAGGCCGCCCAGGCCCATGGCGCCGAAGAGGAAGCTGGTGCCGCTGGAACCGCCCTGGCCGGCCTTGTGGATCTCGGAGGCCGCCACGCTCTCGGGGTAGGGCAGCTCCGCGTCCTCCACCATCACGCGGCGCAGCAGGGCCACGAACATGATGCCCAGCAGGCCGCCGCAGAACATGATGAGGCCGCTGGTGAGGTAGTGGCCGGGGGTGAAGAAGCGCGGCCACAGCCCGCTGATCACGAAGGCGGGCAGGGTGAAGATCGCGCCCGCGGCCACCGATTCGCCGATGCTGCCGACGGTGCGGGCGATGTTCTCCTCCAGGATGGTGCCCTTGAGCACCTTGATGAGGGCCATGCCGATCACCGCGGCCGGGTAGGTGGCGGCGATGGTCATGCCTGCCCGGAGGCCCAGGTAGGCGTTGGCGGCGCCCAGCACGATGCAGAGCACGAGGCCGATGAGGATGGCCCTGAAGGAGAACTCCTTCAGGTTCTGGTCGCTGGGAACAAAGGGCTGCATGGAAACTCCCGGGAAGGCGGGTGGTGGCCGGTGCATCGTGATGCGATCCCCCATTCTGTGGTCGCTGCCATCCCCCGCGGAAGCCTTTTCCCGGCCGGGCTACCCTGGAGGCATGCAGCCGACCCTCCTCACCAGCCGCGCCAACCCGCGCTTCAAGACCCTGAAGGCCCAGCTGGCGGCCTCCGGGGCCAAGCGCACCCACACCCTCCTGCTGGGGACGAAGCTTCTGGAGGCCTGGGAGGTCTCCGGCAGCACGCGCCTGCGGCCCATCCAGTGGCTGCGCCTGGAGGGGGCGGGGAGCCACCCCTTGGCCCGCCGCCTGGGCGTGCCGGAGCTGGAGCTGGGCGAGGCCCTGATGCGCGACCTGGCGGAGGCGGGCAGCCCGCCGGAGCACGCCCTGCTGGCGGAGCTGGGCCCGGAGCCCGTCGGCCCCCTCGGCCGGCGCGTGCTGGTGCCCTGGGGCATCCAGGATCCCGGCAACCTGGGGGCGATGCTGCGCTCCGCGGCGGCCTTCGGTTTCGACGAGGCGCTGCTCGGCCCCGGCTGCACCGACCCCTTCGCGCCCAAGGCCCTGCGGGGCAGCATGGGGGCGGCCTTCCTGATGCCCTTGCGGCGCATCGCCCGCCTGGAGCCCGACGGGGGCCGCTGGTACGCCCTGGAGGGCAGCCATCCGGAGGCGGTGCCCCTGGAGGCCGCAGACCTCTCCGCGCCCCTGCGCCTGCTGGTGGGCAACGAGGGGCACGGCTGGCGGGGCACCGCCCTGCCGCCGGGGGTTCAGCCCCTGGCCATCCCCATCCTGGGCGTGGAGAGCCTGAACGCCGCCGTGGCGGCGGGCATCGCCTGCTACGAGGCGGCACGGAGGGCGCGATGAGCCCTGAACGGAAGGGACTTGCCCTGGGCGGGCTCCTGGTGCGCCGCCTGCTGGAGGCCGGCGTACTGGCGCTGGTCTTCGCGGCGGCCTTCCGGTGGCCGGCGGCCTCGGGGAACGGCGTGGTGGAGGCGCTGGCCGCGCTGCTCTTCCCGCCCCTGCTGATGGAGGGCCTCCTGCGCGGGCGTTCCCCCTGGTGGAGCCTCCTGGCGCTTTTCGGCGGCTTCGCGCTCCTCTTCCACTGGGTGCCCGCCACCCTGGCGGCCAAGGGGAACCTCGCCCTGCCCGTGGCCTTCGCGGGGGCCCTGCTGCTCGCGGTCTACGAGGCGGCCGGCCTGCTCCTGGTGGCGCTCCTCGCGCGCTGGGGCGCGCGGCGGCGAGGGCCCTGGGCCGCGGGGCTCTGTGCGGCCCTCGGGATCGTCCTGTGGGAGGCGCTGGCCTTCCACGTCTACCTGTGGAGCTGGGGCGCTGCCTTCGGCGGGCTGCCCTGGCTGGCCCGGGCCGCGGCCTTCCTGGGCTCCCACGGGTTGGCCGCCCTGGCCTGGGGCTGCGGCGCCTTCGCCGCCGCGCGCCTGGCCGAAGGGAAGCCCCAGGAAGCCCTCGCGCCGGTGCTGGCGGCGCCCCTGGTCCTGGCCCTCCTGGGCGGCGCCTGGTACCTGCTGCCCCGGGAGGCCCCCCGCAGCCTGGACGTGGTGATGGTGCAGCCGGGCTTCCCGGCGGGGCAGCGCCTCCCTGGCATGGAGGCCCGCTGCTGGATGCAGACGGACGAGGCCCTTGCGCGGGCCGGGCTTCCCCGGGCGGGCCGCGCCACCCTCGTGCTCTGGCCCGAGAGCTCGGTGCTGGGGCGGGACGACCGCGTGGCGGATCCGCGCCTGCCCCGGGAGGCCGCCTCCCGCGGGATCGCCTGGCTCTACGGCACGGAGGGCGGCCCCTTCAACCTGGTGCGCGGGGAGGCGCCGGGGCGGCCCAGCTTCCTCTTCGCCAAGGCGGAGCCCATGGCCTTCGGCGAGCGCATGCCGGGGCCCGCCCCGGTGCGGGCCTGGCTGGACCGCAGCCTGGGCTTCCTGAGCCAGGAGCCCGGGCGGCTGGACGCCTCCGCCAGCTTCTGCGTGCCCGGCGCGGGCGATCTGCGCGTGCACCCGCTGGTGTGCAGCGAGGCCATGCGCCCGGGGCGCGTCCAGGCGGGGCTCGCCGCCGCGGGGGGCGAACTGCTGGCCAACCTTACCAACGACGGCTGGTTCGAGCACAGCGTGGCCACGGACCTGCACGCCGCCCAGGTGCGCCTGCGGGCGGTGGAGGCGGGCCTTCCCCTGCTGCGCGCCACCCTCACGGGCCGGTCGGGCCTCTTCCGGGAGGACGGCGCCTGGGTGCTCTGGGGCGCGCCCATGACCCGCGACACGTACAGCCTGGCCCTGGACTGGCGCCCGGTGCGCACGCCTGCGCGCCACGCCGCCTGGACCGCCAGCCTCCTGGCCCTGTTGACCGTGGCGGCCCTGGCCGCCTGCCTGTGGAGAAGACGCCCGTGAGTCCCATGGAAACCATCGTGAACCTCGCGCCGCCCATCCTCGCCAGCGCCTCGCCCCGGCGCCGGCAGTGGATGGAGGCCCTGCGCATCCCCTTCGAGGTGCGGGTGCCGGAGGCGGACGAGACCCCGCTCCCCGGCGAGGCTCCGGAGGCCATGGTGGAGCGCCTTGCCCGCGCCAAGGCCGAGGGCGTGGCACGGGCCAACCCCGGGCGCTGGGTGATCGCCTCGGACACCACCGTGGCCGTGGACCACCACGTGCTGGGGAAGCCCGAGGACGCGGAGGACGCGGTGCGCATGCTGGGGCTCATCCAGGGCCGCCGCCACGAGGTGCACACGGCCCTCTGCCTGCGCCGGGACGACGAGGTGCACAGCCTCGTGGACACCGCGGAGGTGTACCTGCACCCCGTGAGCGAGGCGCGCGCCCGCTGGTACGTGGCCACGGGCGAACCCATGGACAAGGCCGGCGCCTACGCGGCCCAGGGCATCGCGGCCCTCTTCATCGCGCGCATCGACGGCAGCTTCCCGGCGGTCATGGGCTTTCCCGTGGAGCGCTTCAGCGAGCTGATCCAGCGCCTGGGCCTCGAGGCCGCCTGGCTGGGGATGCCCCGGTAGAGGACGGGCGCCGGCCCCTTCGGGAAGCCGGCGCCCGGGAAGGCGGGGACGTCAGGGCTTGCAGACCTTGCAGGGCTTGTAGCCCTGCTTCTCGGCCTCGGCCTTGGAGGCGAAGCTCACCTTCTTGTCGGCCTTCATCTTCGCGGCCATCCGGCAGTCGGCCCGGTGGCAGGTCTTGGTCTCCTGGTTGCCCACGCAGGCGCCCTCGGCTTTCTTGGCTTCGGCCTTCTTGGGCTCAGGCTTCTTGGCTTCGGGCTTGGCGGGGGCCGCGGCGGCGGGCTTGGGGGCCTCGGCCTTGGCGGGCTTCTTGGCCGGGGCCTGCGCCGCGAGGGGCAGGGCCAGCAGGAGGGCGAGGGAGACGAGGGTGCGCATGGATCCTCCTTGGGGATGTGCACGGGGATCATACGCTCCATGTCGCTCGGGTGGAAGAATCCGTCAAGGATCCGCCTGGCGCTCCTGGAGGGCCCGCCGGAGGCGCCACTGCACGAGGCGCCGGAAGAAGGCGGCGTCGCCCGGCTGCCAGGCCAGGCAGGGGGCGTTCCGCAGCTCCCGTGCCAGGGCGCGGGCGGGGTCCAGATCCTCGGGGCTGCCGAGCACCACCAGGGGGGCCTCGGAGCCCGCGGCCTCCACCAGGGCCTTCAGGCGCGCGCGGGTCTCCCCGTCCGCCCCCGTCACGTCCAGGAGCAGCAGCAGGGGCGGCGCCTCCTGGAGGCTGGCGCGGAGGGGGCCGAGGGGGGGGGGGCAGAGGCGCAGGGGCGCGAGGCCCTCGAGGGCCCGGGTCACCGCCTCCCGGAGCTCGGGGCGGGGGCTCACGACGAGGAGGCCCTCGGGCGGGATCCGAGGACGGACCGCGCGCTCGGCCTCCGCCCGCAGCTCCGTGCGCCGCTCCCAGCGCCGGGCGAGTTCCCTCAGGCGCGGCGCCATCCAGGCCTGGAGCGCTTCCAGCAGCTTCCCGGAAATCGCGGGTTCGAAGGCGAGGCCCAGCACCTGGCCCGATCCGTGTCGGATGCGCACGCCGGTGGTGAAGCTGGGGCCCGCCTCGAGGCCCAGGCTCAGGCTGAGGAGGCGCCCGGCGTGGAAGCCCTCCGCGGGGAGTGCGTCCAGGCAGAAGACCCCGGCGCCGAAGGGGCTGAGCTCCTCCAGGCTCACCCGCAGGATGGGCGTGTCCTCGCTGCCCAGGGCGCCCGTGGAGCGGCCCACCAGGGGCAGCCGGAAGGCGCGGCGCTGCTCGTCCGGAACGAAGCGCTCGGGAAGGGCCATCCGCAGGACGCGCCGCCCTTCCGCCTGTTCGTAGGCGAGGAGGCGCGTCGCTCCCGCCAAGTAGGCCAGGCCCCAGGCGAAGCGCAGGCGGAGGGGGCCCGCCAGGGCGTGCCGGGCCGTGTCCTGCCCCAGGGTTGCCCGCAGCAGCAGGGTGTCGCCCTGGCGCTCCAGGAAGCGGGAGGGAAAGCTCACGTAAGGGGTGGCGATCTGCAGGGGATGGCGCCGGGTGCAGAGTTCCTCGACCATCCCGTCCAGGGCCTGGGCGGCGGGAGGGCGGAAGTCGCGCAGGGGGCTCACGGCGGTCGCCTCAGGCCTCGTCCCGGGACGGGAAGGGGCCCTCGCCCGCCTCCAGGTGGCGGCGGATCATCCCCTGGCAGAGGCGGCGCAGGAAGCCCGCCCGTTCCGGGGTCCACACCAGGGCGCTCGCGGCGCGCCATTCTCCCCCCAGGTCGAAGAGCGTGGCGCCGTCCAGGCCCGTGCCGAGCAGCAGCAGGGGCACCCGGCGCTGGGCGATCTCCGCGAGGGTGCGCAGGCGCCGGCGCTCCTCCGGCACGCAACCCTGGACGTGGAAGATGGCCAGCACGGGGCCGGCCAGGAGGGCTTCCTTCAGGGCCTGGGCGCTGGGGACCAGGCGCCGGAGGGGCCGCAGGCCCTCGGGGGCCTGGGCCAGGGGGGCCTCCAGGTCCGGATCGGAGCTGACCAGGAGGATGGCGCCGGGGGGGACCTCGAGGCTTCCGAACGGGGGCGTTCCCCGCTCCAGGCGCCGGGCCAGCCGCTCCCGATCCTCCTCCCGTCGCAGGAAGACCCAGCGGGAGAGGGGTTCGCGCACGGCCTCCGGGAGGGCGGGGCTGAATGCGATGCCCAGGGCGCGGCCCCGCAGGTGGCGCACGCAGGCGCCGCTCTCGATGCGGATCGCTTCCGAGAGGGGGATGGTCACGGCGATGCGGTCCCCCGGGTGCAGCTCGCCCTCCCGCAGGTCGCGCTCCGCGTGCAGGCGCGCGCCGCTCGTGCTCAGGTCCACCAGCGTGCCCGCGAGCAGGTCCGGGTGGGGGGTGCTGAAGGTGGCCGTGACGCGCCCCACGCGCTCCACCCGGTAGGCCACCCGCTGGTCGTTCTCCTTCAGCGTCTTCGGCAGGCTGAGGCGCAGGACCCGGCGGTTCTCCTGGACCTCGATGCCGAGGAGCTGCACCGCTCCCTCGAAGAAGCCCAGGTCGCGGGGGAAGCGCAGGCGCAGCTCCGGGCTGCGCAGGCCGTACAGGGCGTCCTCCCGGCTCATGGTGGCCAGGGCGTGGAGTTCGTTGCCCGCCACGGCCACGAAGCTGCTCTCGAAGCGCAGGTACGGGGTGGCGAGCACGAGGATCTCCCGGCGGGCGCAGGCCTCCTCCAGGATCCGAAGGATCGCCTCCCGGTCCTTGAGGGTCTCTCCCACCCGGCCTCCCCGTGCACGTCATGGAATGCATCGATGGAAGGGCCGCAAGGGTTGAGTTCGGCCGCCGCTTTCTGTTCTCCTTGCCCCATGACCAGGGAGAGCGCATACCGCGGGGCGGGGGTCCGCCCGGTCCTTGAGCAGGCCTGCCAGGAGCACGAGCTCCTGCTGCTGGTGACGCCCTACCTGCGCTTCGAGAGCGCCTTCCTGGCCCTGGAGCCGGACGCCGTGCAGGTGCGCGCCACGATGACCGCCGAGGAGGCCACGTACGGCCTGCGCAGCGAGGACCTCCGCTTCCGCTTCCCCCATGCGGGGCGCTTCCTGGAGGCGCGGACGCGCTTGCTCGGCTTCGGCCTGCTGGAGGGACGGCGCACCCTGCGCCTGGCGCTTCCCGCGGAATTGCGGGACGAGGACCAGCGGGCCGCCTACCGGGTGGAGCGCGTGGGGCGCGTGGAGGTCACCTACAGCACGCCCAGGTTCCAGCTGCGGTCCGCCCTCCTGGTGAACCTCAGCACCAGCGGCGTCCGCCTCAGCGACGTCCGCGAGGCCGTGGAGGGCCTGCTGCAGCCCGGCGACCTGCTGAACGTCTCCATTCCCCTGGCGGAAGGGCTCCGCATCGACAGCCCCGCCAGGGTGGCTTGGGTGCAGGGCCGCGCCCTGGGCGTGGCCTTCCAGCCGGCGCTGACGGATCCGTGCCTGGCGGCTCTCTCCCGCTGGGTCTTCCTCAAGCGGGAGGAGGAGCGCGACCGCATCCCGGCCCGGGCGCCCCTGCCCGTGGCGGTGCCGGGCGGCTGCGCGCCGGGGATCCTGCTGGTGAGCGGAAGCGCCGCCCTGGAGGAAGAGCTCCGCGCCCAGCTCGCCGAGCTGCCGGAGCTGCGGCGGGTGGAACCCACCGCCCAGGACCTGAAGGACGCGGTGGCCCGGGGCGCCCTGATGGTGCTCTTCCATCTCCAGGCCACGGGGCTGGACGCGCGCAAGCGCCTGCGCAGCCTGCTGGAGACGCTCCCTCCGCGCCTTCCCGTGATGCTGCTGGGCACCGGCGCCGTGGACGGCGTGGCCCTCACCAGCCTGGGGCAGGAGCTGAAGGTCGCCTTCTCCTACGTGCTCCCCGAGCGCCCCAGCACCTTCTTCCCCCGCCTCGTGCAGGGCATCCTGCGCCGCTTCGCCGAGGGCTCCGCCAGCTGAGGCCGACAGGAGCTGTCGGAGGCCAGACCTTCAAGGGGGGGCTTTGCGAAGCAAAGCCCCCCCTTGAAGGTTGCCTGGAGCTGGAACGGGCCAGCTACCGCGCGAGGGCGCGCCCGGCCGCGCCGACCACGAGGGCCGGAAGCAGGGCGCGGGGTTTCCTGCGGGAAGGCAGGGACAACATGGACACCCCGTCTAGCGGACGTTCAGGGTGAGGGGCGTCTTCCCGAGGACGGTGCCCTGGGTGTCATGGACTTCGAGGCTCAGGGTGTAGCTCCCGGGAGGGGTTTGCGGCGTGGTCTTCCCGTGGTGGCCGCCGCCGCAGGCGGAGAAGAGGCCCGCCACCAGGGCCAGGGCGCCGAGCAGGATCTGCGTGCGGCGGCGCCTCCGCGCCAGGGGCGCCACGAGCAGGCCGCAGACCAGGAAGGCCGCGCCGCGCCCGGGGGTGCCCGCCAGGTTCTGGGCCAGCAGCCAGAAGCCCGAGGTGCGGATCCGCAGTTCCAGCGTGGCCGGAAGGCGGGAGGGGTCGAGGGTGGCCTCGGAGAACTCCGCCGTCACGCCCGCGGGCAGGCCGCTCACGTGGAGGCTGAGGGGCCCCTGGGGCGTTCCCAGCGCCTCCAGGCGGAGACTCATGCTGCTGGCGCTGCCCGCCGCGAGCTCCAGGCTCGCCTGCGCCGGCTGCAGGGTGACGACCGGGCTGGAAACCTGGTACGGCGTGACCGTGGAATGCGTGGTCGCCAGGTTGGCGTCGCCTTCATAGGCCACGGAGAAGCTGTGGAGTCCTGCCGTGAGGCCCTTCACGACGTGCGTTGCCGCACCCTGTTGCAGCGCCACCGTGGCCAGCACCGTGTCGCCGTCCAGGAAGCGCAGGGCTCCGCCCGGAGCGCTGGGCGCGGTGAGGCGTGCGGTGAGGCTCGCCTCCTGCCCGGCGTAGGTGCCGCCGGAAACACTGAGCGTCAGGACCGGCAGGGCCTTCTGGATGACCAGGGTGCCCGTGGCGCTGCCCACGTAGTTGGAGTCCTGCACCGTGGCCAGCACCGCGTAGGAACCGACCGCGGTGGGCGGCGCGGGCTGGCCGTTGTAGGTGAAGGTGACGTTCACTCCCGCAGGGTTGGTGGTGGCGGTGGCGGTGCAGGGACTGCCCGTGTAGGTGCGGTCGAGGCCCGCCAGGGTGAGGGCGGCAGGGGCCTTCTGGATGACCAGGGTGCCCGTGGCGCTGCCCACGTAGTTGGAGTCCTGCACCGTGGCCAGCACCGCGTAGGAACCGACCGCGGTGGGCGGCGCGGGCTGGCCGTTGTAGGTGAAGGTGACGTTCACTCCCGCAGGGTTGGTGGTGGCGGTGGCGGCGCAGGGGCTGCCCGTGTAGGTGCGGTCGAGGCCCGCCAGGGTGAGGGTGGCCGGGGCCTTCTGGATGACCAGGGTGCCCGTGGCGCTGCCCACGTAGTTGGAGTCCTGCACCGTGGCCAGCACCGCGTAGGAACCGACCGC
>CAXYVC010000032.1:0-22608 GCA_964292295.1 uncultured bacterium
TCAATATCTACAACGCCCCTGAATCATTTACACGATTCGGGGGCGTTCTGGTATCTGAACATGCCTGTTCGGCCAGCCAAGGCCAGGGTAAACTGCAGGTTTTCAACGAGGTCACCATGCCCATGTCCGTCCGACTCCCCGACAACTCCATCCGCGAGCTGGCGACCGGGGCGACCGGGGCGGACCTGGCAGGTGCCATCGGCCCCCGGCTCCTGGAGGCGGCGCTGGCCGTTCGCATGGACGGGCAACTGCAGGACCTCTCCGTGCCTCTTCGCGAGGGGGCACAGGTGGCCGTGGTGACCTCCAAGGACCCGGACGCGCTTGGAATCCTGCGGCACAGCACGGCCCACCTCCTGGCCCAGGCCGTCAAGCGGCTGTTTCCTGCGGCCAAGGTCGGCATCGGCCCTGTCATCGAGGATGGCTTCTACTACGACTTCCTGGTCGAGAGCTTCTTCACGCCCGAGGACTTGGTGGCCATCGAGGCGGAAATGCGCCGATTGGCGGAAGCGGCCGTGCCCGTCCTGCGGGAGGAACTCTCCCGGGACGAGGCTCGGGCGCGCTTCGAAGCCATGGGTGAGCCCCTGAAGGTCGAGCTGGTGGAGGCCATCCCGGAAGGCCAGGTCCTGAGCGGCTACCGCCAGGGCGACTTCTACGATCTGTGCCGCGGCCCTCACGTGCCGAACACCTCGAAGCTGAAGGCCTTCAAGCTGCTCCATACGGCGGCCGCCTACTGGAAGGGCGACGAGAAGAACGCCCAGCTTTGCCGCATCTACGGAACGGCGTTCCACACCCAGAAGGAACTGGACGAGCACCTCCAGCGCCTGGAGGAGGCCCGCGCCCGGGATCACCGGAAGCTCGGCAAGGAGCTGGGGCTCTTCTCCTTCCATCCGGAGGCGCCGGCCTCGCCCTTCTTCCATCCCAAGGGCACCGTGGTCTACAACCAGCTCCTGGCCTTCATGCGGTCGCTGTATGTCAAGTACGGCTACGACGAGGTCGTGACGCCCCAGGCCCTGGATGTGGTGCTGTGGAAAGCCTCCGGGCACTACGACAAGTACCAGGAGAACATGTACTTCACCACGGTCGATGAGCGCGAATACGCCCTGAAGCCGATGAACTGCCCCACGCACTGCCTGATCTACGGGGCGGAGCGCCACAGCTACCGCGAGCTGCCCATCCGCTACGCGGACTTCGGGCGCATCCACCGCTACGAGCGCAGCGGCGTCACCCAGGGGCTCACGCGAGTGCGCACCTTCTGCCAGGATGACGGCCACATCTTCTGCACGCCGGAGCAGATGAAGGCCGAGATGGCCGCCTTCTTCGTGTTCCTCCGGGAGGTCTATGCCGCCTTCGGCTTCGAGGAGGTGCGGGTGGCGCTCTCCACCCGGCCCGAGAAGCGCCTGGGAACCGACGCCCAGTGGGACCGGGCCGAGCAGGCCCTCGCCGATGCCCTGCGGGAAGCGGGCATGGACTTCCACATCAACCCCGGCGAGGGGGCCTTCTACGGCCCCAAGATCGAGTTCCAGGTGCTGGACGCCCTGCGCCGTCCCTGGCAGCTGGGCACCCTGCAGGTGGACTACTCCATGCCGAGCCGCTTCGGCCTGTCGTACGTCCAGCCGGATGGCGCCGAAGGTGTTCCCGTGATCCTCCACCGAGCGATCCTGGGGAGCCTGGAGCGCTTCATGGGCATCCTGATCGAGCATACGGGCGGTGCCTTCCCCGTGTGGTTGGCGCCCGTCCAGGTGGCCATCCTGCCTATCACCGACCGCACCCACGCCTTCGCCGGCGAGATCCGCGACAAGGCGCGCGCCCTGGGGCTGCGCGTCGACCTCGACCTCCGCAACGAGAAGGTCAACGCCAAGATCCGCGACGCGCAGCTCCAGAAGGTGCCCTACATGCTGGTGCTCGGCGACCGCGAGGCCGCTGCAGGGACGGTGTCCGTGCGCCACCGGAAGGACGGCGATCTCGGCGTGATGGCCCTGGACGCCTTCTTTGCCCGCATCCAGGACGAGGACACCCGCAGGCTTCGGTGAAATCCATTGGAGCGCAAGCGGTTCGCTGGTAACATCGATTCTCTTGTGTAGAGGGGAGGCCGCTATCCGAACGGCAGAGACACGCATCAACGACGGCATCCGCGTGCCGGAGGTCCGCGTCATCGACGAGGACGGCGCGCAGTTGGGCATCATGAGCCCCGCGGAAGCGATCAGGATCGCGGAGGCAAAGGCGCTCGACCTGGTGGAGGTTTCCCCCACGGCCAAGCCGCCCGTCTGTCGAATCATGGACTACGGGAAGTACAAGTTTATGGAAGCCAAGCGCGAGCATGCGGCCCGCGCCAAGCAGAAGAACATCGTGCTCAAGGAGGTGAAGTTCCGCCCCAAGACCGATGACCACGATTTCGAATTCAAGGTGAAGCACATCCTCCGGTTCCTCGGAGATGGCGACAAGGTCAAGGTGGTGGTGATGTTCCGCGGGCGTGAGGTCGTTCACCGCGACATCGGCTTCCGCATCATCGACACCGTGCTTGCCCGCGTCGCCGACAAGTGCCTCGTGGAGAAGGGCGCCAGCATCGAGGGGCGCGACATGCACGCCGTGATCGCCCCCAAGCCCATTGCTCCCGAGGTGAAGAAGAAGGCCCCGGCCAAGCCGGAAGCCCAGGCGCCAGAAACCCCGTCCGATCCAACCCAAGCTTGAGAGGTCCCGACATGCCCAAGCTCAAGACCCACCGGGGCGCTGCGAAGCGCTTCAAGAAGACCGCGAGCGGCGCGTTCAAGCGCGGCTGCTCCCACCAGCGGCACATCC
Organism: uncultured bacterium; assembly: GCA_964292295.1. Taxonomy (GTDB): domain Bacteria; phylum Acidobacteriota; class Holophagae; order Holophagales; family Holophagaceae; genus CAXYVC01. Next base: position 2,797 of record CAXYVC010000032.1, read on the forward strand.
TCACCAAGAAGGCGAGCAAGCGCAAGCGCCAGCTCGACATGGGCGGCATGGTGGACCAGGCCGATCTCGGCCGCGTCCGCGCGATGCTCCCCTACGCCTGAACCCCTGTTCCACCCGGTGGCCGTCGCCACCCCCGACGTGGCCTGAAAACCTCGAAAGAGTGCCACAAGGAAAGGAGACACCATGACTCGTGTCAAGCGCGGTTTTAAGCGCATCCAGCGCCGCAAGCGGATGCTGAAGTTCGCCAAGGGCTTCTACGGAGCCAAGTCCCGCCTCTATCGTTCCGCGAAGGAGGCCGTGGAGAAGGCTCTGCTGTACGCGTATCGGGACCGCAAAGCCCGCAAGCGCGACTTCCGCCGCCTGTGGATCGTGCGCATCAGCGCCGCCTGCGAAATGAACGGCACCAGCTACAGCCGCTTCATGGGTGGTCTGAAGAAGGCCAGCGTGGGCCTGGACCGCAAGATCCTCGCGGATCTCGCCGTCCGGAACCCGGAGGCCTTTACCAAGCTCGTGGCCGTGGCCAAGGGCTGAGTTCTCGACACAACCTGTCGCACTGACCCGGAAGGCCGCTTCTCGCGGCCTTCTTTTGTATTCCGGGGGGACCATGGACCTGACCCTGCTACCATCCGCCATCCGGGAGGCGCACGACGCCTTTCCCGGGGCCCTGGCCGCCTGCGCGGACCTCGATGCCCTCCTGCGCCTGAAGGGCGCCTACGTGGGGCGCGAGGGGAGCCACGCCACGCACATGATGGAGCTGCTCAAGGCCGCGCCGAAGGAGCAGAAGCGCGAGCTGGGCGCGGGCATCAACGCCCTGAAGAACGCCTGGGAGGAGGGGCTCAAGGCCCGCCAGGCGGAGCTGGAGGCCGCGCAGCGCCGGGCCGGAGAGCTGGCCTCGCGCTGGGACCCCGACCTGCCGCCGCCCCTGCCCGCCCACGGCGCGCTGCACCCCCTGAACCGCGTCATGGACCGCCTCGTGGACGTCTTCCGCCCCCTGGGCTACCACGTGGAGGAGGGGCCCGAGGTGGAGACCGAGGCCCACAACTTCGACGGCCTGAACATCCCCCAGGACCACCCCGCTCGGGGCAGCGCCGACACCTTCTACCTGGCGGGACAGCCGGGCAGGTTGCTGCGCACCCACACGAGCCCCGTGCAGGTGCGGGCCCTCCTGCGCCTTGCGCCGCACATCGAGGAGGCCGGCGGCATCCGCTTCCTCGCGCCCGGACGGGTCTACCGCAAGGATGAGATCGACCCCACCCACAGCCCCATGTTCCACCAGGTCGAGGGCATGCTCGTGGGGCGCGGTGTGGGCATGCACCACCTGAAGGGCACGCTGTCCTATGCCATGAAGGCCCTCTTCGGTCCCGGCGCGGACGTGCGCTTCCGGCCCAGCTACTTCCCCTTCGTGGAGCCGGGCTGCGAGATGGACGTGCGCTGCCCCCTCTGCGGCGGCGCCGGATGCCGGGTCTGCAAGGGCTCGGGCTGGGTGGAGATCCTGGGAGCGGGGCTCGTGCACCCCAACGTGCTCGCCTACGCGGGCATCGATCCCGGCACCTGGAGCGGCTTCGCCTTCGGCATGGGCGTGGAGCGCATGGCCATGATGCTGAGCCAGACGCCGGACCTGCGCCTCTTCTTCGAGAACGACCAGCGTTTCCTCGCGGCCATGGGAGGGCTTGACTGATGCTGTACGACCTTCGCGCTCTGCGCCGCGAGCTTCCCTGCCTCGCGGAGCTCCGTCAGACCGACCTCTGCGAGCTGCTGGCCTCCCTCGGCTTCCCCGTGGATGGGGTGACGCCCCGGGGAGAGGGGGCCGTGCTGGACCTGGACGTGACCGCCAACCGGGGGGACGCCCAGTCCCATCGGGGCCTGGCCCGGGACCTCGCCGCCCGCCTCGGAGCCAGCCTCGCGCCCATGGACCAGGAACCCCTGCCGGAGGGCGAGCCCCTCTTCCCCGTGCGCCTGGAGGCCGAGGCCTGCCCGCTCTACGCCACGGCCCTGCTGGAGCTGGGCGCGGCCCAGGCCACGCCGGAGGAGGCGGCCGACCTGCTGGCCGCCCTGGGCATGAACGCCAAGCAGCTGGCGGCGGTGGACGCCTCCAACGAGTTGCTGCACCGCACCGGCCAGCCGACGCACGCCTTCGACGCCGAACGCCTCCAGGGGGCCCTCGTGGTGCGGTGGGGGCGCCCCGGCGAGACCCTTCTGACCCTGGACGGCGTGGAGCGCCGCCTCTCCGCAGAGGACCTGGTCATCGCCGACGAGGCCGGCCCCGTGGCCCTCGCGGGCCTCAGGGGGGGGGAGGGCACCAAGGCGCACGCGGGCACCCGCCGGGTGCTCCTGGAGAGCGCCTGGTTCGATCCCCGGGTGGTGCGCCGCATGGCCCATCGCCACGGCCTCCACACGGACGCCTCCCAGCGCTTCGGACGCGGGGCGGACCCGGCCATGGCCCGGGTGGTGCGTGACCTCTTCGTGGCCCGGCTCCAGGCCTGGGCGGGCGCGCGCCTGCTGGGGGCCTGGACCGCCGGGGACCTGCCTCCCGCCCGGCCCTCCGTGCACCTGGGGTCCGAACTCCTGGCCCGCATCGCCGGCGAAGCGATCCCCATGACCGAGGCCGCCGCCCTGCTGGGGCGCCTCGGCTGTGCCGTGGCGGTCTGCGCGGAGGGCGGCCTCGACCTGCGGCCTCCCACCTGGCGCCACGACCTGGCCATCCCCGAGGACTTCGCGGAGGAGGTGCTCCGCCTGCGCGGCTTCGACCGCATCGGCGCGGCCCTGCCGCCCCTGGAGGGGCCTCCCGTGGCGCTGGACCCGGGCTACCTGCTCCGTCGGCGCCTGGCCTCCCGCCTCGCCCACCTGGGCTTCTTCCAGACCGTGACCTACGGCTTCGTGGATCCCTGGGAGGACAAGGGCTTTGCCCTCGGGGACGCCCCGGAGGGCCGCACGCTGGCCAATCCCCTGGGCCAGGAGTATTCCCTGCTGCGCGGCACCCTGCTGCGCAGCCTGCGGGACGTGGCCCTGGGCAACCTCGCCCAAGGGGCCCGGGAGGTGCGCCTCTTCGAGATCGCCCCCACCTTCCGTTCCGGTGTCGACGGCCCCGAGCAGCACTGGACGCTTGCCCTCCTCTGGGCCGGCCAGCAGGGCGGGCAGGACCCCTTGAGCCCGGTGCGTCCCCTGGACACCGAGCAGGGGCGCGCCTTCCTGCTGGGTGTGCTCAGGGATCTGGGGGTGGACGCCATCCAGGCCGAGCGTCTGGCTTCGACGGGGAAGCTCCGAGAGGTCCTGCCCGAGGAGGGCGGCAAGGCCTGCGGCTGGATGGCCGAGCTGGCGGTGGAGGCGCTTCCGGTTCCGGAGGCGCGCGTGATCCCGGGCTTCGTGCCCTTCAGCCGCTTCCCGGTGGTGGAGCGGGACCTGAGCCTGCTGGTGGGGCTCGACCAGGGCTACCGCGCCCTGGTCGAGGCCATGGCCGGGGCCCTGCGCAACGCCGCGGGCGCCATCTTCCAGGGGCTCGGCTGCGTGGACGTCTTCCGCCACCGGAGCCTGCCCGCCGGGCGCCAGGCCTGGCTGATGCGCGCGCGCTTCCAGGCCATGGACCGCACCCTGACGGGCGAGGAGGTGGAGGCCTGGATGGCCGCGGCCCTGGCCGCCGCCCGTTCCCTCGGCGCGGAGCTGAGAGGCTAGACTGGACACCCGAGGCCGCCCCATGGACCTGCTCAAGCAGCTCGAAACCAAGCTCCAGATGCTCGTGAGCCAGCGCAACCACCTCCGGGAGGAGGTGGCGCGGCTCCAGGCGGAAAGCGGCGGCACCCGGGAGGAGGTGGCCTCCCTCCGGGCCGAGCGCGATGCCGCGGGGGACGAGCTGAACCTCCTGCGGCGGCGCCTGGAGGACGCGGAGGAGGAGAAGGCCGCGCTGCTCCGGGAGCGGGAGGAGGTGCGCGCCGAAGTGGCCCGCATTCTCGAGCAGGTGGAGGGGCTTTCGTGAGCCTGTCCCTCCCGGCCATGCCCCTGCAGCCGGGGGAGCTGGAGGTCCAGGTGCTGGGCCGCACCCTGCGCCTGCACAGCCTTCCCGACCCGGAGGAGCTGCAGCGCGCCGTGGCCCTGCTGGAGGAGACCTTCCGCGCCATGGAGCGGGCCTATGCGCTAAGATATGGAGGCCCTCCATCGGCCCTGGACACGTCGACCTGGATGCTGATGGGAGCCCTGAACCTGGCCCACCGCTCGGTGCGCCTGGAGCAGGAAGCCAGCCGCCATACCCAGGACTTGGAAGAAACCCTCTCCAAGCTGCTCGATGATGTTCCGGACGACATCTCCGACGCCGGCCCCCTCTTCGAGGGGAAAGGCTGAAGCCGTCCGGGTTTTGACCTCGATCCCTGCGAAGCCCGTGAGACGGCCAAGCGCTTGTTCCGTAACTACGCCAGGGAGGCCTTCCCCCGGCCTTGTGCGCGCCGCGCGACGGAGCGCCTTAAACCGGGTTTCTGGCCGCCCCCCTATTCGATAGGGAACTGGCAAGCCTCCACGACCAAGCGGGGATCCTGATTCCAGAGGGTTTCACGCGGCTGGCTCCCACCCCCCACGGAGCCGCTGATGAATGCGATGACCTATCTCTTCCTGGCGATGGCCCTCGGGGCCCTCGTCTTCGCCTTCCTGCAGATGCGGAAGGCCCAGCAGTCCGCCCTGGACCTCTCCCGGGCCCAGGCGAAGGCCGAGGCCGACCTGAAGAACCAGCGGGAGCTGCTCCTTGCGGAAGCCGAGCGCGAGGCCGCCCGCATCCGCGAACGGGGCCAGCGGGAGGGGGACGCCCTGCGGAAGGAGGCCGAGCTCAAGGCCAAGGAGCAGGCCCTCCAGGCCCGGCAGGAGGCCGAGAAGCTGGTCAACGACCGCATGGCCGCCCTGGACAAGCAGGGGCAGCGCCTGCAGTCCAAGGAGGAGGGGCTCGACAAGAAGCTGGCCCAGGCGGAGCAGAAGACCAAGGAGCTGGACCTCAAGCTCGAGAAGAACCGGGCCGAACTGGAGAAGCTCGAGGCCCAGCAGGCGGAGGCCAAGCAGCTGGTGGAGGCCCAGGCTCTCAAGCTGGAGGAGCTCGCCGGGCTCTCCCGCGAGCAGGCCAAGGCCGAGCTGGTGGCCCAGATCGAGTACGGTGCCCGCATGGACGCGGCGAAGCTGGCCCGCCGCATCGAGGAGGAGGCGCAGGAGGAGGCCGTCAAGAAGGCCCGGTGGACCATCGGCACCGCCATCCAGCGCGTGGCCTCCGAGGTGGTGACCGAGCAGGCCGTCACCTCCGTCCAGCTGCCCAGCGACGACCTGAAGGGCCGCATCATCGGCCGCGAGGGCCGCAACATCCGCGCCCTGGAGAAGGCCACGGGCTGCGACCTGATCGTGGACGACACGCCCGAGACCATCGTCGTCTCCAGCTTCGACCCCATCCGCCGCGAGGTGGCCCGCCAGTCCATCCTGAAGCTCCTGGCGGACGGCCGCATCCATCCGGCCCGCATCGAGGAGGTGGTGGAGAAGACCAAGGTGGACATGGACCAGCACCTGAAGGAGCTGGGCGAGCAGGCCTGCGTGGAGATGGGCTTCCCGGACGTCCACCCCAAGCTCCAGAAGCTCGTCGGCCGCCTGAACTACCGCACCAGCTACGGCCAGAACGTGCTGGAGCACACGAAGGAGGTGGCCCGCATCGCCGAATACATGGCCTCCGAGATGGGGGCGGATGCCCGCCTGGCCCGCCGCGCCGGCCTCTTCCACGACATCGGCAAGGCCATCGACCGCGAGGTGGAGGGCACCCACATCGAGATCGGCATGGAGCTGATGCGCCGCTTCCAGGAGAAGGAGCCGGTCATCCACGCCATGAGCTGCCACCACGGCGACTTCGAGCCGAAGACTGTGGAGGCCATGCTGATCGCCGCCGCGGATGCCCTCTCCGCAGCCCGACCCGGCGCCCGGCGGGAGATGCTCGAGACCTACGTCAAGCGCCTGGAGCAGCTCGAGACCATCGCCGGTTCCTACAAGGGCGTGCAGAAGGCCTACGCCATGCAGGCCGGCCGCGAGATCCGCATCATGGTGGACGCCGGCCAGGTGAACGACGACCAGTCCTACTGGATCGCCAAGGACGTGACCCGGCGCATCGAGGCGGAGATGCAGTACCCCGGCCAGATCAAGGTCACCGTCATGCGCGAGACCCGGGCCGTGGAATACGCGCGCTAGGGCCGCCATGACCCTCCGCACGTACGTCCCGATCCTCCTGCTGGTCGTGAGCAACGTTTTCATGACCTTCGCGTGGTACGGGCACCTGAAGCACCTCAAGAGCGCCCCGCTGTGGGTGGCGATCCTGGCCAGCTGGGGCATCGCGTTCCTCGAATACACGCTGATGGTGCCCGCGAACCGCATGGGCTTTGGCCGCTACACGCTGCCCCAGCTGAAGGTGATCCAGGAGGTGGTCACGCTGGCGGTCTTTGCGGGGTTTGCCGTGTGGTACATGCGCGAGAGGCTCACCCTGAACCACCTCTATGCGGCGTTCTGCCTGGTGGGGGCGGTGTTCTTCACCTTCCGAAAGCCCTGAGGAGGGCGGAGGCCGCGTCCAGCAGGGACTCGGCGCGGAAGGGCTTGTGCAGGAAGCACACGGCCGGGTCCTCCGCCAGCTCCTTCTCGCGGCCCTCCAGGCCGTAGCCGCTGGCCAGGACGACGGGCACGTTGGAACCGGAGGCGCGGATGCGGCCCAGGAGCTCGAGGCCCGTGAGCCCGGGCATGCGCTGGTCGCTCATGACCAGGTCGTAGCGCCCCTGGCTGAACAGGGTCCAGGCGCTGCTGCCGTCCGGCGCGGTGTCCACCTGGGCGCGCTCCTCGCTGAAGACCTCCGCGAAGAGCTCCCGCAGGTGGGGATCGTCCTCCGCCACCAGGATGCGGCGCCCGGCGAGGGGAGCGAAGGCGGCCTGGGGGCCGCCCTCTTTGGGGGCCTCCTCCTCGGCCACGCGCCCGGTGGCGGGCAGAGCGATGCGGAAGGTGGTGCCTTCACCCACGCGGCTTTCCACCTCGATGCTGCCGCCGTGCCCCCGGACGATGCCGAAGACCATGGCGAGGCCGAGGCCCGTGCCCTTGTTCAGGTCCTTGGTGGTGAAGAAGGGCTCGAAGATGCGGTCCAGGTGCGCTTCCGGGATGCCGCAGCCCGTGTCCGCCACCGTGAGCAGCGCCGTGCCCTGGGGGCCGGGGGCGGTGCGGATCGCCAGGTGCCCGCCCTCGGGCATGGCATCCCGGGCGTTCACCGCGAGGTTCAGCACCACCTGCTCCAGCTGGACGGCATCCCCCAGGATGGGGAGCGGCTCCGGGGAAAGCTCCACATCCAGGCGGACGAGGCCGCCCAGGACCCGCTCCAGGAGCACGCCGGTGTGCCGGATGGCCTCGTTGAGGTCCATGGGCTTGAGCTGGGGGGGCGCCTGGTGGCTGAAGCTGAGGAGGGAACGCACCATCTGGCTGCAGCGCTCCGCGGCCTCCTCGGCACGCGCGAGGCGGCGGTGGGCCGGGTGCCCCGGCTCCAGGCTTTCGCGCCCCAGGGCGAGCTGCCCCACGATGGCGGCCTGCTGGTTGTTCACGTCGTGGGCGATGCCCCCGGCGAGGGTGCCCACGGTCTGGAGGCGCTGGCCGTGCTCCAGCTTCATCTGCATCTCGTTCTGGGCCTCGATGGCCTCGGCGGCCTGGGCCAGGGTGAGGCTGAGGCTGTGGACCTCCTTCACGCGGCTGCGGGTGCGCACCGCCTCCACCGCGGTGGAGAGTCCCGCCTGGCGGCCGCCCCCCAGGTGTTCCGCGGCTTCGGCCAGCCGGGCGAGGGGCTGGGCGAGCTGGCGGGAGAAGCGCACGGCCCGCCAGGCGAAGAGGGCCAGGAAGGCGAGCCCGATGCCCAGGAGGAGCAGCGTGAAGCGCAGGGCCAGAAGGCGGTAGTCCCGCCCCGGCAGGAGGGTCATCAGGTGCCAGGTCTGGCCCCCGGCGGGGAGCGCGTGCACGTGGCCGGCCCAGCGCTCCCCCCCATGGCTGAAGTGCAGGAGCTCCTTCGGATGGGACACGCGCGCCCAGCGCGCCTGGAGCGCGGCGAAGGCGGGCAGGAAGTCCGGGCCCAGGCGGCGCAGGAAGCGCAAGCCGTTCGGGGGGGGCGGCTCGTCCCGGGGGACGATGAGCGTGCGGCCGGCCTCGTCGCAGACCAGGGTGCGCGTGCCCGGCGTGGGGCGGGCCCGCCAGATGCGGTCCGACAGCTCGCCCAGGCTCTGGTCGATGCTGACGACGCCCCGGAAGCGGCCCTCCGCGTCCCGCAGGGGCACCACGTAGGTGAGGCCCTGGTTTTCCGCGTTCTGGAAGGCGTAGGGCGGGATCCAGCGGGGGCCGAGACTCTCCCGGGCGGCCACGAACCAGGGCCGCGTGGTGGGGTCGTAGGGGGCCTTGGGAAGGTAGGGGCGGTCCTGGGGGATGCCCCGCTCGCGCAGGACCCGGCCCTGGAAGGCCGGCGCGCCCTGGGTGATGAAGAGCGTGCGGAAGCCCTCGCGATGGTGCGAGAGCACCAGCCCGCGCCCCGCGGTGTCGTAGATGCACACGGTGACGACGCTCGGCACCGCCTCCAGGAGCAGGCGCAGCTCGGGCTCGGCCTTGGCGAGGCGCTCCGGGCGCTCCAGGGAGAGCATCCCTTCCTGCCAGGCGTGGCCCAGGCTGGTCCCGAGGTTGGCGGCCTCCGCGAGGTGGTTCGCAAGGTCCCGCTGCACGCGGTCCAGGTGCTCGTCCGCCCGGGCGGCGATCTGCTGGTTCAGCGTGCGGTGGATGCCCCAGGCGGCGAGTCCCACCGAGAGGGCCGCCAGGAGGCCGAAGAGGCCCAGCAGGTCACGGAGGAAGAGGCGACGGATGGAGATCATGGGACCTCCTGAGGGGGTCAGGCGAGGGTGGTGCGCAGGGCCTCGAGGGCCTGCGGGATGCCTTCGGGGCGGCTGCCGCCGCCCTGGGCCAGGTCCTTCTTGCCGCCGCCGCGGCCCTCCACGGCGGGCAGCATGGCCTTCAGCAGGGCGCCGGCGTCGGCGCGGGCCTGGAGCTCGGGGGCGACGCTCACCAGCAGGGCCACCTTGCCGGCGTCCACGCGGGAGGCCAGGGCGATGACGGCCTCTGGGTGGCGCGTGCGCACCTGGTCCATCATCTGCCGCAGCGCATTGCCCTCCAGGTCCTCCACCGCGGCGGTGACGAGGCGCAGGCCCTGCACGTCCTCCACCTTTTCCGAACTGCCGCCGCCGCTGGCAGCCTTGAGCTTGGCCTCCTTCAGCTCCTTCTCGAGCTGGACGAGGCGGGCCTCCTTGGCCGTGAGGAAGGCGGGCAGGGCCTCGCGGCCCACGTTGGCGTAGCGGATCAGGCCGTGGATCAGGGCCTCGTCCTCCTGGAGCAGGTCCAGGGCCGCGTCCCCCGCCACGGCCTCGATGCGCCGCACGCCGGCGCTCACGGCGCCCTCTGTGAGGATCTTCACCAGGCCGATCTCGCCGGTGTTCGGCACGTGGGTGCCGCCGCAGAGCTCCGTGCTGAAGCCGGGCACCTGCACCACGCGCACCGTCTCGCCGTATTTCTCGCCGAAGAGCGCCATGGCGCCGCTCTGGAGGGCCTCCTCGATGCCCATCTCCTGCACCGAGGTGGCCTGGGCCTTCAGGGCCTCCCGGGTGGCCAGGCGCTCCACCTCGCGGATCTGCTCGGGCTCCAGCGGGGCGAAGTGGGTGAAGTCGAAGCGCAGGCGCTCCGCGTCCACCACGCTGCCCGCCTGCTTCACGTGGGTGCCGAGTACCTCGCGCAGGGCGGCGTGGAGCAGGTGGGTGGCGGTGTGGTGGGCCCGGATGCGGCGGCGGCGGATGGCGTGCACCTGGGCCGCCACGGCCATGTTCTCCACGAGGCTGCCCTGCACCACGACCCTGTGCAGGTGGCGCTTCGGGGCGGGCGCGGTGCAGTCGCGCACCTCGGCGGAGCCGCCCTCGAAGCGCAGCACACCCGTGTCGCCCGCCTGGCCGCCGGACTGGGCGTAGAAGGGGGTGCGGTCCAGCAGCACGAAGCCCTCGCCCTCGAGCTGCTTCACGCGGCGGCTGGCGGCGTCGAAGAGGGCCACGACGTGCGCCTGGGCTTCCAGCGTCTCGTAGCCGAGGAAGCGGGTGGCGGGCAGCTCGGGCAGCACGGCCAGGTCGCCCGCGAGGCGCAGGTCGTGGGCCTTCATGGCCGCCCGCGCGCGGCTGCGCTGCTCGTTCAGCTCCTTCTGGAAGCCCTCCAGGTCCGCGCGCACGCCCTTCTCCCGGCACCAGTCCTCCACGAGGTCCACGGGGAAGCCGTAGGTGTCGTACAGGCGGAAGATGTCCGCACCCGCGAGGGTGCCCGAGGCCACGTCGCAGGCCTCGAGGATGCGCAGCCCCGCGCCCAGGGTTTGGCTGAACTGCTGCTCCTCCCGGTGCAGGACCTTCTGGATGCGCGCCAGCTCGCCCTTCAGCTCGGGGTACTGGTCGCCCATGGCCTCCAGCACCGCGGGCGCCAGGTCGGCGAAGAAGAGCCCTTCGATGCCGAGCTTGCGGCCGAAGCGCAGGGCGCGCCGCACGATCTTGCGCATGACGTAGCCGCGGCCCTCGTTGGAGGGCACCACGCCGTCGAAGCACATGAACACGGCGGCGCGGATGTGGTCCGCGATCACCTGGGCGGCGGTGCGGTTCGTGCGCTCCTTCCGCTCCTCCGCCTTCACCTTCGCGGCCTTCCAGATGGCCTGGAAGATGGGCTGGAAGAGGTCGATCTCGTAGTTGCTGTCCACGCCCTGCAGGATGCTGGCCACGCGCTCCAGGCCCATGCCCGTGTCGATGCTGGGGCGGGGCAGGGGGGTGAGGCTGCCGTTGCCGTCCCGCTCATACTGCATGAAGACCAGGTTCCAGATCTCCATCACGCGGTCGCCCTCGCCGTTGGGGGTGGCGTCGCCCTCGTACTGGGGTCCGCGGTCGTAGTGCATCTCGGAGCAGGGGCCGCAGGGGCCCGTGTCGCCCATCTGCCAGAAGTTGTCCTTCTTGCCGAAGCGCAGGAGGCGGTCCTCCCGCACGCCCGCGGCCTTCCACAGCTCCTCGGCCTCCGTGTCGGCGGGGACGCCGTCCGCACCCTCGAAGACCGTGACCCACAGGCGGTCCCGGTCCAGGCCCAGGCAACCCTCCGCCACGGGGCCCGTCACGAAGTCCCAGGCGTAGCGGATGGCGTCGGCCTTGAAGTAGTCGCCGAAGCTGAAGTTGCCGAGCATCTCGAAGAAGGTGTGGTGGCGCGCGGTGAAGCCCACCTGGTCGAGGTCGTTGTGCTTGCCGCCGGCGCGCAGGCACTTCTGGCTGGTGGCGGCGCGGCTGTAGTCCCGCTTCTCCTTGCCCAGGAAGACGTCCTTGAACTGCACCATGCCGGCGTTGGTCCACATCACCGTCGGGTCGTCCGCGGGGCCGACGACCGCGCTGGAGGCCACGATGCGGTGGCGGTGCTGCTCGAAGTACTTGAGGAAACGCTGGCGGAGTTCGGACGTCTTCATGGTCTGCCTTGAGGAAAAACGGGGATGAGGGATCAGGAAATCAGTGGCGGAAGTGGCGCATGCCGGTGAAGAAGAGCCAGACGCCGAGGGCTTCCGCGGCGGCGATCACCTCGGGGTCGCGCACGGAGCCGCCGGGCTCCACGAAGGCTTTGACGCCGTGTTTCGCGGCCAGCTCCAGGCCGTCGGCGAAGGGGAAGTAGGCGTCGGAGCCGAGCACCGCGCCCGTTGCGCGGTCGCCGGCCTTGCGGCAGGCGATCTCCACCGAGTCCACGCGGCTCATCTGGCCGGCGCCGATGCCCACGGTGCCGCCGTCCCTCACCAGGACGATGCCGTTGGACTTCACGGCCTTGGCCACCTGCTGGGCCAGCACCAGGTCCTCCCGGGAGGGGCGGGGGCCCTTGCCCTCCACCTTCACCTGCCAGGTGTCGAAGGGCGCGAAGGCGTCGTCCGGGCGCTGCACGAGGAAGCCGCCGCCGATGGAGCGCAGGTCCAGTCCGTGGGCGCTCAAGGGCCAGTGGTCGGGCGTCTCCAGCAGGCGCAGCTGCTTCTTGGCGGCGAAGACCTCCAGCGCCTCGGCGCTGAAGCCCGGGGCGAGGATCACCTCCCAAAAGGTCCTCACCATGGCCTGGGCCAGTTCGGCGCCCACGGGGCGGTTGAAGGCGGCGATGCCGCCGAAGGCGCTCACGGGATCGCTGGCGTGGGCCTTGGTGAAGGCGTCGAGGGCATCCGCCCCGCGGCCCACGCCGCAGGGGTTGTTGTGCTTCACGATCACGCAGGCGGGGCCGCCGAACTGGAAGGCCACCCGGGCGGCGGCGTCCGCGTCCAGCAGGTTGTTGAAGGAGAGCTCCTTGCCCTGGAGCTGGCGGCAGGCGGCGATGCCCTCCGCGGGGGCGCCGGGGCGGCCGTAGAAGGCCGCGGCCTGGTGCGGATTCTCGCCGTAGCGCAGGTCCTGGCGGCGCTCGAGCCCCAGGCTGAAGCGCTCGGGCAGGGTCTCCTGGGCGGCGCGCTCGGGGCGGCTTCCCAGCCAGGCGGAGATGGCGGCGTCGTAGGCGGCGGTGCGCTGGAAGGCCGCCAGGGCGCAGGCGCGGCGGTCCTCGGCGGTCCAGGTGCCCGCCCGCAGCTTCTCCAGGTAGTCCTCGTACTGGCCGGGGTCCGTGAGCACGGTCACGCTGGCGTGGTTCTTGGACGCGGAGCGGATCATGCTCGGGCCGCCGATGTCGATCTGCTCGATGCACTCCTCGAAGCTCACGCCCTCCTTGGCGATGGTGGCCTCGAAGGGGTAGAGGTTCACCACCACGAGGTCGATGGGGGGGATGCCCAGGCGCTCCGCGTCCGCCTCGTGGCTGGCCAGCTCGCGGCGGTAGAGAAGGCCGCCGTGGATCTTGGGGTGCAGCGTCTTTACGCGGCCGTCGAAGCACTCCGGCGCGCCGGTGTAGTCCGCCACCTCCTGCACCTCCAGGCCCGCCTCGCGCAGGGCCTTCAGCGTGCCGCCCGTGGCCAGGAGGGCCCATCCGAGCTCCTTCAGGCCCCTGGCGAGCGGAACGAGGCCGGCCTTGTCGTAGACCGAGAAGAGCGCCGTTGCCATGATTCCCCCGTAAAACATCCGATTCTCCCATGCCGGCGCGGGCTTCACCATGGCCCCGCGCGGGGCCACAATCGGGGCAAGGAGTTTCCATGGTCCGTCCCTTCCGCTCCACCCTCCTGGCCGCCGCCGCCCTGGCCGCGGCGCTTCCCCTGTCGGCCCAGGAGCCCTGGGACGCCTGCTTCCGTCTGGGCGTCCTGCGCGCCTCGGGCCTGCGGGACGACCGCCTGTCCCAGGATACGGGCGGCGTGCTGGCCGCCGCGGGCGCCTATCCCGTGACGCGCCGGGGCTGGGCCTGCTTCGAGGTGGGCTACCGCCGCCTGATGGACCTCTCCATGACGCCCGCCACGGGCACCCGCACCCTGGACCGCCTGGACGGCTACTTCGTGGGCGCCGGCTACCGGCACGCCCTTCCCGTCGAGGGCGTCTACGCCCAGGCCGGCCTGCGCCTGGCCGCCCACCGCGCCTTCCACCGGGACATCCTGGTCGGGGCGGGCAGCGGCGGCTCGGACCAGTGGAACGACACCCGCGGCGCCCAGAAGCTGGCCCTGGAGCCCGTCCTGAGCCTCGGCGCGCGCTTCTCGACCCGCAACAGCGTGGAGCTGGCGATCGGGCGGGCCTCCTTCGAGGACGCCTTCGGCGTGGCCCGCGGAAAACTGCTGGTGGAGCTGAACCTCGCGGTCCATCTCTGATCTAAGCTGGTAGCGCCCCTTTCAGGAGGCCGTCATGGATGTCCAGATCGAGGTCCAGTTCACTATCCAGCACAGCCTGGAGGAGCTGCGGGAGGCCTTCGTCAAGCGGGGCCACTTCCCGGAGTGGCGGGTCGTGGAAGGCGCGGACCTGCGTCCCCAGCTCTTCTTCGAGACCCGCGTCGTGTCCGTGAACCTCAGCACGGAGGCGGACCGCATGGCCTGGTTCGTGTTCAGCCTCGAGGCCTGCGGAGAGCTCCGCAAGCGGATCGTCATCCCCAACGTGGTGCCCAGCGGCGTGACCGTCGACATATCCGCCCTGTCGGACTTCCTGGACTTCTGCCGCCGCTGCCTGGTGGCCAGCCCGGCCCCGAGGGGCTGAGGCCCTCTTCCCACGGGAACGCCATGCCCACGCTGAAGATCAACGATCGCGAGGTGACGGTTCCGCCCGGAACGCCGCTCATCGAGGCCTGCCGCGAGGCGGGCGTCGAGATCCCCCACTACTGCTACCACCCGGCGCTCACGCCCGTGGCCACCTGCCGCATGTGCATGGTGGAGGTGAAGGGCCAGGCCAAGCTGGTGGCCAGCTGCGCCACGCCCGCGGCGGACGGCATGGAGGTGGACACGCGCAGCCTTCCCGTGGCGGACGCCCGCGCGGCGGTGATGGAGTTCCTGCTGCTGAACCACCCGCTGGACTGCCCCATCTGCGACCAGGCGGGGGAGTGCCGCCTGCAGGACTACAGCTACGCCCACGGCAGCGGCGACAGCCGCATGGTCGAGCCCAAGCGCCGCTACGCCTACGAGGACCTGGGCGCCAAGATCGTGCTGGACAAGAACCGCTGCATCCACTGCACCCGCTGCGTGCGCTTCACCCGGGAGGTGAGCGGCGGCGGCGAGCTGGTCATGACGCGGCGCGGCGCGGAGCTGGAGGTGACCACCTACGCGGGCCAGGGCCTCGACGGCAACCCCCTCGCGGGCAACGTGGTGGACCTCTGCCCCGTGGGCGCCCTCACGCGGCGGGACTTCCGCTTCGCCAAGCGGGTGTGGTACCTGAAGCCCGTGCCGACGATCAGCCGCCACGGCGTGCTGGCCAGCCCCTTGTGGGCGGACGTGGACGAGAACCGCGTGTGGCGCTTCCGGCCGCGGCCCCAGCAGGGCCGCCCGGACAGCGCCTTCATCTTCGACGAGGAGCGCGAGGCCTTCCAGCGCTACAACCTGGATCCCGCCACGCGACCCACGCGGCCCACGCTGCGGGGCCAGGAGGCTGCGCCCGAGGCCGTGGGGGAGGCCTTCCGGGCCGCGGGACCCGCGGCGGTGGTGGTGCAGGGCACCTTCGGCTGCGATGCGGCCCAGCGCCTGGGCGAGCTGGCTTCCGACCGCTCCTGGCGCTTCGGCAGCGGCGAGCACCACGTGCCCGTGGCGTTCCCCCGCCTGCAGCCCACCAGCGACGGCATCTTCAACCGGCGCGGCCTCGTGGAGCGCGGCTACCGCTTCGGCCACCTGGACGAACTGGAGGCCCTTCTGGCCACCGGCGGCGTGACGGCCGTGGTGCTGCTCCACGACGCGGCCTTCAGCAGCGCCCGGGAGACGGCCCAGCTGGAGCGCATCCTCGCCGCCGCGCCCTTCAGCGTGCTGCTGGAGCCCATTCCCTCGGGGCTGCAGCAGCAGGCCACCGCCACCCTGCCCACGGCCACCTACCTCGAGGAGGAGGACTTCGTGGTGAACGTCCACGGGGAGCTGTGCCGCTACCGGCGGGCCCTGGGGGCGCCGAAGGGCGTGCGCACGGCGCCGGCCTGGGCCCGCCTCCTCTCAGGGGTTCCGGTCCTTCCGTAGGGGATCGTCCCAGAAGGGGTAGAAGCAGTACCACTGCTCGGGATGCTCCCGCACCAGGGCCTCCAGACGGGCGGCGTAGCCGCGCATGGCCTTCGAGAGGATCTCGGCCCGCTGGTTCCGCCCCGCCGCCAGGATCTGGGGCGCGTGGAAGCGCGCGCGGAAGCGCCGGTCCGCGTCCAGGAAGAGGTAGGCCTCCACCACCGGCGCGCCCGTGAGGAGCGCCAGCTCCCAGGGGCCGCGGGGGAAGGGGACCTCTGCACCGAAGAAGGGCACGGGCAGGCCCGTGAGGTTGAAGTCCCGGTCGCCCTGCATGGCCACCAGGCCGCCCTCGCGCAGCCGGGCGAGCACGGGCAGGGGCGCGAAGGCGCTGTCGCCCACGGCGATGCCCTCCACGCCCGCCAGGCGCCGCATGCGCGTGCGCACCCGCTCCAGCACGGGGAAGCGGTCCGGCTTGTAGACGGTGTGGACCTTCAGGCCCAGGTGCTCCAGCAGCAGGCCCCCCAGCTCGAAGGAGCCCAGGTGGGCGGTGAGGAGGATGCCGCCGCGCTCCCGCAGGGCCTCCAGGTGTTCCAGACCCTCCACGTCCGCCAGGAGCGCCAGGGCCTCGGCCCGGGGACGCTGGCCGAAGCGGAAGAGGTCCGCCCAGGCCCGGGCGTTGTTGAAGGCGGCCTCCCGGGCGAGGCGCAGCACCTCCGGGTGGTGGGCGGGGCGCCCCAGCACCTGGCCCATGTTGGCGGCGAGGGCGTCCAGGTACTTGGGACGCAGGGCCAGGAAGCCCGCCACGAAGGCGTCCGCCGTGTCGTGCACGCGCACGCGCCGCGCCAGGGCGGCGGCGGCGGCCGTGCCGGCGGGGATCAGCAGGCCCAGGGCCGCGCCGTAGAGCAGCGCCAGCAGGCGGGAGTCGCTCTGCATCCGGTCCTGCACGCCTCAGCCCCCGCGCTGGTTGGGGTTGCGTTCCGCCATTTCGGTCCACAGGCGCTGCAGGCTGAGCAGGCGCTCGGGGTAGTCCAGGTCCAGGGCCTCGTCCTCCGGGTCCAGGGCCATGGGGTCCTCGATCCAGTCGGCGGGGAACTCCGGGAAGAGGATGGGCAGCAGGCCCCGGTCGAGGCCGCGCACGGAGAGGGTGCGGATGCCGGGGGTGTCCACCAGGGTGCCGCCGTAGGGCGTGGGCAGCCAGCGGGCGGCGGTCGTGGTCTGGCGGCCGGTGCCGTAGCGGCTCATGGCGCCCGTCTTCAGGGCGAGGCCCGGGAGCAGGGCGTTCACGAGGGTGCTCTTCCCCACGCCGCTGTGCCCCACGAGCACGGCGGTGCGGTCCCGCAGCAGCGCCTGCAGGGGCTCCAGGCCCGCGCCCCGGGACGCGCTGGTCTCCAGGATCTCCAGGCCCATCTCCCGCAGAGGGTCCAGCTCGGGCAGGGTGTCCTTCGCGCTGGCGCGGTCGCGCTTGGTGACGATGATGCGGAAGGCGAGGCCCGCGTCCAGGGCCAGGGCGTAGGCCCGCTCCAGGAGGCCCGGGCGCAGGGGCGGGTCCACCACCGCCGCGCAGATCCACAGCTCGTCGGCGTTGGCGCAGATGAGCTGCCAGGGTTCGCGGTCGTCGATGCCGCCGCGCTTGAGGAGACTGCGCCGGGGCAGCACCGCCACCACCTGGGCCTGGGGCAGGGCGGGGTCCACCGCCTCCACGGGCACGGGGCTGTAGCGCACCCGGTCCCCGCACACCAGCTTCACGCCCTTCAGCTTGCCGGCGAGGGTGGCCCGGAGGGGCTGGCGGCCCTCCAGCTCGAGGTCCACCCACTGGCTGTGGCGCTGCACCAGCGTGGCCTCGGGCAGGTGGGCCCAGGGCTCGGCGTCCGGCAGGCGCAGCATGGCGTCCCCGTCGTGGGCCTCCACGTCCGTGGCGAGGCGCTCGGCCCGCTGCTGCCGGCGCCGGCTCTCGGCGCGGCCCTCCCGGGCGTAGGCGTCGCGCGTGTCCAGGTCCTGGGCGTGCCGGTTCTGGCCGAGGCGGAAGCGCCGGCTCATGGGGGCTCAGGCCCGTCCGCAGAACTCGCGGGTCTCGGTGCTCACCTTCACCCGCTCGCCCTCCTTGATGAAGAGGGGCACGCGGATCTCGATGCCCGTCTCCAGCGTGGCGGGCTTGGTGACGTTGCCGCTGGCCGTGTCCCCCCGGGCGCCGGGCTCGGTGTAGGTGATGGCGAGCTCCACCTGCTGGGGGAGCTGGAGGCCGATGGGGTTGCCGTTGAACTTCTGGACCTGGATGATCTGGCCGTCCACCAGGAAATCCAGCGCGTCGCCCAGCATGTCGCCGTTCAGGGTCAGGGTCTCGTAGCTCTCCTGGTCCATGAAGTGGCTGCCCTCGCCGTCGGAGTAGAGGTAGCTGGCGGGCACCAGGACGAGGTCGGGCTCCGCGAACTTCTCGCCGGCCTTGAAGGTCTTGTCGAAGACGGCGCGGGTGATGAGGTTGCGCATCTTCAGGCGCACGAGGGTCTGTCCGCCCCGGGCGGTGGGCGTGGAGACCTCCACGTCCAGGCAGTGGTAGGGAACGCCTTCGTGCTCGAAGAACATCTTCCGCTTCACGTCGATCGCTTCAATCAGGGCGGCCATGGGTCTCCTTGGGAGGCGCGCGCCGCCTGGAGCGGGTCCGTGGGCGGCGCGGAAAGGCCATTCTACCCCACGCGATTGAAGCCAAGACGGGGGGAGGCCGCTATGATCGGAGGAACCCGGTTTTTCCATGAGCGAACACCCCAGGACCATCGGCAGGTACGTCGTGCAGCGCCCCCTCGGCCAGGGAGCGATGGGGACCGTCTACCTGGCCGAGGATCCGCTGCTCAAGCGCCGCCTGGCCATCAAGGTGGTGCGGGCCGTGGGGGAGGAGCGGGACAACGCCCTTTCGCGCTTCCGGCGCGAGGCGGAGATCAGCGCCCAGCTGAACCACCCCAACGTGGTGACCATCTACGACGTGGGCGAGGAGCCCGGCCTGGGCCCCTTCCTGGCCATGGAGTTCGTGGAGGGCGCGAGCCTGGGCCGCCTGATCCGGGAGGGCACCCTGGACCTGGAGACCCGCATGGGCATCCTGGTGCAGGCCATGCGTGCCCTGCGCGCCGCCCACCGCCACGCCATCGTCCACCGGGACGTGAAGCCCGACAACATCCTGGTGGGGGAGGACGGCCGGGTGAAGCTCATGGACTTCGGCATCGCCAAGACCATGGCCCCCCGCCTCACCACCAGCGGCGAGTTCCTGGGCAGTCCCGCCTACAGCGCGCCCGAGCTCCTGAAGGGCGCGGATCCCACCCCCAGCTCGGACCGCTACGCCTTCGCCGTCGCGGCCTTCGAACTGCTCACGGGCCAGCTTCCCCACCCCGGCGCCAACGTGGCGGCGGTCATCACCCACGTCCTCCACGAGCCGGTGGCCGTCCCCCCCGGCATGGGCGGCCCGGTGGCCCAGGTCTTCCGCAAGGCCCTGGCCTTCGATCCGGACGACCGCTTTGAAACGCTGATGGAGTTCCTCACCGCGCTGGTGGACGTCTTCCCGCTGGAGGAGCCCGCCCGGCGCCGGGTGGAGGAGCTCTTCCGGCACGACGACTACGCGGGCGACATCGTGCCCCTGCGCCGCAGCCGTCCCCGTCCCCTCCAGCCCGCGCCCTCGCTGCCGGAACAGCCGGCACCCGCCAGCCGGGGCAGCAGCGGCCGCACCACCTCCGGGCGGGCCGTCTACACCCAGTCCGCGGGCGTGAAGATTGAGCTGGATCCCGACCTCACCAGCCCCGGCGTGGCGAACCCCCGCAGCACCCACGCGCCGGCCCCCCGCCGGGAGGCGGAGCCCACCCTGAAGCCCAAGGTGCTGATCCTGTGGATCCTCGCCCTGCTCCTGCTGGGCCCGCTCTTCTGGATGCTCTACGGTTCCCTCCAGCCCTTCCTGCAGGGCGGGAGCTGAACTACCCGATCAGCAGGCGCGTGAACAGGAAGGTGCCGCCGTTCCAGAGGGCATGCACCAGAACCGCCGCCAGCAGGCTGCCGCTGCGCAGGCAGCAGAGGCCCAGGACCAGGCCGAGGGTGGCCAGGGCGGGCAGCGCCGTGCCACCGCACTACGCCCCCAGGACGCTGCTCGATGTCGCCTGCGGCACCGGGACCCACCTGGCCGAGTACGCCCGGTTGGGCTACCGGGTGGCCGGCACCGACCTCAGCGAGCC
>CAXYVC010000033.1:0-22480 GCA_964292295.1 uncultured bacterium
GACCGTCCCGGGGACGGAGCTGGCCCGGATCGCGCGCCGGAAGCGCTCGGATGCAAAGCGCCCGGCAGGGACGGGGCATCCCCAATCGCACTATCTGGGCTGAACGCCGACGCGGCAGCGCGCCCCCGGGAAGGCCCTAGCGGGGAATCACCTGCCGCTCCTGGCGGAAGCTGAAGGTCCACAGGGCTGGAACCTGCTCGGAGGTGAAGCCGTAGAGGACGCCGCCCTGGCTCCGGAGCTGGAAGGAGCTCTGGGCCTTCCCCCAGGAATTCAGGGTGAGGGTCGCCATGCCCGAGGCGGCGTCGAGGCCGAGGGCCAGGTCGTCGGCCTGCCGGGGATTGAAGGGCTCGCCAAGCGCCTTCCGGTCGTTGAAGAGCTGCCGAGCCCCCGCGCACTCCAGGCGCTTCGTCTCCGGGTTGTAGACGAGAACGCCTTCCGCGTAGCTCGCCACCCGGTTGCCGTTGTGGGACGTGGCGTAGAAGCGGAGCCGGAACTGCTCGCGGACGGTGCTCTGGCGGCACCAGGCGACGGATTCCTGCAGGAAGCGGGCGGTGGCGGGATCGGGGGAGGCCGCCAGGACCGAACAGGCGGCAAGGACGATGGCGGTCAGGGGGAAGCAGCGCATGGGGGCTCCTCGGAAAGGTGGGCCCAGGATGCCCTTGAACCCCAGGGGAGCTTCGACCACTTCCCGCCTTTCCCGCCGACCACTGGAAACCGTGCGGCCCGGCCCCTCGGGTATCACCCGATCTTGAGCATCCGCCGCACGATGGGCGTCGCGCCGGAGACGAGGAACTCGACGGCGATGACCATGACGATGAGACCCATCAGGCGCAGCAGCACGCGGTTGCCGGTCTCCCCCAGCCGGGGGAGGATGCGCGCGGCCCCCAGGAAGGCCAGCACCACGAGGCTCATGATGGCCAGGACGGCCACGACGAAGGCCACCTTGTGGGCCGCGGTCCCCGCATCCGCCCACATCACGATGGCGTTGGTGATGGCGCCCGGACCGCAGATGAGGGGAATGGCGAGGGGCGTGACGGTGATGTCCTTCACGTTCTCCTGGGTCTCCACGGGATCGTCCATCTTCACCCGCACCATCCGGGCCTGGAGCATGTCGTAGCCCATCATGAAGAAGATCACGCCGCCCACCACCCGGAAGCTGTCCACGGTGATGGAGAAGACGCTGAAGATCAGCTGGCCCGCCAGGGCGAAGAAGAGCAGCGTGCCGAAGGCGATGGCCGTGGCGCGCAGGGCGATGGCGCGCCGCTGCCGGGGCTCGAGGTCCCGCGTCAGGCCCAGGAAGACGGGCGAGAGGCTCACGGGATTGATGAGGGAGAGGAAGCTCGTGAAGATGAGGAGGGTGTACTCGGCGAGGGACAGCATGCCGCCATTATCCACCCGAACGACCGGACAGCCCGTGGCCCCAGGGCTTCCCCCGCGCTACTGGTGGTCGATCCAGACGCCCCGCTTCACGGTGCAGGCGAGATCCAGCTCCGCGCAGGAGGGCCAGCGGGTCGCCTCCAGGGCTTGGCGGAAGGGGGCGAGGTCCTCCCTCAAGGCCTCGGGAAGCCCCTCCGCGAGCGGGAGCGCCCCCGCCTCCCCCGCCTCCAGGCCGCAGCGCGAGGCCATGGCGCGGATCTGGCCGGGAACCCGCTCCCGGAAGAGGTCCCCGGACCGGGAGGAGGGCAGCACGCGCTGCGGCCGCTCTCCCAGGAAGCCCACGTAGGCGGCCCACCAGATCCAGGTGTATTCGCCGTGCCCCATGCCGCGCCGGTCCAGGCTGGCGGTGCGGGCCTCCAGGTACGCGTTGAAGTCCCGGCTCGCGCGGGACATGCCTCCCAGGGCACGCCCCATGGCCCGCCAGTCGGGACCACGCCCCTGCCCCGCGGGCGGCGCCGCCAGGAAATCCCTCCGGAGGGTCTCGATGGCCGGGACGTGGGGCGCCAAGGCCCTTCTCACCTCCAGGAAGGCGCGCATCCGGTCCGGGGGGATGCGCCCCCCGGGAGGGGGCGTGTAGGCCTCGGGCCCGGGAAAACGGGCCTGCAGCCGTTCCTCCCCGCGCAGGGCCCGGCGATACCGCGCCTGGGCAGGCACCACGAGAGCCGCCGCCCCGGCCAGGAGGAGACCCAGGCCGACGAGCCCGCCGGCAAGGAGGAGACGCAGGCGTCGGTCGGAACGGACTGGGGCCATGGCGGGTCTCCGGGAGCGGAGCGGCTACGCCCCGGCCGGAAGCCCGTTTAGAGGGGCCGCATCGGGGCGTTCAGCCCCGGTCCCAGCCCTCCGCGGCCCGGAAGGAGTGGTAGCGCCCGCAGCCCAGCACCAGGTGGTCCGCCAGGGGCACGCCCAGGCTCTCCCCCGCAGCGCGCAGGCGCCGCGTGAGCTGCACGTCCTCGGGGCTCGGCTCGGGATCCCCGCTGGGGTGGTTGTGGAAGGCCAGCGCCGAGGTGGCGCCGTAGCGGAGTGCCTCCCGGAAGAACTCCCGGGGGCTCACCAGCGTGCCCGTGGCGGTGCCCATGCTCAGGATGCGCTCCGCCAGCAGCTCTCCCTTGGCGTTCAGCGCGAGCAGGCCGAAGCGCTCCTCGTCCCAGCCCTGGCAGCGCGCCATCAGGTAGCTCCCGGCGGCCCGGGGGGAGGTGATGCGCGGACGTCCGGCGGAGCGTGTCGCGCGCCGCGCCAGCTCCTGGCTGGCCCAGAGCTGGCAGGCCTTGGCCGCGCCGAGCCCCGGCTGCGCCATCCAGTCCCGCAGCCCCTGGCCCAGCAGGCCCGCCAAGCCCCCGGCGCGGGCGAGCAGTTCCTGGGAGAGTTCCACGGCGCTCCGCCCCTGGCGGCCGCTGCCCCACAGGAGGGCCAGCAGCTCGGCGTCCGAGAGTTCCTCGCCCCGGCCCGCCAGCAGGCGCTCGCGGGGGCGCTGCTCGGGGGAGAGTTCGGCGATGCGCATGTCAGGCCTCCTTCCAGGTGCGCGTGAAGGGCCCGAAGGCCAGCAGCCGGCAGGCTCCCCGCGCGGTGAGGTGCAGGCAGAGCACCGCGCCCCGCCGCTGGAGGAACCACATGGCCTCGGTCGCCGTCCCCCAGGGCGTCACCGTGAGGGGCCTGGGCGCCAGGGCCCAGCGGGCATCCAGGGTGCCGGGCGGAAGGGGCACCGAGGCAGGCTTCCCCCAGGAGAAGCCCCGGGCCAGGGAGTGCAGCAGGCGCCCCGGGGCGGGCTCCGCCGCCAGCGTCACCAGGCGCCCCGTGCTGCGGGCCAGGCGCCGCGCCAGGTCCAGGTTCCGCTCCAGGTCCCGGGCGGCCCGGCGCAGGCCCGAGGGACATCCCAGCACGTCCTTGATCCATGCGAAGGTCATTTTGTCCCCCTCTCCTATCCGACCCGGCACCAGAGCGCCTTGTCGCGGCGCCAGCGCAGCATCTGCACGCGCCCCTTGCCCGAGACCTTGAGGTACAGCGCGTCCTTCCCGTCCGTGAGGAACCAGGAGGCCGCGGTGGCCGTGCGCCGGGGCGTCACGGTGATGGTGGCGTGCGCCTCGCCCGTGCGATCCGCCTGCACCGGGGCGCTCATCCCCGGCGGCAGCGGAATGTGGGCGGGCTTGCCGAAGCGCACCTGGCGGGGCAGCTGCACGGGCAGCACGTCGGGGCCCGGCTTGGCCCCCAGGCCCACGGCCACGTTCGTCCCCCGCGCCCGGGCCAGGGTGAAGGCCTGCTCGAGGGTGGCGGGCAGCTCCCCGGCCAGGCCCTGCAGGGCGCATCCGCCCGCATCGAAGCGGCAGACGGCGCCAAGCCCCAGGGCCCCGAGAATGCCCAGGACCACGGTGCACTCGATCAGCGTGAAACCGGCGCGGCGGGACGGACGGGCCATGGCGCACCTCCTACCGGGCGGAAGGCTTCGGCGCGGGGCCGAGGGTCAGGTGGGGGCGCAGGCGGTGGAAGCTCTTCTCGCCGATGCCCTTCACGTTCATCAGCTCTTCCACCCGCCGGAAGCCGCCGTGCTGCTTGCGGAAGGCTACGATGCGCTCCGCGGTGACGGCGCCCACCCGGGGCAGCTGCATCAGCTCCGTGGCGGTGGCGGTGTTCAGGTTCACGGGGCGCAGCGGCGCGCGCTCGGCGGAAGCCAGGGGCAGCGCGAGCAGCGCCGCCAGGAGAAGGGTCCTCAGGGTGGAATGCATGGTCGCCTCCTTTCAAGGGCGATCCCTGCAGTTCCAGGAGCGTGCCACACCAATAAGTCAACTCTAAACAATATTTCCGATCAACACGCCTCAGGCAACCTGTCATCCGATTCATACACATCCCGGCCCCGTGGTGTGCTGTTGCACGCAGGAAAGGGTTTATCGTGTGGTGGGGGCTTGCTGCCCCTCCGGGGGAGGCATACAGCCCTGCCCCCTTCGTCCTCCACCCCGCCCGGGGCTTGGCCGAAAAGCCCCCTGGAGCCGCCGCACGCCCATGATCAAGAAGGTCCGCACCGAAGAGCTCAAGCTTGGGATGTTCATCCACGACCTGAACGCGGGCTGGATGGACCATGCCTTCTTCCGCACCCGCTTCATGCTGCGGCGGGAGGAGGACCTCAAGAAGATCCAGGAGAGCGGCATCCGGGAGCTCTACATCGACACGCTCCGGGGGCTGGACGCGGCCGACGCCCCCACCGAGGACGAGGTGCGGCACGACCTGGAGGCCCGCATGCGGGACGCCGTCCAGGCCGCCCACCCGCTCCCGGAGCGCACCACCCACCGGGAGGAGCTGGCCGTGGCGCGCCAGATCCAGGCCGAGGCCACCCGCGTGGTGCAGGACATGCTCGGCGACGTGCGCCTGGGCAGGCAGGTGCAGGTGGACCGCATGAACCCCGTGGTCACCGGCATCGCCGACTCGGTACTGCGCAACCAGGGCACCCTGGTGAGCCTGCTGCGCATCAAGGAGCGGGACACCTACACCTTCCAGCATTGCGTGAGCGTCGCCACCCTGCTCATCAGCTTCGGCCACGCCCTGGAGCTGGACGCCGAGACCATCCGCCAGGCGGGCATCGGCGGCATGGTGCACGACGTGGGCAAGATGCGGGTGCCCGACCACATCCTGAACAAGCCGGGCAAGCTCACGGACGCGGAGTTCGAGGTCATGAAGGGCCACGTGAGCCTGGGCATGGAGGTGCTGGAGCACACCCCCGGCATGACGCCCACCATCCTGGCCGTCAGCGGCGAGCACCACGAGCGCTTCAACGGCACGGGCTATCCCCGGAACCTCAGGGGCCGGGAGATCAGCCAGCTGGGGCGCATGGCGGCCATCGTGGACGTCTACGACGCCATTACCTCGAACCGCGTGTACCACAAGGGCATGGAGCCCGCCGAGGCCCTGCAGAAGCTCTTCGAGTGGAGCGAGCACCACCTGGACCCGGAACTGGTGCAGCGCTTCATCCAGTCCTTGGGCATCTATCCCGTGGGCAGCCTGGTGCGCCTGGAGAGCCAGCGCCTGGGCATCGTGGTGCAGCAGGGGGAAAAGGGCCTGCTCTACCCCGTGGTGCGCCTCGTCTACGACATCAAGCGCGGCAGCCGCATCCTGCCGAGGGACCTGGACCTGGGCGCCCCGGAGTCCGGCGGCGACCACGTCATCGCCGCCGAACAGCCTGAGGACTGGAAGATCAACCCGCTGAAGGTGCTCACCCTGGAGCTGCCGAAGTAGCAGGCGGGATCAGAGCCACGTCTCCTTCACGATCCCGCCCGCGATGCCCACCACCACGACCTTGAGGGGCACCTTGCGCGAGGCGCGGGCCAGGGCCGCCTGGGCCAGGCGCAGCAGACCTCCGCAGCAGGGCACTTCCATGATCATCACCGTGAGGGTGTTCACCTTCGCCTCGTCGACGAGGGCCACCAGCTTGTCCAGGTAGACGTCCTGGCCCTGGTCCAGCTTGGGGCAGGCGAGGGCCAGCTTCTTCCCCGCCAGCCAGCCCTGGTTGAAGTCCGCCAGGGCCACGGTGCAGCAGTCCGCCGCCAGCAGCAGGTCCGCGCCCTCGAAGGCCGGGTTCAGGGGGCTGATCAGGTGCAGCTGCACGGGCCACTGGGTGAGGCGGCTCTCCAGGCCCTCCCGACGCGGGGCGGCCTCCCCTCGCGGGATCGTGCGGGGCGCGCTGCCCGGACATCCGCAGGCCTTCGGTTCCCGGAAACTCGGCACCTCCATGCCCTTCTCTTCCAGGACGGCCAGGGCCTGCTTGAGGTAGGTGGTCTGGCCGTGCTCGTGGAGGTGCTTCAGGTGGGCCCGGAGGGTGTTCATGCCCTGGGGCAGGATGTGCTCCAGCGTGGCCCGCTCGTCGTAGGGCGCGGCCTCCCGGGTCTCCACCGCGATGGCCCCGCGGGGGCAGGTGCCGATGCAGGCCCCCAGGCCGTCGCAGGTGATCTCGCTCACCAGGCGCGCCTTGCCGTCGATGAGCTGCAGGGCGCCCTCGGGGCAGCCCGAGCAGCAGAGCCCGCAGCCGTCGCACTTCTCCTCGTCGATCCGGATGATCTGGCGCTCCATGGCGTCCTCCCGTGGGTCCAGGATGCACGGGCCCAAGGCGCCCCGCCTTGACGGGGATCAAGCCGGGGCGTGCCCCTTGCCCTGGGCCACGAAGCGCCGCCCCAGCAGGAGCAGCAGGGGCGTGGCGCAGGCGATGCAGGCGAAGAACAGCCACATGCGCCCGGTGGCCAGGGGGCCCCCCGCCGGACACCAGCGGCCCAGGGCCGCGCCGCTGTAGAGGGGCACGATGACCTTGGTGAGGAACCAGGGGAACTGGGCCACGCCCATGTAGGCCCCCGTGCGCCCCTCCGGGGCGATCTCCGCCGCGAACTGCAGGAAGCGGGGCTGCCACAGGGCCTCCCCCACCGTCATCAGCACCAGGTAGCCCAGGAGCCCCGGCACCGTGGGCCCGAGGGCCAGCAGGAAGGCGGGCGCGGCCATCACCGCGGTGCCCAGCAGCATCATGGGGTAGACCTTCGCCTTCGAGGCCAGGGCCGCCACCAGCGGGCAGAGCAGGAAGACGAGCAGGGGCGAGAGGTTGGCGAAGACTTCGAAACGCTGGCCCACCCAGCTGCCCGCGTAGGCCCGGGCGATGTACTGGGGGAGCACCAGCCAGTTGTAGGCGAAGAGGGTCTGCACCGGCATGAGGCTGAAGAGGAAGGCGGCAAAGCGCGGGTCTGCCAGCGGGTGCGCCTTCAGCCAGGCCGGGAGGCCAGAGGGCCGGGAAGGCGGCGGGGCGCCCCCCTCGGCGGCCTGAACCTCTCCCCGGGCGGCCTGGGCGGCGGCGGTCGCCTTCCGCTCGGTGGCGGCGCTGAGCAGCAGGGCCAGCGCCGCCAGGCCCGCCACGGACACCGCCGTGCAGAAGGCGAAGGCGCCGGAGATGCCGTACCTCATCCGGATCGGGCTCAGGAAGGAGGGCAGCCAGCCCCCCAGGTTCATGACCGCGTACAGCATGGCGAAGCCCATGCTTGCGGTCCCCGGCGTGGTGTAGGCCCTGACCGCCGCGTAGCTCGCCGGGTAGTAGATGCCGTAGCCCAGCACCACGAAGAGGATGGCCAGGGCCGCCACGCCGGTGAAGGGCGCGAGCAGCGCGCCGGAGGCGAACCCGGCGTGGGGCAGCGCGGCCAGCCCCACGCGGCCGAGGGCCATCACGGCGATACCCAGAAGCAGCGTGCGCCGCGGGCCGAGGCGGTCCGCCGTGCCGCCGAAGAGCAGCATGCAGAGCGTGATGCCCGAGGTGAGCAGGCCCACCATCCAGCCCGCCTCCCGGTCGGGCAGGCCGCCGTAGCCGTTGAAGTACATCGCGAGGTAGGTGAGCACGCCGAAGTAGGCGAAGCCCTCCACCAGGCTGGCGAGGTTCACGGCCCAGAGGGCGCGGGGCGCCCGGGCCAGGTCCACGAAGGGCTGCACGAGTTCCCGGAAGGGATTCCCGGCCTTCACAGCAGGCCCTTCTCGCGCATCCAGTCGTCGTTGAAGATCGTGCTCAGGTAGCGGCTGGCGCTGTCGGGGAAGAGGATGGCCATGCGGGCGCCCTGCGCCAGGGTGCGGGCCACCTGCAGCGCCGCGTGGATCACGGCGCCGCTGCAGCCGCCCACGAGCAGGCCCTCCTGGCGCGCCAGGCGGCGGGCCGCGTGGAAGGCGTCCCGGTCCGAGACCTGGATCATGGCGTCGATCACGCTGAAGTCCGCGGTGCCGATCAGGAACTCGTCCCCCAGGCCCTCCAGCAGGTAGGGGTGCGAGGCCCCCACCTTCCCGGTGCGGAAGTATTCCGTGAAGACCGAACCCTCCACGTCCACCGCCACCACCTTCACCTTGGGGTCGCGCTCCTTCAGGTAGTGGCCCACGCCGCCCACGGTGCCGCCGGTGCCCATGCCCACGACCACCGCGTCCACGCGGCCCTCCATCTGCTCCCAGATCTCGGCGCCGGTGGAGAGGTAGTGGGCCTGGTTGTTCTCGCGGTTGTTGTGCTGGTCGGGGAAGTAGCAGTGCGGCAGCTCCTGCGCGAGGCGCGGGGTGATGCGGTTGTAGCTGTCCGGGTGCTCGGGCGGCAGGGAGGTGTCCACCTTCACCACGTCCACCCCGAGGGCCTGGAGCTGGTCCAGCTTCTCCTTGCTCGTGCGGTCGCGCACGACGGCCTTCAGGCGGTAGCCCTTCTGGATGGCCATCAGGGCCAGCCCCATGGCCGTGTTGCCGGAGGAGTTTTCCAGGATCGTGTCGCCGGGTTTCAGGCGGCCGTCCCGCTCCGCCTGCTCCACGAGGTACTTGGCGATGCGGTCCTTGCAGCTCCCCATGGGGTTCAGGAACTCCAGCTTCGCCCACACCGAGCACGGCAGCCCCTCGGTGATGCGGTTCAGGCGCACCATCGGCGTGTGGCCGATGACGTCCAGGATGCTGTCGTAGACCCGCTTCTCGTGCACGGAATCCCCCAGGGAGCGCCCCCAAGTCTGACACCAGACGCATCCCCGCAGGCCCGCGAGACCTGGAGGATTCATCCGAGACGCGCATCCCGGAGGGGACTAGAATGGTTGGCTTGCCCCGGGAAACCTCCGGGCGCAGGGAAGTGGAAAGGCCATTGCGTTGATGGATTCGAACCGTCCATGGTGTTCCTCCTATCCAGAGGGTGTGGGGTGCGAGGCCCGGAGCCTTCCCCACACCAACCTGGGCCAGCTGGTGCGGGCGGCCGCGGGGCGCCACGGCGACCGGAAGGCCGCCACGATGGTGCTGCCCAACGGCATGGAGGCCTCCTTCACCTTCCGGGACATCAATCGGCTGTCAGAGGCCTTCGCGGCCTACCTGAAGGACGGCCTGGGCCTGGCCCCCGGCACCCGCGTGGCGATCCTGCTGCCCAACAGCCTGGCCTACCCCGTCTGCGCCTTCGGCGTGCTGAAGGCGGGCTGCGTGGTGGTGAACACCAACCCCCTCTACACCCCCCGCGAGCTGGAACACCAGCTGCGGGACAGCGGGGCCGAGGTGCTGGTCATCCTCGACATGTTCGGCTCCAAGCTGGCCGGCGTCCTGGAGCGCACCCGCGTGCGCACGGTGCTCCGCACGGGCATCGCCGACTTCTTCCGCTTCGGGCCCCGGATGCTCATCCGGGGCAAGCTGAGGCTGGCCCGCAAGGTGCCGCGCTTCCCCGTGCCCGCCACGCCCCTGCCCCGGGCGCTCCGCCAGGGCCTCCTGTATCTGGCGAAGGAGCGCCTGATGCACGCGCCCCTGCCCGAGCCGGGCCGCGAGGATCTCGCCCTGCTCCAGTACACCGGCGGCACCACGGGCCTCAGCAAGGGCGCCATGCTCACCCACGGCAACCTGCTCGCCAACCTGGAGCAGATCGCGGAGATCACCCGGGACTACGTGGGCTACGGCGGCGAGACGCTCCTGACGGTGCTGCCGCTGTACCACGTGCTCGCCTTCACCATCAACCTGCTCTTCGCCTTCCACGCGGGCAACCACAACATCCTCATCCCGAACCCGCGCCCCCTGAAGAACCTCCGCGCCGCCTTCCGCGGCCACCGCATCACCTGGATGACCGCGGTGAACACGCTGCTGAAGGGCCTGCCCGCCGAGCCGTGGTTCCAGCCTTCCCTGACCGAGGGCCTCTGGGCCGTCTTCGCGGGCGGCATGGGCACCCACCCGGACGTGCGCGAGGCCTGGGAGCGCACGACCGGCAGCATCGTGATCGAGGGGTACGGCCTCACCGAGGCGAGCCCCCTGGTCACCTTCAACGCCGCCACCCGGGAGGGCCCGCGGCTCCGCCGCACCATGACCCAGGTGGGGGGCGTGGGCCTGGCCCTGCCCGGCACCGATCTGCGCCTGGTGGACGCGGAAGGCCGTGACCTGCCCTTCGGTGCGCACGGCGAGATCCTGGTGAAGGGCCCCCAGGTGATGCAGGGCTACTGGCAGCAGCCCGAGGAGACCGCCCGGGTGCTGCGGGAGGGCTGGCTGCACACGGGCGACATCGGCCGCATGGACGCCGACGGCTACCTGGAGGTCACCGACCGCAAGAAGGACATGATCATCGTCAGCGGCTTCAACGTGTTCCCTAACGAGGTGGAGGCCTGCATCGCCCTGCACCCGGACGTGGCGGACGTGGCGGTGATCGGCGTGCCCGACGAGGACTGCGGCGAGAGCGTGCACGCCCACGTGGTGAGCCGCCGCCACGGCCTCACCGCCGAGGAGATCCGCGCCCACTGCCGCAAGCTGATGGCGGGCTACAAGATCCCCAGCCGCATCCACTTCCGCAGCGAGATTCCCAAGAACGCCGTGGGCAAGGCCCTGCGGCGCCTGCTGCGCAAGGACCACCCTCCGAAGGACGCATGAGGCTCACGGACAGCCACTGCCACCTGCAGGACGCCCGCCTCGCCGGGGACCTGGAGGGCGTGCTGGCCAGGGCCCGGGAGGCCGGCGTGCGGCGCTTCGTGGCCTGCGGCACCGCCGAGGCCGATTGGGACGCGGTGCTGGCCCTCGCGGCACGCCACGCGGACGTGGTGCCCCTGCTGGGGCTCCACCCCTGGTACGTCGGCCAGGCCACACCGGGCTGGGCGGATCGCCTGGAAGCGCAGCTCCAGGCGCATCCCGAGGCGGGCATCGGCGAAGCCGGTCTCGACTTCGCCCTGGAGGGGCTCCGCGAGGAAGACCGGCAACGCCAGGAGGACGCCCTGCGGGCCCAGCTGCGCCTGGCGAAGGCCCTGGACCGCCCCCTGTCGCTCCACTGCCGCCGGGCCTGGGAGCCCCTGGCCACCCTGGCGCGGGAGGAGGGCCTGCCCGCCCGGGGCGCGGTGGTCCACGCCTTCTCGGGATCGGCGGAGACGGCCCGGGAGCTGCAGGCCCTCGGCTTCCACCTCTCCTTCGGATGCGGCCTGGCGCGTCCCGGGGCCGCGAAGGCCGCCCGGGCGCTCCGCGCCGTCTCCCTCGACCGGCTGCTGCTGGAGACGGACGCGCCGGACCTGCCTCCGCGCCACCTCCCGGGCTGGGAGGCCCGCCCCAACGAACCCGCCGCCCTGCGCGTGGCCCTCGCCGCCGCGGCGCAGCTGCTGGGCCTCGGCGAGGAGGACCTCGCGGCGCGCATCGAGGCAAACGCCGCGCGGATCTTCGGCTAGGGTGAATCCATGCGCTGGTTTGCCCGCACCGAACAACTGATCGGCCCGGAGGCCTGCGCCCGGCTCGCCCGCGCGCGGGTGGGCGTCTTCGGCCTCGGGGGCGTGGGCGCCGCCGCGCTGGAGGCCCTGGCCCGGGCGGGCGTGGGGCACCTGCGCATCGTGGACCACGACGTGGTGAACCCCACCAACCTGAACCGCCAGTTCCTCGCCCTCCGCAGCACCCTGGGCATCCCCAAGGTGGAGGTGGCCCGCGCCCGCATCCTGGACATCAACCCGGCCTGCGAGGTGGACGCCCGGCGGGTCTTCATCAACAACGACACCGTGGCGGAGCTGCTGGAAGGCGGCCTGGACCTGGTGCTGGACGCCATCGACAGCGTGAACGCCAAGACCGGCCTGATCCAGGCGGCCATGGAGCGGGGCCTGCCCGTGGTGAGCAGCATGGGGGCCGCGGGCCGCCTGGACGGTTCCCGCATCCTCGCGGGGGACCTGTCGGAAACCCAGGTGTGCCCCCTGGCCGCGATGATACGCAAGCGCCTCCGCCGGAGGGGCATCACCACGGGCGTGCGCTGCATCTACAGCCTGGAGCCCGCACGAAACACCCTGCCCCACCAGGAGGCGGACGCGGAGGCCCACGACGGACGGGGGCGCGCCCGCCCGCCCCTCGGAACCCTCAGCACCATGCCGGCCCTCTTCGGCCTGCGCGCAGCCCAGGAGGTGCTGGAGCGCCTGCTGGCCGAACAGGCACAACCAGGGCCTGTCGCCAAAATCGCCAAGCAATGAATGGTTCTCTGGTACGTGCCCGCAACGCGCGGTACCCAAGGTAGATAGCCATGGGGATGCCGATGCCGCGCAGCCAGTTGAGTGACCAGATGTGGGCGAGACTCGCCCCTCTTCTGCCGCCCGAGAAAGGGCGGCGGGGGAGGCCGAGCCTGCCCAACCGCCCCTTCGTCGAAGCCATTCTGTGGAAGCACCGAACAGGGGCGCCCTGGCGCGATCTTCCGGAAGTCTTTGGCTCCTGGGCATCGGTCTTCACGCGCTTCAACCGCTGGAGCCGGGCTGGGGTGTGGCAGACCATCCTGGAGGTGCTGCGAAGCGAGGCGGACACCGAATGGGTGATGCTCGACGGTACCGTCATCCGTGCCCACCAGCACGCCGCTGGCGCAAAAGGGGGACCCGCACGCAGGGGCTTGGCAGATCGCGGGGCGGGTTCTCGACCAAGATCCACCTGATCGCCGATGCCCACGGCAATCCGGTGGACTTCGTGCTCAGCCCGGGCCAGACGCACGAGAGTCGCCACGCGGTGGGCCTCCTGGTGGGCGTGGAAGCCGGGTGCGTGCTGGGGGATCGCGCCTACGACGGGACTCCCATCCGGGACGCGATCGCGGAGATGGGAGCGGAGGCCGTGATCCCGCCCCATCCGTGCCGCAAGGCCCCCACGACCTATGACACCCATCTCTATCGGGCCCGGCACGCCATTGAGAACCTGTTCGCGAAGCTCAAGCAGTACCGCAGCCTCGCCACCCGCTACGACAAGACCATGCGCAACTACAGCGCCATGGTCACTGACAACGGCTCCGCATACAAATCGAAGGTGTTCGCAGCAACCCGAACCAGGCTAAACCTCAAACACTTGCGAACGCGACCCTACAGACCTCGCACCAACGGCAAGGCCGAA
Organism: uncultured bacterium; assembly: GCA_964292295.1. Classification (GTDB taxonomy): domain Bacteria; phylum Acidobacteriota; class Holophagae; order Holophagales; family Holophagaceae; genus CAXYVC01. Next base: position 13,237 of record CAXYVC010000033.1, read on the forward strand.
CGCCCGATCCAGACCGTCCTGCGGAATTGGGTCGATGGCGTCCCATGGCAATCCTCAAGGCAGCAGAGCCAGCCCCTACCTAGCTGGGGAGGAAGCGCGCGGGATCCAGGGGACCCGCCGAGGTCCCCTCCAGGAGCACCCGGGCGGCCAGGGCCCCCACGGCCAGGCCGCTGGTCATGCCGTGGCCTCCCAGGCCCGCGACCCAGAAGAGGCGAGGGTTCAGGGGATCCCGGCCGATCAGGAAGCGGCGGTCCGGCGCAAAGGTGCGCAGGCCGCACCAGAGCCGCGCGATGGGACGCTCGGCCAGCGCCGGGGCGCAGCGCCCGAGAAGGTCCGCCAGGCGCTCCAGCACGGCCTCGCAGACCTCCGGCTGGCGGTGCGGCCCGGGCAGGGGCACCTCCTCCTCCTCGCAGGCACAGAGCAGCAGGCCGCCGGACTCCGGACGCACATACAGGGGCTGGTCCGCCCACCAGGTGTAGGGCCGGTCGGAAGGGCTCGGCGCGCTGCTCCACACCAGGTGGCGCCGCAGGGGGCGGAAGGCCAGGTCCAGCCCCCCCGCCCAGCGCCCCAGCTCCCGGGCCCAGGCTCCCGCGGCGTTCACCAGGATGCGCGTGCGCCAGGTGCCTCCGCTGGTCTCGACCTCGAATCCCTCCGGTCCGGGATGCACCCCGCGCACCTCCACGCCGAAAGCGAGCCGGGCCCCCGCCTCCCGGGCCCCTTCGGCGCAGAAGCGCAGCAGGCCGTCCGTGTCGATCTCCCCGTCCGAGGGCACCCGCAGCTGTTCCTCGGCCAGGAGCTCCGGATAGGGCGATCCCGCCAGGCGCGCGAAAGGCAGGCCGAAGGCCGCGGCCTCCGCCGCCAGGGCCTCCGTCCCGCCCTGCTCCAGCCCCAGCAGGATGCCGCCGCGGCCGTCCACCAGCCCCGCCGCGTGCAGGCGCGCGCAGCCTTCCACCGTCAGGGCCGTGTGCTTGGCCACGCCCGTGAGCTGGCGCGCAATGCCCGCGTTGTGGCCGCTGGCGTAGAAGCCCGGAAGCTCCTCCCGGTCCAGTAGCACCACGCCCCCCTGTCCGCCCCGGGCTAGGTGACGGGCCGTGGACAGGCCCGCGATGCCGCCGCCGATGATGAGGACTTCCGCCTGGTGGACCGTCGCCATGCCTTCGCTCCGACCCTCCAGTGTGGCAGTGGAGGCGGAAGGAATCAGGCCCCGGCGTCCGCGGGATAGCCGAAGGCCTGCAGGGTTCCCTCGGAAAGGTCCGCAAAGCGGCGGACCTGATCGGGCGTCAGGCGCCGTTTCCAGTCATCGGGAACGCCTTTGCGGAAGAAGGAGGAGGCGTCCTCCTCCCCCGCCTTGCGCCCCTGGCTGAGCTTCTCGAAGGAGGCCGCCTCCACGCAGGCCGCCACCGTGGCGGGCTCCGTGCCGGCCCCCAGGAAGCCCAGCACCCGGGTGAGCTCCGCGGCGGGTTCGGCCACCAGGTCCTCGTAGCGCAGTTCCAGGTAGCGGTCCCCGAGTTCCCGCCCCGCGGCGCGAGCGTGGCGCACCCGCTGGGACCATTCCCGGGCGGTGATGTCCAGGAAGCCGTCGAAGCCCAGGCGCTCCAGGTTGGCGTCCTTTGCCCGCACGTTGTGGTGCCAGGCGGAGAGGAAGACGCCCCGCCCGTCCCGCACGATGTGGAGGAACTTCGCCTGCGGAAAGAGCTGGTCGAGGTCCTTGAAGTGGAGGGCGTGCTCCGGGTCCTTCTCGCCCACGAAGCGCAGGTCTGCCTTGGCCGGATCCGCGATGGCCTCCAGGCGGCAGGTGATGAAGGTGCGCATCATGGCCAGGACGTCGCCCCACCGGAGCTTCGGGACATCGTTGCTGTCCGTCACCGCCAGCTTTCGCCGGTCGAGCAGCTCGCTGTAGTTCTTGCAGGCCTTGATGAGCTCCACGCCGAAGTGGTGCACGCAGGACTCGCCCCGGCAGCTGATCTGGGGATGGGCGTCCAGCAGCTTGCCCAGCCACGTGGTGCCCGACTTGGGGGCACCGGTGAGGAAGAAGGGGGAGAAGGCCATGGCATCGATCCGGGGGAGATCCCCAGTGTAGACGCGCCGACGCGTCAGGCCCTCCGCAGCCGCAGCGCGTTCAGCACCACCGTCAGGGAGCTCAGGCCCATGGCGGCACCGGCCAGCATCGGGCCCCCCAGGCGGTCGAGGAGGCCGGCGGCGGCCAGGGGCACCAGCAGGAGGTTGTAGCCGAAGGCCCAGGCGAGGTTCTGGGCCACCACACGCCGGGCGCGCAGGGAAAGGGCGTGGACCCTGAGCAGCGGAGCGAGTCCCTCGCGCAGGAGGTTCAGGGAGGCGGCGGCCTGGGTGGCCTCCAGGCCCGGCAGGCTGATGCCCGCATCCGCCTGGGCCAGGGCGGGCGCATCGTTCACGCCGTCCCCCACGAAGGCCACGATCCGTCCCTCCCCCTGGAGCTCCTGCACGCGGAGGCGCTTGGCCTCGGGGCTGCAGCCGCCCCGGGCCTCCGGAATGCCCAGGCGGGCGCCCATCCCCGCCGCGACCCCCGCCGCGTCTCCGCTGAGCAGGTGCAGGCGCAGGCCCCGCCGCCGCAGCTCCGCCACGGTGGCCGCGGCCTCGGGGCGCAGGGGGTCCGCCAGCATCAGCACGCCCAGCAGGGCCTCTCCGTCCGCCAGTCCCACGGCGGTGCAACCTTCGGGAACCACGGGCGCGGCAAAGCCCAGCCAGGCGGGATTGCCCAGGCGCAGGGTGCGCCCCTCCACCACCCCGCTCACGCCACCGCCGGGAACGCTCCGGAAGGCCTCCACGGACGGGATCTGCAGGCCTGCCGCGGCCTCGCGGATGCCCCTGGCGATGGGATGCTCGGAGCCCTGCTCCAGGGCCGCCGCGAGGCGCAGCAGCTCCGTGGACAGGGCCGTCTCCAGCGTGAGGACCTCCTGCACCCGGGGACGCCCCTCCGTGAGGGTGCCCGTCTTGTCCAGCACCAGGTCGGTGACCCGGGAGAGGCGCTGGAGGGCGCCCGCATCCCTCACCAGCAGCCCGTTCCGGGCCGCGCAGCCCAGGGCGGCGGCCATGGCCACGGGGGTGGCGAGCCCCAGGGCGCAGGGGCAGGCGATGACCAGCACCGTGACCGCGGGGCGCCAGGCCTGGGCGAGGCTCCCGGTGTGCAGCCACCAGCCCGCCAGCGTGAAAGCTGAGAGAACCAGGATGGCGGGGACGAAGACGGCGCTCACGCGGTCCACCAGATCCTGCACCGGCGCCCGGCTCCCTTGAGCCTCGGCCACCTGGGCGGCCAGACGCGCCAGCCAGGTCTTGCGCCCCGCGGCCTCCACGTCCACCACCAGCGCGCCGCCGTGGACCACGGCCCCGGCCACCACGGCGTCCCCGGGCCCCTTCGGCACCGGCAGGGGCTCGCCGGTCAGAAGGGCCTCCTCCAGCTCCGCCTGGCCCTCGCACACGCGGCCATCGGCGGGAATGGCCGTGCCGGGACGCACCAGCACGCGATCGCCCGGAAGCAGCGCCGCGCTGGGGACCTCCTCGAGGGAGCCGTCCGCCGCCAGCCGCAGGGCCATGGCGGGCGCCATCCGGAGCAGGGCCTCCAGGCTGTCCGTGGCCCGGTGCTTCGCCCGGGCCTCCAGATACTTGCCGGTGAGCAGGAAGGCCACCAGGCCCGCTGCGGCCTCGAAGGGCGGATGGGGCCGCCCGAGGCAGCCCTCCGCCAGGCCGAAGCCCCAGGCGCTGAGGCTTCCAAAGGCGATGAGCGTGTCCATGCTCGTCTCCCGCCGACGGGCCTGGGCCGCGGCGCGGGCCAGGAAGGGCCAGCCCGCGCCGAAGGCGCCCAGGGCCGCGAGAAGGGCCTGGAGGCGCCAGTCCAGGTGCAGGTGGAGCCCCGGCAGCATCCCCGCCATCAGCGGCAGGGCGCAGGCCCACGCGAGGCCCAGGCGCCACCGCGCGGACCGAAGCTCCGCGGCCTCCGCCTCCGGGTCCGCCCCGCGCTCCAGGCCGAAGCCACCGGCCTCCAAGGCCGCCGCCAGGGCCTCCTCCCGGTAGGTCGCGCCCGAGATGCGCGCTTCCTCGGTGGCCAGGTTCACCTGGGCCGCCTCCACCCCGGGCACCGCGGCCAGGATGCGCTCCACGCGCCGAACGCAGGCGGCGCAGTGCATGCCCGTCACCCGGTAGCTGCGGGGGGCCATGGGCGCTCAGCCCTCGGCCTGGACGGTCGCGGCGTAGCCCGCCGCGTCCAGGGCGGCCCGCAGCGCCTCCGGCGCCGCATGGCCCGTCACCACCGCGCGCCCCAGGCTCACCTCCGCCGCCTCCACGCCGGGAACGGCCTCCAGGGCCTTCCGCACGTGGGCCACGCAATGGGGACAGCTCATGCCGTCGATGAGAAGGGTCAACATCGCCGCCTCCGCCAAGCCCCGGACCGGGCCGTTCCAGGATAGCCCGGCGCGGGCGCCGGTCAGGCCGGGGCGCCGCGACGGGACAGGAGGCCCTCCACGGCCTCCACCAGGTGGCCCGCCTCCGCCTCGGGGTCCAGGAGGGGGTGCTCCCCGGGCACCGCATCCCCCACGCCCAGGAAGGGGATCCCGGCCTCCGCCGCGGCATCCCGGTCGTGGGGCCGGTCCCCCACGTAGAGATGGGGCGGTTCGTCCTGGTGCACGGCGCGGCGGATGAGCCCCGCCCGGTCGTGGTGCGGCAGGGAACCCAGCAGGGGAATGCGCGGATCCACCCCCAGCGCCCGCGCCTTGAAGGCCAGTACCCGTGGGGGATTCCCGCTCACCAGCCACACCGGAAGGCCCGCCCCGCGCAGGCGGGCCATGCCCGCCACCAGGCCCGCGTGCACCACGGGCTCCTGCCCGCCGGGGCCGTAGGCCGCCTCGAAGTGGGCCAGGCAGACGCGGTCGTAGGCCTCGTAGGCGTCCACCTCCAGGGGCGCGTCGAAGCGGTGGCGGTGCAGCTCGTCCACGATCTCCCAGTCCGTGGAGCCCGCACAGGCCTTCAGCTCCGCCGCGCTGGGCTCCGCGCCCCAGAGCTCCCCGAGGGCCTTTCGCAGCAGGGCATAGCCGCTGCCGAAGAAGCCGAGGGTGCCGTCGAGGTCGAAGCAGAGGGGCATGGCACCATCCTGCCGCAAAAGTCCCGGAGGGGTGGCACGGGCGCTATGCTGGGGGCTGAAGGATCCCGTGGCCGCGTCCCCGCGGCGGGCATCCCGGAGCACCCTCCATGGCCTTCCCGCGCATCGCCGCCCTGCTGCTGCTCGCCCTGAGCCTCCGCGCCCAGGCGCTGGAGTACCGCCTTTCCCTGCGCTTCCGCGGGGAGAGTTCGCGGGTGTCCACGCGCTTCCGCCTGCTCCCCACGGCCCCCCTCGTCACCCGCAACCGCGTGCAGAAGCCCCGCATGGGGGGATGGCGCCTGGAAGCGGAGCAGCCGAAGGACGCCACCTTCAGCCAGGCCCGCGTCCTCGCCGGCATCGAGCGCCTGCTGTACCTCTCCGGCCCTGCCCCCGGCGTCAGGCCCGCGAACTTCCACGTGCGCCTGGACGGCCACAACTGCCGCATCTGGAGCGTGGAGATCCCCGCCGGCGTGCAGGCGCACGCCTTCCTGGCCGAGCTGTACCCGGGCCTCCTGGCCCTCAGCTACTTCAGCGGCGTCTTTCCCGAGGGCGACCTGGAGGCCGCGGAGCTCCAGCTGGAGCGCGTCGGGATCAGCCCGCACACCGCCCCCGCGGAGGAGGGCCAGGCCCTCCTCGCCACCCTGCGCCGCCTGGCCGGAAGCCAGCGCCAGGCCTCCGCGGGCGCCGAGGAGGCCCTGGAGCGCATCCTGTAGCTGGGACCGCGGTCACGACCCGGCCGCGGGACGCTGCCAAGGGCGGTGCGGGCCGCTATGCTTTCCTTTTAGGGGGGAGCCCCATGCCCTTCAAGGACGAATGCGGCGTCTTCGGCATCTGGCCCGGACGCGAAGCCTCCCGTCAGGCCTACCTGGGCCTGTACGCCCTCCAGCACCGGGGGCAGGAGGCCGCCGGCATCTGCACCCGCCACGAGGGAGTCCTGCACCTCCACAAGGGTCAAGGCTACGTGGCCGACGTCTTCACGCCCGAGATCCTCGACCAGCTGCCCGGCGACGCCGCCATCGGCCACACCCGCTACTCCACCACCGGCGGCAACGTCGCCAGCGCGGCCCATCCCTTCCTGGTGGAGGGCCGCTTCGGCCAGCTCGCCCTCTGCCACAACGGCAACCTGACCAACACCGAGCGCCTGCGGGCGAGCCTCCTGGATGAGGGGCAGCTCTTCAGCAGCCCCAGCGACTCCGAGGTGATCCTGGCCCTCATCAACCGCGCGGAGGCGGACACCCTGGAGGGCGCCATCGTGGAGGCCCTGCGCCAGGTGGAGGGCGCCTTCAGCCTGCTCATCCTCTCGGAGGAGGCCCTCTTCGCCGTGCGGGACCCCCACGGCCTGCGGCCCCTGGCCCTGGGGAGCCTGGAGGGCGGCTGGGTGCTTTCGAGCGAGACCTGCGCCTTCGACCTGCTCGGGGCCCGCTACGAGCGCGAGATCGAACCTGGAGAGGTGCTCGTCCTCGGCGCCCGCGGCTCCCGCAGCCTCTTTCCCCGCGAGCCGGTGCAGGCGAAGCCCTGCGTCTTCGAGCACGTGTATTTCGCGCGCCCCGACAGCTACGTCTTCAGCCGCAGCGTCCTGGCCACGCGGCGCGAGATGGGGCGCCGCCTCGCGGCGGTGCATCCGGTGGAGGCCGACTTCGTGGTGCCGGTGCCGGACTCCGGGGTGCACGCCGCCCTGGGCTACGCCGAGGCCAGCCAGACCCCCTTCGAGTTCGGGCTGATCCGCAACCACTACGTGGGGCGCACCTTCATCGAGCCCAAGCAGAGCATCCGCTCCTTCGGGGTGAAGGTGAAGCTGAACCCCGTGCGCGACCTGCTGCGGGACAAGCGCGTGGTGCTGGTGGACGACAGCATCGTGCGGGGCACCACCAGCCGCAAGATCGTGCAGATGGTGCGCGAGGCCGGGGCCAGGGAGGTGCACCTGCGCATCTCCAGCCCGCCCACCACGCACTCCTGCTTCTACGGCATCGATACGCCCACCCGGGACCAGCTCATCGCCAGCCACAAGAGCGTGGAGGAGATCCGCGCCTTCATCGGCGCCGACACCCTCGCCTACCTGTCCCTGGGAGACCTGGAGACCTCGGTGAAGGATCCCGGCGGCTGCGGCTTCTGCTACGCCTGCTTCACGGGCGCCTACCCCATTCCCCCCGCCCCCCTCGGATGACGCACCCGGCGGGCCCCTCGGGCACCTGCCAGACCGCCTTCGAGGACGGCCTGCGCTTCCTGGCCGCGGCCCTGGCCGTACCCGGGAACGACCGGGGCGCCTCCGCCGCCGTGAGCGCCGCCTGCGACGCCCTGCGCTGTTTCCTGGCGATCCTGGACACCGCAGCGGAGCGCCACCTGGCCGACCCCGAGGGGCGCGTGGCGCGCCTTCGCAACCAGTGCGCCGCCCTGCTCACCCTGCGCCAGGACCCCGCCAGTGCCGGACGGCACGCCGTGGAGGCGGCCCTCCTGGCCCGGGACGAGGCCGCTCGTCTGCTGCCGCGCCTGATCGTGCCGGAGGCCTGAAGCCGAATGATCGCGGCCAGGCGTTGGCGGATCCAACGCCGTGGAGCGGCGCCGGGCCAGGGAGGGCCCAGGGCCCGGCTTGGAACCGACCCGCGAGCCGCCATCGCTCGCCCGCAGCCCCCGTCGGAGCCCATCGGCTGCTTCACGGTTCAGAAGCGCACGCCGCCCTTCAGGATGGCGGCGGGCACCTGGGCGGGGGGGATGACCTCATCCACCCCGCCCAGCTTGATGGCCTCCTTCGGCATGCCGAAGACCACGCAGCTCGCCTCGTCCTGGGCCAGGGTGCGCGCGCCGGCCTCGTGCATCTCCTTGAGCCCCCGCGCGCCGTCGTCCCCCATCCCCGTGAGGATGAAACCCGTGGCGTTGCGCCCGGCGTACTTCGCCACGGAGCGGAAGAGCACGTCCACGGAGGGCTTGTGGCGGTTCACCACGGGGCCGTCCAGCACGTCCACGTGGTAGTAGGCGCCGCTGCGCTTCAGGGCCATGTGGCGGCCCCCGGGGGCGATGAGCGCGCGGCCCGGGATCACGCGGTCGCCCTGCACGGCCTCGCGCACCTCGATCTCGCAGAGGTCGTCCAGCCGCTTGGCGAAGGCGGCGGTGAACTTCTCGGGCATGTGCTGCACGATCACGAGCCCCGGGCAGACCCGGGGCAGGCGCGTGAGCACCGCCTCCAGGGCCTGGGTTCCGCCTGTGCTGGTGCCGATGGCCACGATGCGCTCCGTGGTCTCGGTGAGGGAACCCGTGGGCGGCGGAAGGATCGCGTCCGCGCTGAGCTTGGGACGGTTGCCGAGCAGGTCCGCGGCCCCGGCCGGGGCGCTGCGAACCTTGGCCGCGGCCGCGGCCCGGCCGGTGCGCCCCATCTCCGCTGCGCTCTCCTCCCGGAAGCCCTTCCCGCCGGCCTTGGGCTTGGGCACCACCTCCACGGCTCCCGCCGCCATGGCCTCCAGGGTGGTGCTCGCCCCCTTCTCGGTGAGGCTGCTGCAGATCACCACGGGCGTGGGGCGCTCCGCCATCACCTTGCGCAAAAAGGTCAGGCCGTCCATGCGGGGCATCTCGATGTCCAGCACGATGACGTCCGGCCAGGCCACCTTCATCTTCTGCATGGCAAAGATCGGGTCGTTGGCCGCCACCACCTCGATGCCCGGCGCGGCGGACAGGATGTCCGACAGCACCTGGCGCACCACCGCCGAATCGTCGACCACCAGCACGCGGATGCTCATGGAACCCGTCCTCCTGCCTGCAGGGCGAGCCCATCGCCCTGGCGCACGTACACTTCGCCCGTGGCCACCTCGAAGACCAGGCTCCGGTGGGTTCCGCCGCCGAGGTCCTCCGCCACCAGATGGAAGCCCAGCTGGCGCGTCAGGCGGCGCGCGGCCTCCACGTTGTCCTCGCACACGCTGCCCGAACCCGAGAACATCGCGCCCCCGCCGAAGAGCTTGGCCTGGAAGGCCGAGATCCGCGCCCCCGTGGCCAGGGCCTCCCGGATCATCAGGAGCAGGGCCTCGTCCGCGTACTTGCCGGAGAAGTGGTGGATCCGCTCGTGGGGGCGGGGCCCGAGCATGTAGTGGCACATGCCGCCGCGCCGCAGCTTGGGATGCCACAGGGTGATGGAGACGCAGCTTCCCAGCA
>CAXYVC010000034.1:0-22480 GCA_964292295.1 uncultured bacterium
GTGATGGCCAGCCACCTGGGGCGCCCGGAGGGCACGGGCTTCGAGGCGGCCTTCAGCATGGCCCCCGTGGCTGCGTGGCTGAAGGGAAAGGGCTTCGACGTGCGGCTCGCCAGCGGCGTCACCGGGAGCGCGGTGGAGGCGGAGGCGGCCGCGCTGAGGCCCGGGCAGGTGCTCCTGCTCGAGAACCTCCGCTTCGACAAGGGCGAGACCAAGAACAAGCCCGAATTCTGCGAGGCCCTGGCGCGTCTGGCGGACACCTACGTGAACGACGCCTTCGGCGCCGCGCACCGCGCCCACGCCTCCGTGGCGGGCATGGTCGCCGCCTTCCCGCCCGAGCGCTGCATCGCGGGCTTCCTGCTCGAGAAGGAGCTGAAGGCCCTGGGCAGGGTCATGACCTCCCCCGAGAAGCCCCTGGTGGCCGTCATGGGCGGCGCCAAGGTCTCGGACAAGATCGACCTCATCCGCACCTTCCTCCCGAAGGCCGACGCCATCCTCATCGGCGGCGCCATGAGCTACACCCTGCTGAAGGCGCGAGGGGTGGAGATCGGCAAGAGCCTCTGCGAGACAGACAAGCTCGCGCTGGCCGCGGAGATCCTGAAGGAGGCCGAGGCCAAGGGCTGCCGCATCCTGCTGCCCGTGGACCACGTGGCGGCCGCGGAGCTGAAGGCGGACGCCGACTGCATGATCACGCAGGACGTGGCCATTCCCGCCGACCGCATGGGCCTGGACATCGGGCCCGAGAGCGTGGCCCTCTTCGCCGAGGAGCTCCGCAAGGCCCACACCATCGTGTGGAACGGCCCCATGGGCGTCTTCGAGATGGACTGCTTCGCCGCCGGCACCCTGGCCCTTGCCGAGGAAATGGCAGCGGCGGCGGACCGCGGCGCCTTCGTGGTGGTGGGCGGCGGCGACAGCGTGAGCGCCGCCAACAAGGCCGGCGTGACTGCGCGCATGGGTCACGTCTCCACGGGCGGCGGCGCCAGCCTGGAATTCCTGAGCGGCCTCAGCCTCCCCGGCGTCGCGGCCCTCGAGCGCTAGAAAGGATCAAAGGACAGAAGCCATGAAATACGTCATCGCCAACTGGAAGATGAACCTGCTCCACGCGGAGGCCCAGGCCTTCTGCGACGCCTTCCTGGCCGACCACGAGCCGACCCCGGGCGTGGAAGTGGGCATCGCCCCGCCCTCCCCCGTCCTGCGCGAGGTCTCCGCCCGCATGGCGGGCCGGGGCGTGCGCGTGCTGGGCCAGAACGGCCATCAGCAGCCCAAAGGCGCCTTCACCGGCGAGGTGAGCATGGCCCAGCTGCGGGATGCGGGCTGCACCGGCGTGCTCCTGGGCCACAGCGAGCGGCGCCACATCTTCGGGGAAAGCGACGAGACCATCGCCCAGAAGCTCGTCGCGGCCTGGGAACTCGAGCTGCTGCCCGTGCTCTGCATCGGCGAGACCCTCACCCAGCGGGACGCCGGCTTCACCCTGGACACCCTGCGCCAGCAGATCTCCATCCTCCAGAAGACGGGGCCCGGCCCCCTGGTGGTGGCCTACGAGCCCGTGTGGGCCATCGGAACCGGCCGCGTGGCCCAGACCGCCCAGATCGAGGAGGCCCACGAGTTCATCCGCGAGGAGCTGTGGTACGCCCTCAGCGAGGCGGGCCGCAGCGTGCCCATCCTCTACGGCGGCAGCGTCACCCCCGACAATTTCGCCGAGATCCTGAAGGTGCCCAACGTCGCCGGCGGCCTTGTGGGCGGCGCGAGCCTCGACCCCGCCAAGTTCACGAAGCTCGTCCGCCAGGCCCAGGCGGCCCAGTAGCCCCTCGCCCTGCATGCAGACGCCCCGCCGCCGGGCGGAGCTTCTGCGCATGGCCTAGCCCCCTTCAGGACTTGGGCGCCTCGGGTTTGGGCTCCTCCGCCTTCGGCGCCGGCTGGGCGTCCGCCTTCGGCTCGGGTTTGGGCTCGGGCGGAAGCTCCCGGCGCTCGGGGCCGTACCAGCTGCCCCGGGCCTTGGCGGTCCAGCCGAAGGCGTCCTGGAGCTTGGCCACCACGACCCGCGCCACGGCCCGGGCCTCCTCCTCCCGGATGCGGGAGGGGTCCTCGCGTTCGGATCCCCGCAGGGGATCCATGGCGTCGAAGACCTCCCGGGGCTCCACAGCCAGAGCCGCCAGGGGTTCTTCAATCCCCGGCTGGCGCAGCGCCACCTGGGCGCTCACCTGGTTCGGCAGGTAGCCCAGGCGCTCCCGGTATTCCCGGGCTTCCGCCGCGTGGACGCCGGCCCACAGGCCCCAGAAGAAGCCGTCGCAGGCGGCGTCCCGGTTGCCCGCCATGGCGCTCAGGGCCCCCACCGCCACCCCTGTGATGGCACCGACCACCGCGGGGCTGGGATCGCGCCGCGCACCCCGCAGCTCGGTGACGCGCACGTCCAGCACCACGTGCTCCGCGGGAGGCTGCACGCCCTCCTCCACCACCGTGACGCGGCTGGCCAGGCGGGCCCGCAGGGCCGCGGCGTATTCCTTCTCGACGTCGGCGCGCTCCGCCAGGGAGGCCGGCGCTTCAAAGCGCACCACCACGGGCACGGGACGGGCCCGGAAGGCCTCCACCTCGGGCCGGGCGCAAGCCAGGACAAGGACCAGGGCAGGAACGGGAAGCAGCAGGGAACAGCGTCGCACGGTGGACCCCCTCGACGGAAAACACCCCCAAGGCTGGAACGAAGCGCCGCCCCCTGCAAGCCCGGAAGCACGTCGTCGTAGGATGAAGGATGGAGGCTGCATGCTGATCCTCATGAGGTGCGACGCCACCCCCGCCCAGGTCCAGGCGGTGATGGAGCTGCTGGAGGCTGCGGGCGTGCGGGCCTTCCTCCAGGAGCGCCCCGAGGCCACGAGCATCCTGGCCCCCCACGCCAGCCAGGCCCTGAAGCCCGACCGCCTGGAGCCCATGGGGGGCGTCGACCGGGTGGTGCCCATCACCAGCCCCTTCAAGCTGGCCGGCTCCGATGCCGCCCGGGGGCGCAGCGTGGTGGAGGTGCGCGGCGTGCCCGTGGGCGGCGGCAGCCTGACGCTCATCGCCGGCCCCTGCGGCGTGGAGAGCCGCGAGCAGCTCTTCACCGTGGCCCGGTATGTGGCCGATGCGGGCGGACACCTGCTGCGGGCGGGCGCCTTCAAGCCCCGCACAAGCCCCTACAGCTTCCAGGGCCTGGGGATGGAAGCCCTGGACCTGCTGGACGAAGCGCGCCGCACCTTCGACCTGGGCATCGTCACCGAGGCCACCGAGGTGGAGACCTTCGACGCGGTGGAGCGCGTGGCGGACCTGGTGCAGATCGGCGCCCGGAACATGCAGAACGTGGCCCTGCTGCGCCGCGCGGGCCGCTCGGAAAAGCCGGTCCTCCTGAAGCGCGCCCCGGCCGCCACCCTGGAGGAATGGCTCTTCGCCGCGGAATACGTGATGTCCGAGGGCAACCGCCAGGTGATCCTCTGCGAGCGCGGCATCCGCAGCTTCGCCGACCACGCCCGCAACACCTTCGACGTGTCCGTGATCCCCGCGGCCCGGGCCCTCAGCCACGTGCCCGTACGGGCGCACCCCAGCCGCGCCACGGGCCGCCGGGAGCTGGTGATCCCCTGCCCCCGCCCCGCCGTGGCCGCCGGCGCCGACGGCCTGCTGGTGGAGACCCACTGCCAGCCGGACCGCGCCCTCAGTGACGGGGCCCAGGCCCTGCTGCCCTCCGACTACCTGCGCCTGGTGGACCAGGTGCGCCGCATCCACGCGGTGCTGCGGGAAGGCGCCCCTACCCAGGGCTTCTGCTTCTGAACCGCGAAGGGGCCCGGTTTCCCGGGCCCCCTGGATTCTTCAGGCCTCCGCCCGCTTCCGCAGCAGGCCCCAGGCCATCAGGATGGCCCCGCAGACGATGAAGCTGTCCGCGAGGTTGAAGGTCCAGTAGTGCCAGCCGCCGAAGACGAAGTCGAGAAAGTCCACCACCGCGCCGTGCCGCAGGCGGTCCAGCCCGTTGCCCAGCACGCCGCCCAGGATCAGCCCCAGGGCCACCCGCTGCAGGCGCGGCGTGCGCGCCAGCAGGAACTCGTAGCCGAAGAAGCCCAGGGCAGCCAGGCCCGCCAGGGTGAAGAGGAGGGTGCGCAGCCCCCCCGAGGCTCCCCCGAAGCTCCCGAAGATGGCCCCCGCATTCATGCCCAGGGTCAGGTTGAAGAAGCCCGGGATCACGGGCATGGCCTCGCCCGGCTGCAGCCGGGCGAGGGTCCAGGCCTTGGAGGCCGCGTCGAGACCGAAGGCCCCGGCGGGCAGCAGCAGCCAGGCGAGCCGCTTCACGCGGGGCTCCCGGCCTTCACGACCTCCCAGCAGCGGGGACATAAGGCCACGTCCTCGCCCTCGCCCGCCCCGCCGCGGTGGTTCCAGCAGCGGGGGCACTTGGCGCCGTCGTGGGGCTCAACAAGCGGAATCGTTTCATAGCCAGGAGGCGGAGTAAAATCCCCAAACACAATCAAATCGCCTTCCTGGCGCATAGGCTCATAAAAACCCATTTCCGGAGGATCAACTTCTTCCACTACCACCTCCGAACAGACAAGGAGATCCTCCAAGCTTTCGCCAATAGCCAGAAGGTCCGCTTTAACTTTCGGCTGAAGATGTACAGAAACCCGAGCATCAAGGCTTGTTCCAATAGCTTTACTGGCACGCAAGGGCTCCAGCTTGGTCCCTAGAATGTTGCGGAGAATCCATACTTTTTCCCACCTTTCCAGTAATGCGCCGTCGGCAACATCTTCCGGAAAGCGCTGTTCGAAGACGCTGCCCGTGGCACCCGGAATGTGCTCCCAGGCCTCGTCGGCGGTGAGGCTGAGGATGGGCGCCAGCAGGATGGCCAGCCCCTTGGCCAGCTCGAAGCAGGCCGTGCGGCAGCTCCGGCGGCGGGCGCTGTCCAGCGCGTCGCAGTACAGGCGGTCCTTGATGATCTCGAAGTAGCGCCCGGAGAGCTCCAGCTGGCAGAAGCCCAGCAGGGCCTGGCTGGCCTGCAGGAACTGGAAGTCCCGGTAGGCGGTGCGCACCTGGGCCGCCAGGCGGCGGAAGGCATGCATCACCCAGGCGTCCAGCGGCGCCCACGCGGCCTCGGGCACCGCATCCCGGGCCGGGTCGAAGTCCGCCAGCGCACCCAGCAGGAAGCGCAGGGTGTTGCGCAGCTTGCGGTAGGCGTCGGCGTTGCGCTCCAGGATGTCCTTGGAGATGCGCACGTCCTCGTTGTAGTCCACGCTGGCGGTCCAGAGGCGCAGGATGTCGGCGCCCCAGGTCTTCATGGTCTCCTCGGGCGTGATCACGTTGCCGAGGGACTTCGACATCTTCTGTCCCTTGCCGTCCAGCACGAAGCCGTGGGTCACCACGGTGTCGTAGGGCTTGGCGCCGGTCGCGGCGAGGTTGAAGAGGAGCGAGCTGTGGAACCAGCCGCGGTGCTGGTCCGAGCCTTCCAGGTAGATGAAGCTCCCGTAGTCCTCCCTGCGCAGCTCGGCGCTGGTCTCGCAGACCACGCCGGCGCTCACGCCGGAGTCGATCCACACGTCCAGGATGTCCGTCTCCTTCTGGAAGGCGGTGCCCCCGCACTTGGCGCAGGCCGTCCCCGCGGGCAGCAGCGCCTCCAGGGGAAGCTCGGACCAGGCCTCGATGCCGTCCTTCTCGATGGCCGCTGCGGCGGTCTCGAAGATCTCCGGACGCACCAGGGGCTCGCCGCACTCGGAGCAGCGCAGCACCGTGATGGGCGTGCCCCAGGTGCGCTGGCGGGAGATGCACCAGTCGGGGCGGCCCGCGATCATGGCGTGGATGCGGTTCTCACCCATGGCGGGCACCCAGCGGGTGCTGCGCACCCCGTCCAGCCCCAGCTCGCGCAGGCTGCAGCCGTGCCCCAGCAGCGCGTCGTCCATGGTGATGAACCACTGTTCCGTGGCGCGGAAGAAGATGGGCGTCTTGGTGCGCCAGCAGTGGGGATAGCTGTGCTGGAGCTCCTCCTCGTGCAGCAGCGCGCCGAGGGCCCTCAGGCGGTCCACCACCAGGGGATTGGCGTCGAAGATGTTCTTCCCCTCCAGCTCGGCGTCGTTCACCGCGGCGGAGAAGCGCCCGTCGGGCCCCACGAGCTGGAGCAGACCCAGGTGGTGCGCCAGGTTGAAGTCGTCCACGCCGTGGTCCGGCGCCGTGTGCACCAGGCCGGTGCCGGTGTCCGAGGTGACGTAGTCCGCCATCAGCACGGGGCTGCGGCGGTTCAGCCACGCGTGGCGGTAGCTGAGGCTCTGGAAGGCGTTCCCCTTGCGGGTCTCGCAGACGTGCAGCGCCACGCCCAGCTTCTTCTGAAGATCCTCCAGCAGGGTGGCGAGCACCACGTAGTGGCGGTCGCCGGCCTTCACCACGGCGTAGTCCAGGTCCGGGTGCATGGCGATGGCGAGGTTGCTGGGAAGGGTCCAGGGCGTGGTGGTCCAGATGGGAAGGTCGAGCGGCGTGGGAAGGTCCAGCCGCTTCGCTTCCGCGTCCTCCACGGGAAAGGCCACCGTGATGGCGGGGCTCACCTTGTCGGCGTATTCCACCTCCGCCTCGGCCAGGGCCGTGCGGGCGCCGTAGCTCCAGTGCACCACCTTCAGCTTGCGGGTCACCGCCCCGCGCGCGAAGAGCCGGGCCAGGGAGCGCACCACGGCGGCCTCGTAGGCGGGCGCCATGGTGACGTAGGGGGCGTCCCAGGCGCCGAGCACGCCCAGGCGCTGGAAGCCCGCGCGCTGGGTGTCCACCCACTTGCCCGCGTAGGCCCGGCAGCGGGCCAGGAACTCGGGCCGGCTCATCTCCCGGCGCTTGGGACCGAGATCCTTCTCCACCGCGTGCTCGATGGGCAGGCCGTGGCAGTCCCAGCCGGGAACATAGGGGGATTCGTAGCCGTCGAGCCAGAGGCTCTTCACCACGATGTCCTTCAGGATCTTGTTCAGGGCATGGCCCATGTGGATGGCGCCGTTGGCGTAGGGGGGCCCGTCGTGCAGGATGCGACGGCCCTGCCCCGTGCCGGCGGCGTTGTCCGCCCGGCGCTTGGCCTCGATGCGCTCGTACAGCCCCTCGGCCTTCCAGCGCTCGATGCGCTTCGGTTCCCGCTGGGGAAGGTCCGCCTTCATCGGGAATTCCGTGCGGGGAAGGTAGACCGGATACTTCTTCCTGGCTTCGCTCATGGCGCCCTCGTGCGTCGCGGAGCCCGCCCAAGGGCTCCTCAGGTAAACGTCCAGACTAGCGGCGGAGGGCGTCTTTGCGAAGCGCCACGCCCTGTCACCATGGCCTCCGGAGTTCCCATGGACTGGTTCGACCGGGATTTCGACCACCCGCTCTACTTCGAGATCTACCGCAGCAAGGAGCGCGACGCCGCGGAGGAGGGCCCCGCCCTGGCGGCGCTGCTGGGCCTTCCCGCCGGGGCCCGCGTGCTGGACCTGCCCTGCGGCTGGGGACGCCTGCACCCGGCCTGGGAGGCCATGGGCTGGCAGGTGGCGGGGGGCGACCTGAGCCCGCGGAACCTGCGCCGCCACGCGGAAGAACATCCCGCCGAACTCGTGCGCCTGGACCTGCGCGCCCTGCCCTTCCGGGGCGCCTGCGCGGATGGAATCCTCTGCGCCTTCACCAGCTGGGGCTACTTCGCCAGCGACGCGGAGAATCTGGCCCAGCTCACGGAATTCGCCCGGGTGCTGCGCCCCGGGGGCGCGCTCCTCCTGGACCTCGCGGGACGCCTTCACCTGGAGGGCGCCACCCGGGGAGTGGGGGACGCCTGGTACGACACCGGCGAGGGCTACCGTGAGCGCGTCCGCTGGAGCACGGACCGGCGGCGCATCCTCACGGACCGCCTGTGCCGGGGCGTGCGCTTCCGCCACGACATCTGGATTCCCACCGCGGAGGAGGTGCTGACCTTTTCAGAGGAAGCGGGCTTCCGCCTCGAGGCCTGCTGGGGCGGGCTTGCGGGCGAGCCCTGGAGACCGGAGGCGCCCCGGTGGATCTACCGCTTCAAGCGGGAAGCGCGCGGGTGAAGGCCAGGCCCGCCGTGAAGAGCAGCCCCAGCACCCCTAAGGCCGCCGCGAAGCCGAAGGCCTGCACCAGGAAGCCCCCCAGCAGGGGCCCCAGCACCATGCCGCCGGCGTAGGCAAGATTCAGCAGGGAGAAGCCCGAAGCGAAGCTCTGGCTCTGCATCCGTTCCACCTGGTCGGCCACCGCCGCGCTGCAGGGGCCCACCAGGAAGCTCAGGTAGACGCCCAGCAGCAGCATGGCGCCGCCCACGCTCCAGGGCCCCGGCAAGAGGGCTGGAAGGGGGAGCACCACGCAGGAACTCGCGAGACCGAGGCGCAACACCTTGGCCCGCCCGATGCGGTCGGAGAGGCGCCCCATGAGGGGGCTGCTGAGGGCGTGGGCCAGCGCCGCCGCCGCGAAGATGAAGCCGATCCCCCTCGGGTCGAGCTTGAAGCGCCGCGCCAGATCCAGCGGAAGCGCCGACTCCAGCAGGGTGAAGAGGCCGGAACCCAGGACCGCGGCCCCGGCAAAGACCACCACCACGCGGCTGCGCAGCAGCACCCGCCAGGGGAGCACCTCCTCCCGGACCGGCGCGGCATCCTTGAGCAGGAAGGCCCGGGCCAGACCGTCGAGCAGCACCAGGACGATGCCCAGCTGGAAGGGGGCCATGGGGCCGAAGGAGCGGTCCAGCAGGCCGGAGAGGGGCGGCCCGATCAGGAGCCCGAGGTTGGCCCCGGCGAAGATCACGCCCATGGCGCCGCCCCGCTCCTCCTTGGGGAAGTGGTCGGCCACCAGCGCCATGCCGGGCACCCAGGTGGCCGCGCAGGCAATGCCCTGGAGGGCCCGGGCCGTCACGAGAAGCGTGTAGCTGCGGCTGTAGGCGAAGACGAGGGTAGCGAAGGCGAGCCCGCCGAGCCCCCACAGCATGGGGGCCCGGCGGCCGCAGCGGTCGGTCACCCGCGCCAGGGGAACCGTGCTCAGGAGGAGGGTCAGGGCATAGACCCAGAAGAGGGCCCCCGCCTGGAGCTGGCTGAGGCCGAGGGCCTGCTCGTAGCGCGGAAGTAGCGGCACCAGCAGGCAGTACAGCAGGGTGTCCACGTGGAAGGCCAGCGCCGTGACCGCCAGGGCCGCGCGCTTCGGGTTCGGGCGTCGCATGCCCTCCAGCGTAGCCGGAGCCGGGCCCCCCTCAGGCGGGCGCGCCGTCCCTGCGCGTCATACGGACGAAGTAGTGGATCCCGCTCGCCACCACCAGGAAGGCGACCATGCGGTAGAGCCAGGGGATCACGTGGCCCTGCCAGGGCTGCACCCCCAGGGCGTTGATGAGCAGCCCCGCACCGAGGGCGGCCACCTCCACCGCCGTCGTCAGCTTGCCCAAGAAAGTAGGCCTGAAGCGGTCGGGCTCGAAGGCCGCCGCGCTCAGGGCCGCCACCACGCTGATGACCACGTCCCGCGTGATGGCCAGGATCGCCACCCAGGCGGGAATGGGCGCTGCCATGCCCTGGGTGCGCCAAGCCATGAGGGCGAAGGCCGTGGTCATCAGGAGCTTGTCTGCCGCCGGGTCCAGGATGGCGCCCAGGCTGGAGCCCTGGTTGAAGCGCCGCGCCACGTAGCCGTCCAGCAGATCCGTGAGGCCCGCCGCCAGGAAGATCGCGCAGGCGGCGGCGTGCTCGCCGTACCACAGCGCAATGGCGAAGATCGGCACCGCAAGGATGCGGAGCAGCGTCAGGAAGTTGGGAACGGTCATGACCATGGCGGCGGGGACGATGCCTGATTGTAGGGGACAAAAGGCCCCGGCGGGAACCTGTGACGCGCGTCCGTCGCCGAATCCCTTGAGCTTGGCGCGCCACACCCTAGACTGGTGTCGAGGTTGAGATGACTTCTCAGGAAACACCACTCCCCCTCAGTGCGCTCCAGCCCGGCGAGGAAGGCATCGTGCGCCAGGTCCTGGCCCAGGGCCCCATCCGCCGCCGCCTGCTGGAAATGGGCTTCACCCGCGGCGCCCACCTGCGGGTGGAGAAGCTCGCGCCCCTGGGTGATCCCATGGAGCTGGTGATCAAGGGCTACCACCTCTCGGTGCGCCGGGAAGAGTGCATGTCCATCCTGGTGGAGCGCCCGTGAAGACCGTCGCCCTCGCGGGCAACCCCAACTGCGGCAAGACAACGATCTTCAACGCCCTCACCGGCAGCCGGCATCACGTGGGCAATTGGGCCGGCGTCACGGTGGAGCGCCTGAGCGGAACCTTCGAGCACGGGGGGATCTCCTTCGAGGTGGTGGACCTGCCGGGAACCTACAGCCTGTCGGGCACCGGGGGCGAGGACGAGCACATCGCGGCCACCTTCATTGCCGAATCCGCGCCGGATCTGGTGGTGAACGTCCTGGACGCGTCGAACCTGGAGCGCAACCTCTTCCTGACCACCCAGCTGCTCGAACTCGGCAAGCCCGTCGTCTTCGTGCTGAACATGATGGATGACGCAGAGAAGCTGGGCCTGCGCATCGACCTCCCCGCCCTCCAGCGCCTGCTGGGCGGTCCCGTGGTCCCCACCGTGGGCAACCGGGAGGAGGGCATGGAGGCCCTGAAGGCAGCCATCGCCGCGGCCCTGCAGGAGGACCCGGCCCCGCGGCACCCGGCCGGGTTGAACTTCGGTCCCGACCTCGACGGCGAGCTCGCCCACATCGCCCGGGAGCTGGAGCGGGACGAGGAGCTCGTGGCTCGCCACCCCGCCCGCAGCCTTGCAACCCTGCTCCTGGAAGGCGCGCCCCGGGCGCAGCAGCTCGTCCAGGAAAGCCACGCCCGGCAGGCCATCACCCGCCAGGTGGCGGCAAGCCTCGCCTTCCTGGAACCGCACCTGGGGGCGGACGGAGCCACCCTGGTGGCCGAGCGGCGCTACGGCTTCGCCCACGGCCTCGTGGCCGAGGTGGTGCAGCGCCGGGGCGCCGGGCGTTTTGCCGCCACGACGCGCCTGGATGCCGTGCTCACCCATCGCGTGTTCGGCATCCCCATCTTCCTGGCCATCATGACGGCGGTGTACAGCCTGACCTTCCTGCTGGGGAAGCTCCCCCAGGACGGGATCGCCGCCGGCTTCGGGCGCCTGCAGGACCTCGCGGCAGCCACGCTCCCTGCGGGGGAGCTGAGCGGCATGCTGGTGGACGGCATCATCCCGGGCGTGGGCGCGGTGGTGGTCTTCGTGCCCGTGATCATGCTGCTGATGGGCTGCATCGCCTTCCTGGAGGACACGGGCTACATGGCCCGGGCGGCCTTCATCATGGACCGCCTCATGCACCTCATGGGCCTCCACGGGAAGAGCTTCATTCCCCTCGTCATGGGCACGGGATGCAACGTCCCGGCCGTGCAGGCCACCCGCACCATCGAGCACCGTGCGGACCGATTCATCACCATCCTGGTATCGCCCCTCGTCTCCTGCTCCGCGCGCCTCCAGGTCTACATCGTCATCGCGGGCGCCTTCTTCCCGCCCCTCCAGGCGGCCCTGGCGATCCTCGCCATGCACGTGCTCGGCTTCGCCCTGGCCATGGTGGTGGGCAAGCTGCTGCGCCTCAGCTTCTTCCGCGGGGACAACACGCCCTTCGTCATGGAGCTGCCCCCGTACCGCATGCCCGTGCTCCGCAGCACACTGGTGCACATGTGGGAGAAGGGGCGCGTCTTCCTGACCCGCGCGGGCACCACCATCTTCGCGGGTGCCACCCTCGTCTGGTTCCTCAGCCACTACCCGGGCATCGCCCGTAGCGACTGGCGCGCAGAGCTGGAGCAGCGGCGGGCCCAGGTGCTGGCGAACACCCTTCCCGGGGCCGAGCGCCAGGCCCGCCTGGAGGCCCTGGCCCTGGCGCACCAGAGCCGCGTGGTGAACAGCAGCTTCGCCGCGCGCTTCGGGAAGCTCCTCCAGCCGGCGCTGGCGCCCATCCTGGACCCCGGCCGCAACCGGCCCGAGGCCTGGAAGGACGGCATCGCCCTCACGGCGGGCTTCGTGGCCAAGGAAATCGTGGTGAGCACCATGGCCGTGGTGCACCAGGCACACGAAGCCGTGCCGGGGGAAGGCCAGGCGCGCAGCCCGCTCCAGTCCGCCCTCCGGGAGTCCTCGGGCCTCACCCCCCTCACGGCCCTGGCCTTCATGGTCTTCACGCTGATCTACACGCCCTGCCTGGGCACCGTCAGCATGATCCTGAAGGAAACCCGCTCCTGGACCTGGACGGGCTTCAGCATCGCCTACAGCCTCGCCCTGGGGTGGGTCGTGGCCTGGGGCACCGTCGCCCTGGGCCGCGCCCTCGGCTTCGCCTGAGGACGCCATGGGCCTCCAGACCTTCTTCATCCTCCTGGCCGCCGCGGCAGCGGCCTTCCACCTCGGGCGCAGCGCCCTCCGCGGCGGTTGCCGCAGCGGGTGCGGCGCCTGCGGCCGCAGGACCTGCCCCGCCAAGCGCCTCGCCCGCACCCTGGAAGCCGCCCAGCTTCGCCGGAGCCGCCCCTAGAACCCGAAGCGGTCGTCGTCCTTCAGCTCGCCGGCATCGATCAGGTTGATGAGGAAGCGCTGGAGTTCGTCCTCGCCGAGGATGCCGCGGCGCTGGAGCATGCGGATCAGGCCCAGCACCAGGGTGCGGGTCTGGAAGCTCTCCAGGCGGCGGGCGGGAGCCACCTGGGCGCCCCGGGAAGGGATGACCATGGGCTGTTCCGGGCTGATCCCCGTCGGAAGGTCCAGGGTGTCCGTGGCGTCGGCGTCGAAGAAACTGAAGGGGGTCTCGCGGCCATCCCCACCCACCTGGGAGAAGAAGGGGTCCTTCCCGTAGCTCTTGGCACCCGCGGCCGGGGCCTGGATGGAGAAGCCCCCCGTGGCGCGCGGGTCAGGCAGGGTTTCGAAAGCCACGGACACGGGCAGCGGGGCGTCGGGTTCCAGGTTCCCCCCCACCTCCACCGTGCGCGGAGTGGCGCTCTCCACCTTGCGGTACTGCTCGGCGATGAGGTGGCGGATGGCGGTGTGGGCCGCCACGACGGGATCCACGTGCAGGCCGGAGGCGAAGCGCGCGCTGTCGATGGCGTTGAGGTCCGAGGGATCGGCCATGGCCAGGACCAGCGTCTTGGGCTCCTTGAAGGCCACAGGCAGCAGGTTGAACTGCTCGGCCAGGCGGCGGGGGATGCGCTTCAGCACCTCGAGGGGCACGTCCACATGGGTGGTGTCCAGGCGGGGCACGCCGGTCTTCTGGGCCAGGAAGTCCATGAGGACTTCCTCGTCCACGAAGCCCAGGGCCACGAGGTTGCTCCCCATGCGCCCCCCGGCAATCCGCTGCTGACGCAGGGCCTCCTGCAGCTGGGCCTCGGAGATGAGCCCGGCCTCCACAAGCAGTTCTCCAATCTTCTTGGTCTCAGCTTGCATGGAACAGGCCCCTCATGCGGTCGAATACGGAAAAGTCTATCCTATCCCCCGGCGCGCGCCACGACCTTGAGGTTGACGTGGATCCAGCATCCGAAGCCCTCATCCGATCCACCCTCCACGACCTGGCCAACGCCCTCGCGGGCCTCCGGGGCATCCTGGAGCTCAGCGACCCCGAGCAGCCCCTGGGGGCCCGGAACCGCGCCCGCATGGACGCCGTGCTGACCGAATCCCTGGCCGTCCTGGCGCGCAGCCGCCACCTGGCCATGGGCACCCTCCCGGACGGCCCCCTGGAGGCAGGAGATGCCTGGCGCCTCGACCTCAAGGAGGAGCTCCACCCCATGGAGGTGCTCTTCCGCACCCGCATCAGCCTCGCCTACGAGGGGGATCCCGCCTTCGACCGCTGGGGCGGAGAGCTCCTGCGCGGCTACACCACCGCCCTGACCCGCCAGGTGGTGCCCTACGCCCACGACGGCACCCTGGGCATCCTCTTCGCCGCCGATGCCCGGGAGTGGAGGATCCGCTGGAGCCCCGCGGCGGCCGTCCCTGAGAGCCTGCGCCCCGAGCTGGACGCGCGCCCCCGGGACATCAGCGCCCGGTGGGCCCTCCGGGTGGGCGGATCCCTTGGCGCATGCCTCTCCCTTGACGCGGGCAGCCTTCTCGCCCGCATCCCCCGCTTCTGACCGCCATGGCGCCGGAAGGCCTGCGGGAGGCCCTGGACGCCCTGTGCCGGCGCTACCGCAGCGCGGGCGCCCTGGCCGCCGATCCCATCCGGATCCCGCAGGGCTTTCCAGACCCCGCGGATCGCGAAGCCGCGGCGTGGCTCGCTGCCCACCTGGCCTACGGCCGCGTGGGGCCGATGCTTCGCGCCATCGCGGGGGCCCTCGCCCCCCTGGGCCCCCGACCCGCGGCCTGGCTGCGCGCCCGGAAGCCCGAAGCCATCCGCAGCGAGCTGGAAGCGGCCCTCGGCGGCTGGACCTGGCGCTTCCACGTGGGCGCCGACATCGCCCACTGGATGGCGGCCTGGGTGCGCTTGGACCAGGAGGGCGGCCTGGAGGAAGCCCTCCTCCCCTCCGGGGCCCTCAACGCGGACGCGGCCCTCTCGACCCTGGTCCAGCGCCTGCGCCGCGACCTCCCCATGAGCCGGGGACTCCGCTTCAACCTCCCCGACCCGGCAGAGGGCTCGGCCTGTAAGCGCTGGCGCATGTTCCTGCGCTGGATGGTGCGCTCGGATTGGCCCGACCTGGGCCTCTGGAAGCGCTACCCGCGCGCCGCCCTGGTCGTGCCCCTGGATACCCACGTGGCACGGGTCGCCCGCCAGCTCGGCCTCAGCCGCCGCTCCGCGGCCGACGGCCGCATGGCGGCGGAGGTGACGGCGGCCCTCCGGGCGCTGGACCCGGAGGACCCCCTGCGCTTCGACTTCGCCCTGTCCCACCTGGGCATCCTCGGGGACTGCCCCGGCCGGAAGGCCCTTCCGGCCTGCGCCTCCTGCCCCCTGCACCCCTTCTGCGGGGAGCGGTGATCTTGCGCACGATCCGTCCCGCGGGGACCGGCCCGGGCTCTGCGGGACGCTAGACTTTTCCCAAGCCATAAGGAGCACCCCGTGCTGATCCTCGTCCTCAATGCCGGATCCTCATCCCTCAAGTTCAACGTGGTCGACATGGCCACGGAGAACAGCCTGGCCGACGGCATCGCCGAGCGCATCGGCCTGGCCGAGGGCTTCATCCGCTGGACCATCAACGGCGAGAAGGGCCGCCTTGAGCGGGACATGAAGGACCACAAGGATGCCCTGGCCTCCATCATGGCTGAGCTCCAGAAGTCCGTGCTGAAGAACCAGACGGTGGGGGGCGTGGGACATCGCGTGGCCCACGGCGGCCCCAACTTCGGCACGCCCGAGCTCGTCACCCCCGCCGTGCTCCGGGAGATCGAGGATCTGGCCTTCTACGCCCCCCTGCACAACCCCGCCAACGCCATGGGCATCCGTACCGCCCAGGAGTTCTTCCCCGGCGTGCCGCAGGTGGCGGTCTTCGACACGGCCTTCCACCAGACCATGCCGGACTATGCCTACACCTACGGCCTGCCCCACGAGCTGGCCGAAAAGCTGGGCCTGCGCCGCTACGGCTTCCACGGCACCTCCCATGCCTACGTGGCCCAGCGCACCGCCGACCTGCTCGGCCGCCCCCTGGAGAGCCTGAAGATCATCACCTGCCACCTGGGCAACGGCAGCAGCATCACCGCCGTGAAGCACGGGAAGTCCGTGGACACCAGCATGGGCCTCACCCCCCTGGAGGGCGTGATCATGGGCAGCCGCTGCGGCAACGTGGATGCGGGCGCCCTGGTGACCCTCATGGAGAAGGAGGGCCTGGACGCCAAGGGCCTGAACAACATCCTCAACAAGAAGAGCGGCCTGCTCGGCATCTCCGGCATCTCCTCCGACTGCCGGGACATCGAGGACGCCATGGCCACCAACGACCGGGCCCGCCTCACCCACGAAGTCCTCTGCTACGGCGTGCTGAAGTATGTGGGCGCCTACGCGGCCGCCATGGACGGCGTGGATGCCGTGACCTTCACCGCCGGCATCGGCGAGAACGGCCCTGCCCTGCGTTCCTGGATCTGCAACCGCCTGACCTTCCTGGGCGCCAGGCTCGACGAGGACGTGAACCAGAAGCGCCTGAAGACCGATCGCCTCATCAGCACGCCGGACAGCCGCATCGCCCTGGCGGTGGTTCCCACCAACGAGGAGCTGATGATCGCCCGCGACACGGCGCGCCTCGCCTCCAAGTAGGCAAACGGAACCCCGGGAAGGCGGGCCTCCGGGCCCGCCTTCCGCGTACCGTTCCCCGGCAGCGGGCGCCCGTTCGCCGAGAGGAGGGCCGCCCCGCCGAATTCGGGGCCCCCCAGGCCCTAAACGGGCGCATGCTGCCCCCGTAGGCACTGCATTGTTCCCCTTCAGGAACGGCCATTTGATACCTCGGGAGACATCATGAAGAAGCGCTGGTGGATCGTGGGCGCCGCGGGCCTGGTCCTCGCGGGCGGCATGGTGGCCGCCATGGCCGGTCAGAAGGACAAGGGGGCCGCCGCCATGAGCACCCCCTTCCGCCTGGGCAAGGTGCAGCAGGAAGACCTGCAGGTGACGGTTCGAGAGGTGGGCATCGTCGACCCCTTCACCAAGGTGGACGTGAAGTCCACGGTGTCGGGCCGCATCGTGGGCCTCCGGGTGCGTGACGGCGCCGTCGTGAAGGAGGGCGAGGTGCTCGCGGAGGTGGAACCCGACGTGAACCAGGCCCAGAGCCTCTCGGACGTGCAGGGCAGCGTGGCCCAGGCCCGGGTGAGCTTCAAGAATGCCGAGCGCGACTTCGCCCAGCAGGCGGCCCTGTACAAGGACGGCCTCATCAGCGAACAGAGCTTCCGGAGTGCCAAGACCACCCGCGACCTGGCCGAGGAGGCCTACAAGAGCGCGATGACCCGCTACCAGATCGTGGAGGATCGGGGCATTCCCATCAGCGGCAACGCCAGCACCCAGCGCGCGCGGGTCACCAGCCCCATGAACGGCGTGGTCATCAAGAAGGGCGTGGAGCTGGGCGACACCATCACCAGCGGCGTCTCCAGCTTCAGCGCCGGCACCGTCGTCTTCACGGTGGCCGACCTCCAGAGCCTGATCATCCGCGTGAACCTCAACGAGGTGGACATCGCCAAGGTGCGTCCCGGCCAGACCGTGCGGGTCACCCTCGACGCCTATCCCCAGAAGGCCTTCACAGGCAAGGTGCGCTTCGTGGCCCCCGCTGCCAAGGTGGTGGAGAAGATCAAGGTCTTCGAGGTGGAGGTGGCCCTGGACGCCCTGTCCGAGGCCTTCCGCACCGGCATGAGCGCCAACGTCGAGATCCTTGGCGAGCGGCGCGAGAAGGCGCTCTCCATCCCCCTGGAGGGCCTGCACCGCCGGGACGGCCAGACGGTGGTCTACCGCCTGCGCGCGGGCCTCAAGGCGCCGGAGCTGGCACGGGCCCGGGAAGCCCTGGGCGGCCGCGGCAAGTTCACCTGGCTGAGCGAGCACTGGAAGGAATACTTCGATGTGGTCCCCGTGAAGGCCGGCCTCGCCACCCTCGAGCGCGTGGAGATCCTCGCGGGCCTCTCCAAGGACGATCAGGTGTGCCTGGAGGATCCCAGCCGCAAGAAGGTCGAGAAGGACGAGGACAACTTCTAGCCGTCCCGCGAGGAGCACCCATGTCCCCCGTCATCCAGACCCGCGGCATCACCAAGGTCTTCGGCAGCAACGGCACCGCCGTGCACGCCCTCCGCGGCATCGACCTCTGCGTCGCGCGCGGCGAGCTCCTGGCCCTGATCGGCCCCTCGGGCTCGGGCAAGTCCACCCTCATGGCCATCCTCGGCTGCCTGGACCGCCCCACCGACGGCGCCTACGCCCTGGACGGCCAGGAGGTCCAGGGCCTCTCGGGCCAGGCCCTCGCCTCCATCCGGAACACGAAGATCGGCTTCGTGTTCCAGGCCTACAACCTGCTGCCCAGAGCCACGGTGCTCCGCAACGTGGAACTGCCCATGCTGTACGCCGGCGTGGGACGGCGGGAGCGCCGGGAGCGCGCCATGGAGCTCCTGGAGCGGGTGGGCATCCCCGACAAGGCCCAGGTCCTGCCGGGCCAGCTCTCGGGCGGCCAGCGCCAGCGCGTCTCCATCGCCCGCGCCCTGGCCAACCGCCCGGCGGTGCTGCTGGCGGACGAGCCCACCGGCGCCCTGGACAGCCACACGGGGGCCGAGATCCTGGCCCTCTTCCATGAGCTGAACCAGCAGGGCAACACCGTCATCCTGGTGACCCACGACCTGGGCATCGCCGCCCAGGCGGGACGCCAGGTGGAAATCCGGGACGGCCTCATCGCGGGCTGCGAAGGGGAGGCCTGATGTTCAGCGGCGCCTTCCAGGCCCGCCTCCGGGAGGCCTGGACCGAACTCCACGACAACCTGGGCCGCAGCACCCTGCAGGCCCTGGGCGTGATGCTGGGCGTGGCCTCGGTGCTGGGCGGCTTCAGCATCTCCGACAGCATGCGCCGCCGCTCCGACGAGGTGTACATGCGCCTGGGCGGCATGGACAAGCTCAACGTCCAGCCCAACAGCGTGCAGCGGGAGGGCACGCCCTCCGCCCTGCAGAACGCCAACCTCGGTCTGCGCGCGCAGGACGGCCACGAGGGAGAGGACCTGGACCAGAAGACCGTCATGGCCATGAGCTACCGCAAGATGGCCCGCGCGCGCATCCGCACCGAATACGCGGACCAGGAGCGCGGCGTGACGGGCATCGGCGCCGATTTCATCCCCATGGAGGGCTACGCCATCTCGGAAGGGCGCGCCTTCTCCGCCGAGGACCTGGAGACGGGCTCCGCCGTGGCGATCCTGGGCAGCGAGGCCGCCGCCACCTTCTGCCCCAGCGGGAACCCCGTGGGCCAGGTCATCAGCCTGGGCGGCAAGCCCGTGACGGTGGTGGGGATCTTCGAGGAGCGGGTGTTCCGATTCCGCGAGGACCAGCACAACATCTTCGCCTGGCGGAACCGCATCGTGGCCGTGCCCGCGGTCTTCGTGCAGCGGCACCTCCAGGGGGACGCCTACCGGCGCGTGGATCGCGTGGTCTTCAAGATCCCCCAGCTGGACGCCATGCAGACCTTCACCACGAAGCTCGCCAGCCTGCTGCGGGCCAACCACCGCCTGCAGGACGACTTCCGCCTGGACGACGTGGCCGCGCGCATCCGCAAGGCCCGCAGCCAGGGCGACACCTACAACATCATCTTCCTGCTCTCGGGCATCCTGGCCCTGGTCGGCGGCGGCATCGTGAACGTGAACGTGCAGCTGGCCACCCTCAAGGAGCGGGTGCGGGAGGTGGGCGTCAAGATGGCCATCGGCGCCTCCGGGCTGGAGGTCTTCAAGAGCTTCATGACGGAGGCCCTGCTTCTCACCGTCCTGGGCGCCGGCGTGGGCATGGGCATCGGCGTGGCCTTCTCCTGGGTGATCACCTGGAACCTCGCCGTGCCGCTCTACATGTCCCCCGCCAGCTTCCTGTGGGCCTTCCTGCTGGCCGCCATCTTCGGCTTCGTCTTCGCCCTCTACCCCGCCTGGAAGGCCAGCCGACTGTCCCCCATGGAGGCGCTCCGCTATGAGTGAGACCGTGCTTCTGGAAGGGACCCCTTCCGCCGCGCCCTCCCCCGCCCTGCGCCTCGGCCACCGCCTCGCCCTGGCCTGGGAAGTGGTCACCAGCAGCCTGCTGGAACTCTGGGCGCACAAGCTGCGCTCCATCCTCACCCTCACCCTGCTCATGCTCGGCGTCTTCGCCCTGGTGGTCATGAGCAGCGTGATGAACGGCATCGTGGACAAGATCAGCACCGGCTTTGCGGGCATGAGCTGGGACGGCACCCTGATGATCGTACCCAAGGCCGCGGAGACGCCCGAGGAGCGAAGCCGCTTCGCCATGAGCCCGGGCCTGCGCTACGAGGACCTGCCCCGGGTCACGGTGCCCCACGAGAAGGTCCAGGCCTTCCTGCCCAGGGCCGTGCACCAGACGACGGTGCGCATTCCCGGCGGCACCGAGCGCACCTTCGTCTCCGGTGTCTCGCCGGAATACCTGCCCGTGATGAACCGCAAGCTCGCTTCGGGCCGGGGCCTCACGGAGGACGACCAGCGGCGGCGCTCGGCGGTGGCCGTGGTGGGCGCCAACCTCGCCAACAAGCTGGCGGGCGGGGCGGACCCCGTGGGCATGGACATCCTCGTGGAGGGGCAGCCCTTCCGGGTGGTGGGCGTGCTCGCGCCGCAGATGATCTTCAACGAGGACATCTGGCTCGACGCCAACGGCCTGCTGGTTCCTCTCGTCACCTACATGGACCGCGTGGACCCGGAGCACGTCCTCACCCAGGTGGGCGTGAAGCTCCATCGCAGCGCGGACCTCAAGGAGGTGGGGGCCGCCATGCTCGGGCGCGTGCGCCAGGCCCACCACGGCATCGAGGACGTGGAGGTGAAGGACCTGGAGGCCGAGGCCGCCAAGGGCTACCAGCAGTTCCAGGAGCAGATGCGCGGCTGGCGCATCGTGCTCTCGAGCCTTGCGGGCACGGTGCTGCTGGTGGGCGGCGTGGGCGTGCTCTCCATCATGCTGATCTCCTTCTCGGACCGCCGGTATGAGATCGGCCTGCGCAAGTCCCTGGGCGCCACGGATCGGCAGATCCTCTTCCAGTTCCTGCTGGAGGCCACGGTCCTTGCGGCCCTGGGCGCCCTGGCGGGGACCGTGGCGGGCACCTTCCTCTGCGGGCTCCTCAGCGTGCACTTCCCCTTCGGGCTCGTGGTGAACGCCCTCGGACTCGTCATCGCCTGGGTCACGGCCCTGGGCCTCTCCGTCGCCTTCGGGCTCTACCCTGCCCTGAAGGCCAGCCGCCTGAGCCCCATGGAGGCCATGCGGTAGATCCGCTCAGCCCAGAGTTTGCGTGTAGGCCCGGCCTATCGGTTCACAGGAGGCTGCGCTTCGAGCGCTTGCGGCTCACGGCTTGGCCCAGGTCGGTCCAGCCCGGGCCAGAGGCTGGCCGCAACCGCATCACCCGGGCTCAGGACTCCCAGCGGAGGACGTGCCCCGCGGGCAGGTTGCACTTCAGTTCGAGCTGGCCCTCCCGCAGCAGGCCGGCGATGTCCTGGGGCAGGCGCTCCTCGAGCTGTTCCACGTCGCCCTGGAGTGCCGGGAAGACCCCCACCCAGGCATCGCGGCCGGAGCGCTTGGCGGCATAGAGGCAGTGGTCCGCCAGATCCACGGCCCGCTCCCAGCCGAAGTGCTCGGGACGGTCCGGCACGAAGGGGAAGAAGGTGAAGCCCAGGGAGCAGGTGAGGTGGATCGTCTGGCCCTGGCCCAGGTCGAAGGACTGGAGGGCCACCATGCTGTGGATGCGCTCCACCAGGATGGTCCCCTCCGTGCGCGTGGCGTCCCGCGCCACCACGAGGAACTCCTCGCCGCCCCAGCGGATCACGGTGTCGGAATCGCGGGTGGCCGCCTCCAGGATCTCGCCCACCTGCTGCAGCACGCGGTCGCCGGCGGCGTGGCCGAAGCGGTCGTTGACCTCCTTGAAGTGGTCGAGGTCCACCATGATGAAGACCAGCGCGATGTTCAGCAGGGCCACGCTCTCCCGGTCCACCGGGAGGTTCCGGTGCTCGCGGCGCGCGCGGGCCACGTCCTCCGGCATCACCGCGGCCAGGTAGCGGCGGTTGCGCATGCCGGTGAGGGGGTCCGTGAGGCTCTGGCGGCGCAGGGCCTCGTTGGCCTGGGCCAGTTCGCGGGTGCGGGCCTCGATCAGCCCTTCCAGGGAACGGGTGCGCCGGGTCAGGTGCTTCACCCGCCACCACACCCCCAGGGCCGCGAGCCCCAGGAGGGCCAGGACGCACGCGCCCCGGAAGGCGAGGGTCTGCCACCAGGCCGGCAGCACCCGGAACGGGAACGAAGTCGGCTCGCCCCATTCCCCATCGCCCCGGCGGGCCCGCACCTCGAAGCGGAAGCTGCCGGGGCGCAGGCCCGCGTAGCGCTCGTAGCCCTCGTCCGCCGGGTGCCAGGCCTCATCCAGGCCCACCACCCGCGCCTGATACTGAAGCCCTCCCTGGCGGGCGAAGCTGAGGGCCGCGAAGCGGACATCCAGGGCACTCCCGCTGCGTGGCGCGAGGGGCGGGCCCAGGGGGGGCGCCTGGAGGCCCTCCCCGTCCCCGACGTCCACCACCTCCGCGCGGGGCGGGCGGGCCGGGCGCGGCAGGGATGCGGATGCGAAGCGGGCGATCCCCGCCGAGGTGCCGACCCACACCGTCCCGTCCGCCTCGGCCAGGAAGGCCTGGTTGTCGACGTCCTCGCCCACGAGGCCGTCCTCCGCCCCGAAGTGGTCCCGGGACCCGTCCGCGCGCAGGAGGTCCAGGCCGTGGGCCGAGCCCACCCAGAGCCCCCCCGTACGGTCCTCGCCGAGCATGTAGACGATCTTCTCCGCCGGGAAGAAGGCGTCCAGGTGCTCCAGCACCCGGAGGCGGGCCCCCTCCCGGCGGGCCCGGCAGGGGCCGTGGGGCTCGAAGTGGGCCAGGACGGGGCCGCCATGGGTCAGTCCCAGGGCAAGG
>CAXYVC010000035.1:0-22269 GCA_964292295.1 uncultured bacterium
GGGGCAGCGCAGGGCGTCCATGGCCTGCTCCAGCTGGGCGTCCAGGTCCCAGCAGCCCGCGGCGTCGATCTTGTCCTGCAGCTCGGCCTGGCGGGCCAGCAGCTTGTCGTAGTCGGCGTCCGGATCCGCGAAGGCCTCGCCGATCTCGTTGAACTCCTTCAGCCAGCCGACCTTCTCGGCGGCGCCCTCCTCCACGATCTGGCGCACCGTCTTCTCGGGGTCGAGCTTCGGCTCCTGCTCCAGCAGGCCCGTGGTGTAGCCCTTGGAGAGCGCCACCTGGCCGTTGAAGTCCTGGTCCACGCCCGCCATGATGCGCAGCACGGTGGACTTGCCCGCGCCGTTCAGGCCCAGCACGCCGATCTTGGCGCCGTAGTAGTACCCGAGGCTGATGTCCTTGATGACGGTCTTCTGGTTGTAGATCTTGGACACCCGCATCATCGAGTAGATGATCGTGGGTTCCTCGGTGCCGGGCTTGGCCATGGGCTCCTCGTGCGCGGATGGTCGGTGGGACGGGGCGGACCCCGCCTGCATCTTGCCAGCTTCCGGCTGGGGTGCGGGTCACGCCCCGGGCAGCTGCTGCGCCACCCAGCGGGCCACGGGCAGGCTGAGGCCGTTCCCCAGGAGCTTGTAGCGCGCCTCCAGCCCAAGGGACTCCGGAAAGCGGAAGGCGGGCGGATAGCCCAGCAGGCGCGCGGCCTCCCGGGGCGAGAAGCGGCGCACGCCGCGTTCCGTCACCAGGAAGGAGCCGCTGCCCACGTAGCGCCGGCCGTAGCCGCCGATGAAGCAGGCGCTGCGGCACGTCCCTGCGCGCACCAGGTCGAGACCCGGGCGGTGGCGGGCGAGGTCTTCCTCCGGCAGGTAGAGCGCGGGGTCCTCTTCGGCATCCAGGAAGGGCGCCAGGGGGCCGGGGGCAAGGCGCGGGGGGGCGGCCTCCCCGAAGGCGCTGCGGGAGGCGGCCAGGTAGAAGCGCGGGCGCTGGTTGGGGATTCCGAAGGCGGGGGGGCAGAGGCCCCAGCCGCGCAGGTGGAAGCGGTCCGGCGCCAGCGGCCCCGCCAGGCGCCCGTGGGCCTCGGAGCCCTCGAAGCCCTCCACGTTCTCCAGCAGCAGGTTCCGGGGGGGCGCCTGGTCCATCACCTCCAGCAGGTGCAGGAAGGCGCGGCTGCGCGGATCCTCCAGGCCCTTCTGCCGGCCCATGCGGCAGAAGGGCTGGCAGGGCGGGCTCATGGCCCAGGTGTCCGCGCCGTGCGCGAGGAGGGCCTCAGGCGCCAGGGTGGCCAGCTCCCGGGCCAGGGGCCGCTCCCCGTGGTTCAGGGCGTAGGCCGCATTGGCGGCCGGGCTCAGGTCGTAGGCCGCCGCCACCGTTCCCCGGCCCTCCAGGGCGTAGCGCCAGCCGCCGAGGCCGCTGAAGAGCTCGAGGACGCGGAGCGGCATGGCAGCCCTACAGGGACTTCACGGGCAGGCACAGCTCCACGCGGTGCCTGCCGTCCGGGTGGCTGGTGGCGTCAGGGCGGTACAGCTCCAGGCAGGGGCCGTCGGCGGGCTGGTAGCCGCTGCCCGGCAGCCACTCCGCCATGAACTGGCGCCAGGCCTCCTCGTAGTCCTTCGGGTCGATCTCCACGCGCGCCACGGCGTGGCGCCCGGCCGCGAGCTCCATGCGGCCGATCTCGCCCGAGACGGGCGTTCCGGCGGGCACCTCGAGGGCCACCTCCAGCCGCAGCTTCTCCGAAGGAGTGATGTCCGGGCTGTCGTGGTAGAGGCTCAGGAAGGCGGTATCGGGCCCGATGAGGCCGCGGGGGCCCGCCCAGGCGCAGAGCCGCTCGAAGAGGCGCCCGAAGAGGGCGGCGTCGCCCTTGTAGGGGCCCACGTGGCGGAGGTAGGCGAGGGTGCGGGCGGGCAGGTCCCGCACCTGGACGTCCAGGAGAAGCTTGGTCATGGGAGGCTCCATTGTGCGGGGGGATGATCCCGCGGCCTCCCAGGGTGCGGTTCCCGGCATGGCGGAGTCTTTTCCCTGCTTGCCTTCCGCTTGACCGAGCTTGCGCTTCCGCCAGGCGCTGGCGGTGCAGCCGTGGTGCTCCCGGAAGGCCCGGGCGAAGGCGGCGGAGCTGGAGAAGCCGCAGGACAGGGCGATCTCCGTCACCGAGGCCTCCGGGCGGTAGCTCAGCAGCCAGGCTGCCCGCTCCAGGCGGAGGCGCTGGATGAACTGCTGGAGGGTCTCGCCCATCCAGCTGCGGAAGAGCCGGTGGAAGTGGAAGGGCGAGAAGCAGGCCACGCGGGCCAGCGTCTCCAGGTCCATGGGCTCCCCCAGGTGCGCCTGCACGTGGTCCACCACGCGGTTGAAGCGGGCGGCGTATTCGGCGCGCAGGCCGGAGGGCGCGTCGGGGGGGACCATGCGTGCTTCTGCGCCTCCGTCAGTAGGTGTCGAAGATGCGCTGGATCTCTTTCGGGTCCTGGGTGCGCGTGAGGGCGAGCTTCAGCAGGATGCGGGCCTTCTGGGGGTTCAGGGTGTCGCTCACCACCAGGCCGTCCTGGGTGTCCTCGTCGGTGGGGTTGGTGGGGCCGTTGCCCGTGCGGCTGGCGCGCACCACCGCCACGCCCTTGCGGGAGGCCTCCTGGAGCACCGGATAGAGGGCCGTGGGCACGCTGCCGTCGCCGGTTCCCGCGTGCACGATCCCGCGGTCGCCCGCGGCCACGAAGGCGTCGATGGCGGCGCGGGTTGCGCCCGCATAGCTGTAGACGATGTCCACCGCCGGAAGACGGTCCAGCTTCGTGACGTCGAAGGCGCTGTCGGCGGTGTGGCGGCGCAGGGGCGTGCGGTAGAAGCGGGGACCCTGCATGGTCATGTAGCCCAGGGCGCCCAGCTCCGGCGCGCGGAAGGTGTCGGGCAGCATGGTGTTGGTCTTGGTCACTTCCCGGGCCGCGTGGATCATGCCGTTCAGGGTGACGAGCACGCCCTTGCCCTTGGCCTCCGGGCTGCCCGCCAGGCGCACCGCGTCGTAGAGGTTCATGGGGCCGTCGGCGCTGAGGGCCGTGGCGGGGCGCATGGAACCCACCAGCACCACGGGCTTGGCGCTCCGCACCACGAGGTCCAGGAAGTAGGCGGTCTCCTCCAGCGTGTCGGTGCCGTGCGTGATGACCACGCCGTCCACCTCGGGCGAGGCGAGCACCTCGTTCACGCGCCTGGCGAGCTTCAGCCAGTGGGCGTCGTCCATGTCGGCGCTGCCGATGGCGAAGAGCTGCTCGCCCTGCACCTGGGCCACGCGCTTCAGCTCGGGCACCGCCCGCACCAGGTGCTCCACGCCCAGGGCGCCGGGCTTGTAGCCCACCGTCGCGGTGGCGCTGGCGCCGCTTCCGGCGATCGTGCCGCCCGTGGCGAGGATCGCGACCCGCGGCAGGGGGGCGGCCAAGGCCGCCAGGGTGCACAGGGCTGGGACGAGGGCGCGCAGCATCCGCATGGGGACCTCCGGGCCGCTCCGGCGGCCGGGGCCATTGTGGCCAGGGGAAGCTATGCCGCGGATCAAGATTCCGGCCTACTCCACCTGGATGTTGCCGTCGGTGGTGCGCAGGCGGATGGCCTGGGTGCGTCCGGGAATGCGGGCCTTCAGGGTGTTGTGCCGGGTCTCGACCAGTTCCATGCCCGGGACCTGGGCGTGGATGCTCCCGTCCACGGTGTGGGCGTCCAGCTCGCCCCTGGCGCCGCCCAGCTTCACGTGGATGGCACCGTCCACGGTGCGCAGCAGGATGCCCTCGCCCCAGCCGTCCAGGCCGGAAGCCTCGATGCGGCCGTCCACCGTGTGCAAGTCGATGCCTCCCTGGACGTCCTCCAGGGTGATGCGGCCGTCCACCGCGCTGCCCTTGATGCGGGCCTTCAGGTGCCGGGCGGTGATGTCGCCGTCCACGGCGCGGGTGTAGGCCTCGCCCGCGAGCTGCTCCAGGCGGATGTCGCCGTCCACGGTCTCGCAGCGGGCGTAGCCCTCCAGATCCCGCACCGAGATGTCGCCGTCCACCGTGCGCACCGCCATGCTGAGGCGGCGCGGCACCTTCAGGGTGAGGTTGCAGAGGGGCCCGCGGTGGGACCCGAACAGGAAGAAGTGGCGGTGGCGGGGCACCTTCACCTCCATCTCCAGGCCCTCCTTCACCCGCCGAAGCTCCAGGGTGGCCCGCTCGCCCCGGGAGCCGTCCCGGTACTCGGCCACCAGCTCCACCTCGGGGCGGCCCCAGCCCTGCACGTCCACCTTGCCGTCCACCTGGCGGACCCAGAGCTTCGATCCCATGGGCAGGGCTTCGGTGCGCGTCTCCGTGCGGTCGAAGGCCGGGGCGGCGGACAGGATGGCGGCCAGGCAGGGCAGGACGAGCAGGGTGCGCATGGGGAGCCTCGGGAATGGGTGCCTTACGGGCTGCATCCAGGATGGGTTTAGCGTGCAAGGGGCGGGCGCACGGATCCGCGGGCAGGGGCCCGTCGCCGGCGAGACCCCGTTCCGGGCCGGCAAACGGGGGCGGCTAGACTGGAAGCGCTTCGTGAACGGGAGGTCCCATGCGCCTTGCCCCTGTCCTGGCCGCCGGAATGTCGGCGTCCCTCGCCGCGTCCGCGGCCGTCCCTGCGGATCCACACCAGTGGCTGGAGGAGGTCACGGGAGCGCGGGCCCTGGCCTGGGTGAAGGCCCGCAACGCCGAGGCCGAGAAGGAACTGGCCGGGAGCGAGGCCTTCCGCAGCCTGGAGGCGGACCTGAAGGCCGTCTACGACTCCCGTGCGCGCATCCCCTACGTGGGCAAGGCGGGGGACTTCTACTACAACGTCTGGCGGGACGCTGACCATCCGAGGGGCCTCTGGCGGCGCACGACCCTGGCGGAATACCGGAAGGCCGAGCCCGCCTGGGACGTGCTGCTGGACCTGGATGCCCTCGCCAAGGCCGAGGGGGAGAATTGGGTCTGGGCGGGCGCCCAGCTCCTGAAGCCCGGCTACACCCGGGCGCTCATCGCCCTCAGCCGCGGCGGGGCGGACGCCACCGTGACCCGGGAATTCGACCTTGCCACCCGCAGCTTCGTGAAGGACGGCTTCCAGCTGCCCGAGGCCAAGGGCGGCCTGTCCTGGATCGACCGGGACACGGTGTACGTCTCCACGGACTTCGGCCCCGGGAGCCTGACGGCCTCCGGCTATCCGCGGATCGTGAAGCTCTGGAAGCGCGGCACGGAGCTGGCCAAGGCGCCGGTGGTCTATGAGGGGCAGGCCACGGACCTGAGCATCTCCGCGTACCACGACGACACGGAGGGCTTCGAGCGGGACTTCGTGGAGCGCGCCACCTCCTTCTACAGCTCGGAGACCTTCCTCCGGCGCCCCGACGGGAGTCTGCTGAAGCTCGACGTGCCCCTCGACGCCAAGCCCTCGGTATACCGGGAGTGGATGACGGTGGAGCTGCGCAGTCCCTGGACCGTGGCGGGGAAGACCCATCCGGGCGGCAGCCTGCTGGCCATTCCCTTCGAGGCCTTCCTGGCCGGGAAGCGGGATTTCACGGCCCTCTTCACGCCGGACGCGCACAGTTCCCTGGAGGGCCGGAGCTGGACGAAGTCCCATCTGCTGCTGACCACCCTGGAGGACGTGAAGCACCGCGTCTGGGTGCTCACGCCGGGTAAGGAAGGATGGAAGAAGGAACCCTTCCGGGGCGCCTCCGGCCTGGACTCCGTGGGGGTCGACGGCGTGGACCCGGAGCACTCCGACGACGTGTGGATGACCGTGAGCGGCTACCTCACCCCCACCACGCTGTTCCATGGCCCGGTCGGCGGCGCGCTGGAGTCTCTGAAGAGCCTGCCCGCCTTCTTCGACGCGAAGGGCCTCGAGGTGAGCCAGGGCTTCGCCACCTCCAAGGACGGCACGAAGGTGCCCTACTTCATGGTGGCGCGGAAGGGGCTGAAGCTGGACGGCACGAACCCCACGCTCCTGTACGGCTACGGCGGCTTCGAGGTGAGCATGCTGCCCGGCTACAGCGCCGGCGTGGGGCGCGCCTGGACCGGCAAGGGCGGCGTGTACGTGGTGGCGAACATCCGCGGCGGCGGGGAGTACGGCCCCCGCTGGCACCAGGCGGCGCTGAAGGATAAGCGCCACCGGGCCTACGAGGACATGGCCGCCGTGGCGCAGGACCTCGTGCGGCGCCGCATCACCTCGGCCCGCCACCTGGGCACCGAGGGCGGCAGCAACGGCGGGCTGCTCATGGGCAACATGATCACCCTGTATCCGCAGCTCTTCCGGGCGGTGGTCTGCGAGGTTCCCCTGCTGGACATGCAGCGCTACCACAAGCTGCTGGCCGGCGCCTCCTGGATGGCCGAATACGGCGACCCCGACAAGCCCGAGGAGTGGGCCTTCCTCAAGACCTTCAGCCCCTACCACAACCTGAAGGCCGGGACCCGCTACCCGAGCGTGCTCTTCACCACCAGCACGCGCGACGACCGCGTGCACCCGGGCCACGCCCGCAAGATGATGGCCGCCATGCAGGCGCTGGGGGCGGACGTGCGCTACTACGAGAACATCGAAGGCGGGCACGGCGGTGCCGCCAACAACGCCCAGCGCGCCCACATGGACGCGCTCGCGTACAGCTTCCTCTGGAAGATGCTCAAGTAGGCGCGATCCCGATCTGCGGAAGCCCCCGGCCCGTCCGGGGGCTTTCCCGTGGAAGCGGGGTGCCTGTCCGGGGCCGGGGCCTATGTTGGGGACGGGAGATTTCCCTGGAGGCAGCCATGATCAAGCGCGTGCTCGTGGGTGTGGACTTCTCGGAGAGCAGCCGCCTGGCCCTGGAGCGCGGCGCCCAGTGGGCCCAGCACTGCGGGGTGCCCCTGCTGGCCATGCACGTGCTCCAGCCGCCGGCGCCCATGCTGCCCGAGGCGCAGGTGGCCCTGCCGGACCCCGCCTGGCTGAGGTCCATGGAGGACCACGCCCGGGATTCCCTGCAGGCCCTGGTGGCGGGCTATTCCCAGGCGGCGGTGCTGGTGAAGTGGGGCAGCCCCGCGGAGGAACTGGTGGGCGAGGCCGGGCCCGACAGCCTGCTCGTGGTGGCCCAGGTGGGGCACAGCGGGCTGGAGCGCCTGCTCTTCGGCAGCACCGCCGCGCGGGTGGTGAAGCACGCGCCCTGCGATGTCCTGGTGGTGCGCGGGGAAGCGAAGCGCCGGAAATAGGCGCCGGGACGGGAAATACCGGCACCGCTCCCGGCGGGGCCGGGCGCGGAGGGCGCGTGACCACCCCCGGATCGCGGCGTCCGTCGGGACGCCGCTCCCGCCCGCAGCCTGCGGCCGGCGTGCGGACGGGGCCCCGTCCTGCGATGTCCTGGTGGTGCGCGGAGAGGCGAAGCGCCGGAAATAGGCACTGGGACGGGAAATACCGGCACCGCTCCCGGCGGGGCCGGGCGCGGAGGGCGCGTGACCACCCCCGGATCGCGGCGTCCGTCGGGACGCCGCTCCCGCCCGCAGCCTGCGGCCGGCGTGCGGACGGGGCCCCGTCCTGCGATGTCCTGGTGGTGCGCGGAGAGGCGAAGCGCCGGAAATAGGCACCGGGACGGGAAAAACCGGCACCGCTCCCGGCGGGGCCGGGCGCGGAGGGCTCAGGAGGTGCTCAGGAGGCGCGTGGCCAGGCCGTCCAGCTCCCGGTCTGCCGCCACGAGCAGGCGCCTCCCCATCCGCTGCAGGCCTTCCAGGTTGGCGGGGGCGATGTTGTCCAGGCCGTCCAGGTCCTGGTCCAGGCCCACCTGGAAGCGGTAGTAGCGCGGCGTGCCTTTCTCTCCCGGCGGCAGGAGCATCCGGAGCTGGTGGTCCACGGTGTCGGCCACGCCGTCGGCGCCAAGCTCCATGAGGTGGCGGGTCCAGTCCGCGGGGCCCCAGTCCCTCGCCTCGTCGAAGGGAAGGGCGCGGGCGGGGCGGCCGGTGCCGAGCGAGACGAGCAGCACCTCGGGAGGGGCCTGGCCCTCCCTGGCCAGGGCCAGGTGCTCGACGAAGGCGCACAGGGCGGGGTTGCTGGCGTAGCAGCTCCCGTCCACCAGCACGTCCTGTTCGTAGCGCTCGGGCCAGGGGATGCGCACCGGCTCGAAGTAGGTGGGGGCCGCGCAGGCGGCGCGGGCGACCGTGCGCAGGGGGTAGTCGTGGCGGGGGTCGAGGCGGGCGCAGCGGCTGCGGAAGAGGAAGGGGTGGCGCTTCTCCAGGTCGTAGGCCGTCACCAGGACCTCGGGGGTGCATCCGGAGAGGCGGGTTTCCCCGAAGAGCTCGGCCAGCACCTCTTCCAGCCCCTGGGCGGCGTAGTGCTCGTCGAAACCGCCGCCGGGGTTCTGCAGCTCGTCCAAAAGGCTGTGGTGGAAGATCCGCCCGCAGTGCGCCTCGAAGAGGCGGGTCAGCGCCTCCGCCGCGGGGGCGGGCTCGGGCATGGCCAGCGTCAGGGCCATCAGGGCCCCGCTGCCCGTGCCTGCGAAGAGGTCGAAGACCTGCCTCAGGGGACGCCCCGTGCGCCGCTCCAGCTCCGCCAGGAGGAGGGCGGGAATCAGGCCGCGGATGCCGCCCCCGTCGATGGAGAGGATGCGGAAGGGCCGGACTAGGGCAGGGTCGTCCTTGCGGGTGGGCATGGAGGCCTCTGGGGGAACGTGGCCGTAGCTTAACGCCTCCCCGGCTGGACGGGGGTACGCAGGAAGGCCCCGCATCCGGCGGGGCCTTCTTCTGGATGAATGCAGCTACTTGCCGGTCTTCTCGAGGCGCGCCACCAGGGCCTCCATCTCGCCCACCAGGCGGTCGAAGGCCGCCAGGGCCTCCTCCACGGGCTTCGGGCTGGAGAGGTCCACGCCGGCATCCTTCAGGGCCTGCAGGGGCAGCTTGGTGCCGCCGGCCTTGAGGAAGGCCAGGTAGCGGGCCCGGGCGGGCTCGCCCTCCCGCAGCACCGCTTCCGACAGGGCCATGCTGGCGGCGATGCCGGTGGCGTACTGGTAGACGTAGAAGTTGTAGTGGAAGTGGGGAATGGTGCTCCACTCGCTCTGGATGTAGTCATCCACGTTCATCACGCCCCGGTCGTGGCCGTAGTAGAGGCGGGTGAGTTCCAGATACTTGGCGTTCATCCAGTCCGCCGTGAGGGTGCCGCCCTGCTCGGCCCGCGCGTGCATGGCGAGCTCGAAGTCGGCGAAGAGCGTCTGGCGGTAGAGGGTGCCGCGCAGCTGCTCCAGGTAGCGGTCCAGCAGGAAGAGCTTGAAGCGGGCGTCCTTCTCCGTGGCCAGGAGGCGGTGCATCAGCAGGTTCTCGTTGAAGGTGCTGGCCACCTCCGCCAGGAAGATCGGGTATTCGGAGGTGGCGAAGGGCTGGGTGCCGTCGCTGAACCAGGAGTGCAGGGCGTGGCCCATCTCGTGGGCGAGGGTGCTCACTTCGGAGTAGCGCCCGTCGTAGTTCATCTTCACGTAGGGGTGCACGCCAAAGACGCCGCTGGAATAGGCGCCGCCCTGCTTGCCCTTGTTGGGGTAGACGTCCACCCAGCCCTGCTCGAAGCCCTTCGCGAGGGCGGCCGTGTAGTCCGCGCCCAGGGGCTTCAGGGCGTCCAGCACCATGCCTTTTGCCTGCTCGTAGTCGTAGCGCTTGTCCACGGAGCTGACGGCGCTGGCGTAGATGTCGCCGTAGCGGAGCTCGGGAAGGCCCAGCATGCGCTGGCGGAGCTTCAGGAGGCGGTGCAGGGGGGCGAGGTGTGCGCGCACCGTGGACACGAGGGTGCGGTACACCACCGGGTCCACCGCGTTGGCGTGGAGGGCGGCCTCCAGGCAGCTGGGGAAGCGGTGGATGCGGGCGTCGAAGAGGTGCTGCTTGACGTTGGCGTCCATCAGGGCCGCGAAGCTGTTCTCCAAACGGCGCTGGTTGGTGAAGTGGGCCTCCATCACCGCTAGGCGGTCCTCGCGGCGGGCGGACCCGCGCAGGCGGTTGAAGGCGGCCTGGTCCAGGGTCACGGCGCTGCCGTCGGCCAGCTTCAGCTCGGGACGGGGCAGCTCCACGTTGTTCAGCAGCTCGGTCACCTTCGAGGGCGCCTCGGTGAAGAGGCCGGTGAGGGCGGCGACGCGCTCCTCCCCCTGGCTCAGCACGTGGCCCTCGTCGCGCAGGATGCGCTCCAGGTCCACCCGGAAGGGCGTCAGGCGCGGCTCGGCCTTCAGGGCGGCCCGGACCTGCTCCTTCCCGAGCTGCAGCACGTCGGGGCGCAGGAAGGCGAGGCGGGCGCCGAAGTCCACGAGGAAGGTCTGCACCTCGCCCTTCATCTGCTGCAGGGAGACGTCGGAGAGGTCCATGTCGGACTGCAGGCTGGCGTAGGCGTAGACCCGCACGCCCCGGCGCTTGATCTCGTCCAGGCGCTCCAGCAGGGCGGCCATGCGGGCGGGCGAGGCGGTCCAATCCTTCGCGAGGGGATCCACCCCCGCGGCCAGAACCTTGAGCGCTTCGAGCTCCCGGGCCCAGGCGGCGCGGTTCGCGAAGAGGTCCTCGATGCGCCACTGGAAGGCCTTGGGGACCTCGGCGCGCGGGGTCTTCGAGAAGTCGGGAATCGAAGGCGAAGCGGCCGGGAGCGGCGCGGCGAGCAGCGAGGCGAGACACACGGCGAGGGGAACCTTCATGGGGATGCTCCTTCGGGAAGGCGTTCAGGCGCGCAGGCACGAAAGGGCCGGGCTGACCACGGCACTCGTCCCTCCGCCTTATGGCTGCTTCTTCCGACCTGACCAGGTTCGACGGGGGGCCGATGCATGGGGCCCGGCTTGCCTCCAGCATAGCGGCCGGGGGGCCTCCGGGCCAGGGCGCGAAGGGATAAAGCCCCCATGTTCCATGGAGATCCAGTGCGGCTGCCGGATGGGGGGAAAGTGCCCCTTGACGCCCCAAGATGTTGGGGTGATTCTTGGTGTCCGACACAACCTGTAGCGCCTGCTCCCGGTCGCCCCTGTGCCAGGGCCTTCCGGAAGGCTCCCTTCAAAACCCCTTACCCGTCCAGGGTGCCGTGAGGTGCCCGGGAAGAGGCGTCGTCCCATGCAGATCCAGCGCCATTTCACCAAGCCCGGCCGCGATCCCCTCGAGGGGATTCCCTTCGTGCCCCGCACGAGCCGCATCACGAAGCTGGATGGCGCGGTGGTCTTCGAGGCCCGGGACGTGATGGTCCCCGAGGGCTGGTCCCAGGTGGCGGTGGACATCCTGGCCCAGAAGTACTTCCGCCGGAAGGGCTGCGACTTCCGCTTTGCGGGCTCGGTGCACCACCACCCCTACGCGGCGAGCTACGGGGCGCACGTGCCTCTGCGGGAAGGGGTCACGGGCGAATACGACAGCCGCCAGGTCTTCCACCGCCTGGCGGGTTGCTGGGCGCACTGGGGCGAGCAGCACGGGTACTTCGGCGGGCGGGAGGATGCCCAGGCCTTCTACGACGAGCTGGTGCACATGCTGGCCAACCAGATGTGCGCCCCCAACAGCCCCCAGTGGTTCAACACGGGGCTGCACTTCGCCTACGGCATCGCCGGTCCCGCCCAGGGGCACAGCTACGTGGACCCGGTCACGGGCGAGATGCGGGAGAGCGACTCCGCCTACGAGCGGCCCCAGCCTCACGCGTGCTTCATCCAGAGCGTGGACGACAACCTGGTGAACCCGGGCGGGATCATGGACCTGTGGACCCGCGAGGCCCGCATCTTCAAGTACGGCAGCGGCACGGGCTCCAACTTCTCGCGGATCCGTGGCCTGGAGGAGCCCCTGAGCGGCGGCGGGCGCAGCTCCGGCCTCATGAGCTTCCTGGCGGTGGGTGACCGGGCCGCCGGGGCCATCAAGTCCGGTGGCACCACGCGGCGTGCGGCGAAGATGGTGACCCTCGACCTGGACCATCCGGACATCGAGGCCTTCGTGTCCTGGAAGGTGAACGAGGAGCGCAAGGTGGCCATGCTGGCCGCCGGCTCCCTGGTGCTGGCGAAGCACTGGAACGCCCTGTGCGAGGCCGTGGAGGGCTCCACCAGCCGGGACGCCAGCCCGCGCACCAACGAGAAGCTGCGCAAGGCCCTCGCCCGGGCCAAGGCCGAGGGCGTGGCCGCGGGCTTCCTGACCCAGTGCCTGGCGCGCCTGGAGCAGGGCGACACGGACCGGGACCTGAAGCAGTACGACACCACCTGGGACGGCGAGGGCTACGCCACGGTGGGCGGCATGAACTCCAACAACTCGGTGCGCGTGCCCGACGCCTTCATGCGGGCCCTGGAGAAGGGCGGCACCTGGGACCTGATCCGCCGCACGGACGGGAAGCCGGCCCGGACGCTGCAGGCCCGCGACCTGATGCACCGCGTCAACTACGCCGCCTGGGCCTGTGCGGACCCCGGCGTGCAGTTCGACACCACCATCAACGCCTGGCACACCTGCCCGGAGGACGGCCGCATCAACGCGAGCAATCCCTGCTCCGAATACATGTTCCTGGACGACACCGCCTGCAACCTCGCGTCCCTGAACCTGTGCGCCTTCCTGACGGACGACGGCGGCTTCGACCTGGAGGGCTACCGCCACGCGATCCGCCTCTGGACGATGGTGCTCGAGATCAGCGTGCTGATGGCCCAGTTCCCGAGCGAGCGCATCGCCCAGC
The DNA here is from genome assembly GCA_964292295.1 of uncultured bacterium. Lineage (GTDB taxonomy): Bacteria > Acidobacteriota > Holophagae > Holophagales > Holophagaceae > CAXYVC01. The sequence goes on from CAXYVC010000035.1 coordinate 12,578, forward strand.
TCAGCCACGACTTCCGGACCCTCGGCCTCGGCTACGCCAACCTGGGCGCCATGCTCATGCGCCTGGGCATCCCCTACGACAGCCCGGAAGGCACCCAGTGGTGCGGCGTGCTCACGGCCATCCTCACCGGCGATGCCTACGCGGCCAGCGCCGAGATGGCCTCCGAGCTGGGGCCCTTCCCCGGCTACGCCCGCAACCGCGAGCACATGCTGCGGGTGATCCGCAACCACCGCCGGGCGGCCTACGACGCGCCCGAGGCGGAATACGAGGGGCTCTCCATCACGCCCCAGGGGCTTCACGGAACCGGCGTGCCGCGTGTGCTGCTGGAGGCCGCCCGCCAGAGCTGGGACCGCGCGCAGGAGCTGGGCGAGCGCCACGGCTACCGCAACGCCCAGGTGACGGTGCTGGCGCCCACGGGCACCATCGGCCTGCTGATGGACTGCGACACCACCGGCATCGAGCCCGACTTCGCCCTGGTGAAGTTCAAGAAGCTGGCCGGCGGCGGCTATTTCAAGCTCGTGAACCGGGCCGTGCCCGAGGCCCTGGCGCGCCTCGGCTACGCGCCGGACCAGATCCGCGCCATCGAGCGCCACGTGGTGGGCTGGCAGGAGATCACGGACGAGACCCCCGGGCTCTCCCGCCGCGAGCTGCTGGCCAAGGGCTGGACCGAGGCCGAGCTGAAGGCCGTGGAGGACAAGCTGCCCACCGCCTTCGACCCCGCCTACGCGGTGGATGTGGAGCGCCTGAAGGCCGACTTCGGCGAGCGGGCCACGGAGCGCTTCCTGGAAGCCCTGGCCGGCTCCATGACCGTGGAGGGGGCGCCCTTCCTGAAGGAGGCGCACCTGCCGATCTTCGACTGCGCCAACAAGTGCGGCCGCAGGGGACAGCGCTTCATCGCCCCCATGGGCCACATCCGCATGATGGGCGCGGCGCAGCCCTTCCTGAGCGGGGCCATCAGCAAGACCATCAACCTCCCCGCCGAGTACACGGTGGAGGGTGTGGGCGGCATCTACGAGGCCTCCTGGAAGCACATGCTGAAGGCGGTGGCCCTGTACCGGGACGGCTCCAAGCTGAGCCAGGCCCTGGCCACCAACCTGGAGCTGCTCGAGGGCCTGGAGGTCCTGGCGGACGAGGAGGCCCCCCAGGCCGAGAAGACCGAGGCGATGGCCCAGGCCATGACCCAGCAGCTGGTGCGCACCTACCGCCGCAAGCTGCCCAACCGCCGGGGCGGCTACACCCAGAGCGCCGTGGTGGGCGGCACCAAGATCTACCTGCGCACGGGCGAATACGAAGACGGGGCGCTGGGCGAGATCTTCCTGGACATCCACAAGGAGGGCGCGGCCTTCCGCTCCCTGCTCAACTGCTTTGCCATCGCCGTGAGCATGGGCCTGCAGTACGGCGTGCCCCTCGAGGAGTTCTGCGACGCCTTCCTCTTCACGCGCTTCGAGCCCAACGGCATGGTCCGGGAGAACGAGTACATCAAGTTCTCCACGTCCATCATCGACTTCGTCTTCCGCGACCTGGCCATCAGCTACCTGGGCCGCTACGACCTGGCCCAGGTGGAGCCGGAGGACCTGGTGAAGATGACGCCCGAGACGATCAAGCCCGAGAGCGCCCACCAGAACGTGCCCCTCGCAGGCGTGCCGCTGCCCTTCGATGCGGAACCCGCCGTGGTGGGCGTCGCGGCGTCCCCCGCCTCCGGCGCCGCGGCCGCGGTGAGGGCCGTGCAGGCCGCCCGGGAGAAGGGCTACACCGGCGATCCCTGCCCCGAGTGCGGCCACCTCACCCTGGTGCGCAACGGCGCCTGCCTGAAGTGCCAGACCTGCGGCGCCACCACGGGCTGCAGCTAGAGGGCCCTCCCTAGATCGACCCCGCCTCCAGGGCCTGGGCCACGGTGATGGGGGCGTGCTCCTCCTGGGGCGCCTGGCGCACGGGGCAGTCGGGCAGGGGGCAGCGGCGGCACCAGGCGCGCTGGCAGGGATCGGTGTGGGTGTGCATCTCGCCTTCGACGCCCGAGGCCTCCAGCACCGCCGTGTTGAAGGCCTCCACCAGGTCGTGGCCGCGCTGGATGGTGTAGAACTCGGGGATCACCACGTGGATGTCCACGTGGGTGTGGCGCCCCGCCCGCAGGGTGCGCATCTCGTGGATGGCGAGCACCTCGGGCGGCCGGGCCGCGTTGATCGCCGCCACGAGGCGCGCCACCACCTCCGGATCCTCCATGTCCAGGAGGGCCTGGCTGGAGCTGCGGACCAGCTTGAAGCCCGTGAAGGCGAGCTGGACGGCCACGGCGAGGGCCATGAGGGGGTCCAGCCAGGCGAGGCCGGTGAGCTTGACCGCCAGGAGGCCGATCGCAAGCCCCAGGGTGGTCCAGAAGTCCGACAGCACGTGGTGGCCGTCCGCCTCCAGGGCCCGGGAGCGCAGGCGCCGCCCCATGTGCAGCAGGAAGAAGCCCAGGGCGCCGTTCAGGAGCCCCGCCACCAGGTTCACCACCAGGCCGGTTCCCAGGTCCTTCAGGGCGACCTGCCCCATCCACTGGTGGTAGAGGGCGTCCACCGCCTCCCAGGCGATCAGCACCGCGGCCAGGGAGATCAGGCCCCCTTCGAAGGCGGCGCTGAAGTGCTCGATCTTCCCGTGGCCATAGGGGTGTTCCCGGTCCGCGGGCTTGTCGGCGAAGAGGATCGCGCCCAGGGCGAAGACCGCCGCCACCACGTTCACCACGCTCTCGATGGCGTCGGACTTCAGGGCGGTGGACCGGGAAACCAGGAAGGCCGCGTACTTCAGGCCGAGGATCAGGAGGCCCGCGGCGATGGAGAGGATGGCCACGCGCAGGCGCAGCTTCCGGGAAATAGGCTCGGTCATGGGAGGTCCGGAACGGAGGTGGGGCGGGTGGCGCGGTCCAGGGTGTCCTGGTCCACGAGGCCGCGGATGGCCTGGAAGAGGGGATGGGCCTCCATGTGCTTCTTCCCGTAGGCGAGGTTGAAGGCGTAGTCGAAGCCTTCCGGGTTCCGGCCCTGGTTGTGCTGCAGCAGGGTTTCGAGCTTGTCCAGGCCCTTGGCGAGGCGCGCCTCGGGACTGTTTCCCAGCTCGTATTCCTCCCAGAGGGCCAGGAAGCCGGGGCGCAGGGCTTCCGGCAGGTGCCCCAGAAGCTCCACCAGGTCCTGCCGCTCCAGGTCGGCCTTGTCCGGGCGCTCCGCCTGGTCGACGGCGGGGATGTCCCCGTGGAGGGCCTCCCCCAGGTCGTGGATGACGCAGATCTTGAGCAGCTTGCCGATGTCGATGTTCCGGAACTCGCCCTCGAAGACCATGGCCATCAGGCAGAGGCGCCAGGTGTGCTCCGCGGTGCTCTCCTGCTTCCCGCTGGAGGTGTGGGCCGACCTCAGCACGTCCTTCAGGCGCTCGGAGGCCCGGATGAAGGCCAGGCAGGCTTGGATGTCGTGAAGCTTCATGGGATGCCCCAGGCGGCGGGTGACGCCTTTGAGGCTAGCAGCCCCGGAAGCCCTCCAGGGTCTCGCGCACCAGGGCCACGAAGCTGTGGAGGTCCTCCGCTTCTGTGTCCCAGGCGCACATCCAGCGCACCAGGCCCTCCCGTTCGTCCCAGGGCCAGAAGAAGCGCTTGGCCTGGAGGGGGGCCACGCACGAGGGGGGGATGCGGGCGAAGACGGCGTTGGCCTCCACCGGGTAGACGGTCGCCACGTCGGGAAGGTCCCGCAGGGCCTCCTCGAGCTTCCGGGCCATGGCGCAGGCGTGGCGCCCGTTCGCGATCCAGAGGCCGCCCTCCAGCAGCGCCTCGAACTGGGCCGAGACGAAGCGCATCTTGCTGGCGAGCTGCATGGAGGCCTTCTGCCAGTAAGGGAAATCCCCGCCGAGGCCCTCCCGCAGGAAGACCACCGCCTCGCCGAAGACCATGCCCTGCTTGGTGCCGCCGAAGCTGAGGGCATCCACGCCCAGGTCCGCCAGGCGGAGGGGCAGGTCGTCGCCGAGGGCCGCGGCGGCGCAGCCCAGGCGGGCGCCGTCCACGTGGACGCCCAGGCCCGCGGCGCGGGCCAGACCCACCAGGGTGGCCATCTCGTCCAGGGTGTACAGGGTGCCCAGCTCCGTGGGCTGGGTGAGGGTCAGGGCCACGGGATGGACGCCGTGGACGCCGTGGCTGAGGCCCAGCGCCGCCTCCAGGGCCTCCGGGCGCAGCTTGCCGTCGCGGCTGGCCAGGGGGACGAGGCGCATGCCCAGGGTGCGCTCCGGCGCCGTGCTCTCGTCGTTCCACACGTGGGCGGGCTCCGCGCAGAGCACCGCGCCGTGGGGTTTGGCGAAGGCGGAGAGGGCGAGGACGTTGGCGGCGGTGCCGTTGAACACGAAGTGGGTGGTGACGGGCCGTCCGAAGAGCACGTCGAAGGCGCGCCGCACCCGGGCCGTCGCGGCGTCCTCCCCGTAGGCCATGGCGTGGCCGCGGTTCACCGCCAGCAGGGCCTCCATCACCTTCGGGTGCGCGCCGGCAAAGTTGTCGCTGGCCAAGCCGCGGGTATCCATCTCATGCCTCCGTGGAGCGGGCCAGCAGGCGGGGGCTGGTGCCGGGGCCGGTGCCCACGGCGCGGCCCAGGGCCTCGATCTGTGCGCGGATGCGGGACGTGGTGACGTCCGCCGTTTCGTGCAGGCCCGCCTTGCCCGGGTAGATCTGGTACAGCTCCCGGTACCGGGGCGGGGTGAGGTTCGGCATGATGACGGTCGCGCCCCGCAGCAGGCCGTTGGCCCGGCCCGAATCCTGATCCAGGGAGGCCAGGGCGGTGGTGCTCGGGAGGTTCACTTGGGGGCAGAGCAGGCGGGTCAGCGCCAGGGCCTTGAGGGTGGTCAGGGGATCGTTGGGCACCTGCTCCGTGCCCGCCTCCACCATCAGCATCTCCCCGAGGGGCCCCTCCAGCGGCGTGCCCGGGCTCGGCAGGTAGGGGCCGAGGCCGATCATGTCCATGTCGTAGTCCCGGAAGGCCCACAGGTCGTTGGCCAGGGTCTCCCAGGTCTGCCCGGGGATGCCCACCATCACGCCGGTGCCGATCTCGTAGCCCATCTCCCGCATGCGCACGAGCTGGGCGAAGCGGTCCGAGGCGCCGCCGGGCAGGGCGGGGTGGATGCGGGCGTACAGGTCCTCGTCCGAGGTCTCGAAGCGCAGCAGGTAGCGGTCCGCACCCGCCTCCCGCCACAGGAGGAGGTCCTCCTCGCTGCGCTCGCCGAGGCTCAAGGTGATGGCGAGCCCCGTGCGCGCCTTGATGTCCCGCAGCAGCTCCGCCACGAAGGGACCCTCCAGGCCGGGATCCTCCCCCGCCTGCAGGACCAGGGTGCCGAAGCCGTAGGCCTTCGCGCGGTCCGCGCATTCCAGCACCTCCTCCCGGGTCATCCGGTAGCGCTCCACGGCGGGCGCGCAGGCGGCGATGCCGCAGTAGGTGCAGGAGCGTCGACAGACGTTGGAGAGCTCCACCAGGCCGCGGAGGTGCACCTCGTCGCCCACGTAGAGCTGGCGGGTCAGGTCGGCGGCGCGCCAGAGCATCTCCAGGCGGCGGGCGTCCTGCTCCAGCAGCCAGGCGTAGATTTCGTCAAAGCGGAGGTCCATGGCTCTCCCTCGGGGGAAGGGGCGTGCATCCCAAGCGTAGCTTCAGCGGGGGGCTTCCTCCCAGGCCTCCGGGCCCAAGGGGCGCTCGATCACGCCGCCGCCCAGCAGCAGGTCCCCGTCGTAGAGCACGGCGAACTGGCCCGGGGCCACGGCCAGCTGGGGCGTGTCGAAGTGCAGGCGGAAGCCGTCCTCCCCGCAGGGCCATACGGTGGCGGCCACGTCCTTCTGGCCCAGGCGCAGCTTGGCGCCCACGCGTTGGCCCGCCTCCAGGCGCTCGGTTCCCTGGAGGTTCAGGCGGGAGGCCTCCAGCCCCTCCGCGAAGAGGCCCTGGCGCTCCGTCACCACCACGCGGTTGCGCACGGCGTCAAGGTGCAGGACGTACAGGGGCCGGGGTGCGGCGATGCCGAGGCCCTTGCGCTGGCCCACGGTGTAGCGGGGCAGGCCCCGGTGGGTGCCGAGCACGCGGCCGGCCTCGTCCACGATCTCGCCCGGCCGCAGCTGCGCCTCGGCGAAGAGGGGGCCCACGTCGCCCCCCGCCACGAAGTCATGGCTCTCCTCCCGCTCCGCCACGGGCAGGCCCAGGCGGCGGGCCTCGGCGCGGGTGGCCGCCTTGTCCAGCTCCCCGAGCGGGAAGCAGAGCTGGGGCAGGAGCTCCTTCGGCAGGGCGTTCAGGAAGTAGCTCTGGTCCTTCCGGGGATCCACGCCCTTCAGGAGGACCGTGCGGCCCTCCCGCACGGCCAGGCGCGCGTAGTGCCCGGTGGCGAAGCGTTCGAAGGCGAGGCCCCGCTGGCGCGCCGCTTGGATGAGGAAGCCGAACTTCAGGTGCCGGTTGCAGAGCACGCAGGGATTGGGGGTGCGGCCGGCCAGGGCCTCCGCCCGGAAGTAGTCCAGCACGGCCTGGCCGTATTCCTTCGAGAGGTCGAAGACGTGGTGGGCGATGCCGAGATGGCGGCACAGGGCCGCCGCGTCCTCCACGTCCCGGCCCTCGTCGGGGCCCAGGCAGGCGTGGCCCTTGGCCTCCTGGATGGCCAGGGCCCCGTCCCAGATGCGCATGGTGATGCCGAGGACCTCGTGGCCCTGCTCCTTCAGGAGGGCGGCCGCCAGGGCGGAGTCCACCCCGCCGCTGAGGCCGACGGCGATGCGGCTCACGCGCGCGCCTCCAGCAGGGCGTGCGCCTCGGGGAAGGGGCGGAGGGCCCTTTCGAGGATGCCCAGGGAACACGCGATGGCGAGGCCGTAGTTGGTCATGGGCACGCCCGCCTCCCGGGCGCGGTGGATGCGGCTCATCATCTCCCGGCGGTTGCCCGTGCAGTTGCCGCAGTGGACGATCAGCCGGTACGGCGAGAGGTCCGCGGGGAAGTCCCGGCCCTGCACGTGCGCGAAGTCCAGCTCCCCGCCCGCGAACGCATTGAGCCAGCGGGGGATCTTCACCCGCCCGATGTCGTCGGCGATGGGATGGTGGGTGCAGGTCTCGGCGATCAGCACGCGGTCGCCGGGCTTCAGACACCGCATGCGGAGGGCTCCTTCGGCGAGGGAGGCCAGGTCCCCCTGGAAGCGGGCCATGAGCACACTGAAGCCCGTCATGGGCACGCCCTCGGGCACCTCGGACGCCACCTTCTGGAAGGCCTGGCTGTCCGTCACCACCAGGGCGGGGGGCCTGGCCAGGCCCGCAAGGGCCCGGGCCAGCTCGTGCTCCTGGCACACCAGGGCCATGGCCTGGCCGTCCAGCAGGTCCCGGATGGCCATGACCTGGGGCAGGATGATGCGCCCCTTGGGGGCCTCCTTGTCGATGGGAACCACCAGCACCGCCAGCTCCCCCGAAGGCACGAGATCGGAAACCAGGTGGCGGCAGTCGAAGTGGTCCGAAGGGGCGAGGCGCAGCAGGGCTTCCCGCAGCTCCAGGACGCCCCGGCCCTCCGCCGCGGCCGCCGAGACCACCGCGCAGCCCTGGGCCTCCCGGGCGCCGCGCTCCTCCGGGCTGGGCGCCTGCAGGTCCGCCTTGTTGTAGACCACCACCACGGGGACCTTGCGCCCCTTCAGCTCCGCCAGCAGGCCCTCCTCGAAGGGGCCCCAGGCGCCTGCCTCCGTCACGATCACGCCCAGGTCTACGCGCTCGAGCACCGCCCGGCTGCGGGCGATGCGCTGCTGGCCCAGGGCGCCCTCGTCGTCCAGGCCCGCCGTGTCCACGAAGAGCACGGGCCCGAGGGGCAGCAGCTCCATGGGCTTCTCCACAGGGTCCGTGGTGGTGCCCGCCGTGGGGGAGACGATGGACACCTGCTGGCGGGTCATGGCGTTCAGCAGGGAGGACTTTCCGACGTTGCGGCGTCCGAAGAGGCCGATGTGCAGGCGCAGGGATTTGGGCGTGGACTGCATGGCTGTCCTTCACGAGGGGAGGGGCCCAAAAGGCCACCGGATCCTCCTAGGATGCCCGGGCGCCGGCCGCGGTTGTTTGACCTTCGTCAAAGCCGGCGGCCCCGGGCGCGCCTCTGCCCGTATGGTCGGGGGAAACCCCGCCGGAGACGCCCGTGGCCAAGGTCTACTTCCGCTATGCCGCCATGAATGCCGGGAAGAGCACCCAGCTGCTGCAGGTGCGCCACAACTACCACGAGCGCCACCAGCGCACCCTGCTGCTGAAGCCGCGCCTGGACGACCGGGATGGCGTGGGGGTGATCGCGCCGCGCATCGGGGGGCTCCGGGCCACGGTGGACGCCCTCGTCGATCCGGACACGGACCTGCGGAGCCTCGTGGAGGCGGACCAGGCGGCCCACGGGCGCCTGGACTGCATCCTGGTGGACGAGGCGCAGTTCCTGTCCGGCACGCAGGTGGAGCAGCTCTGCGGGGTGGCCGACTTCCTGGGCGTTCCGGTCATGTGCTACGGCCTGCGCACGGACTTCCGGGGCGAGCTCTTCCCCGGCTCCGCCCGCCTCATGGCCCTGGCGGACGACATCGAGGAGCTGAAGACCATCTGCTGGTGCGGCAAGAAGGCCACCATCAACGCCCGCATTCTGGACGGCCACGTGCTGCGGGAGGGGCCCCAGGTGCTGATCGGCGGCAACGAGACCTACACCGCCCTCTGCCGCCGCCACTGGGCCCTGGACGAGGCCCTGCCGCCGGACCTGCGGTAGCGCCCCCGCGCCTGGCCGTACCGTCAATCCTGCCCCGCTTCGCCAAGGGCGGAGATGGGCTGCCCGTCCGGTGAGGAACCCCCCGCTTCTTCCCACCGGACGCGTTTGCCGGGGATGGATCCCGGGCCTCCCTGGCCCGGGAAGGCCCGGGATCCGTGCGGCCGGGGGCAATTTTTGACGGATTGTCAAAAATACGAAGCGCCGCCGGGGGGGTGCTTCAATGGATCCCGGCATTCCCGCTCCACAATCCCGCACGGCTCTTTCCTTCCTGCCTTTGCTGCGGCCCCGGCCCCGGGGCCGGAGGAGTTCCGTTCATGTCCGGTTTCCGCATCCAGGAACACCCGATCCTGCCCGTTCCCGAAGCGCCCACGGTGCCCTTCACCTGGAAGGGGCAGCCCCTCCTGGCCCGGGAGGGCGAGACCATCGCCTCGGCCCTCTTCGCCCAGGGCGTCCGCACCTTCGGGCACCACCACCGGGACGGCTCGCCCCAGGGCATCTTCTGCGCCAACGGCCAGTGCGCCCAGTGCTCCGTGATCGCCGACGGCCTCTCCGTGAAGAGCTGCATGGTGCCCGTGCGGCCCGGCATGGCGGTGGAGCCCCTGGAGGGGCTGGCCAGCCTGCCGGACCCCTCCGAGGGCTTCCGGCACCACGCCATCGCGACCCGGGATACGGAGGTGCTGATCCTCGGCGGCGGCCCCGCCGGCCTGAGCGCGGCGCTGGAGCTGGGCAAGGCGGGCGTGAACGTGATCCTGGTGGACGACAAGGACCGCCTGGGCGGCAAGCTCGTGCTCCAGACCCACAAGTTCTTCGGCTCCATCGAGGCCTGCCACGCCGGCACCCGGGGCATGGACATCGGCAGGAAGCTAGAGGAGCAGGTGCGCGCCCTGGAGAGCGTGCGCATCTGGACGACCTCCCCCGCCCTGTCGGTCTTCAGCGACCGGACCGTGGGCCTGCTGCGCCGGGGCCACTACG
>CAXYVC010000036.1:0-22055 GCA_964292295.1 uncultured bacterium
TCCCGGTCTGAGGTGCCCACGAGAAACGCGCCCTTGCGGGCGCGTTTCTCGATCAGGTTTCGGGAAGGCCTACTCGGCGGCAGGCTCCTGGGCCTTGGGCTCGGGCAGCACGTAGTCCACGAACTCCACCAGGGCCACATCCGCGCCCTCGCCAAGCCGGTGGGCCAGCTTGAGGATGCGCGTGTAGCCGCCGGGGCGCTGGCCGAAGCGCTCGCGGAACGCGGGGCTGAAGAGCTTCTGCACCGCGACCTTGGAGCCCAGACGGGCCATGGCCAGGCGCCGGTTGGCAACGGTGTCCTGCTTGGCAAGGGTGATGAAGGGCTCCACGAACTTGCGGAGCTCCTTGGCCTTCGGAAGGGTGGTCTCGATCCGCTCCGCCGCGATGAGGGCGGTGGCGAGGTTCTTCATGAGGGCCTTGCGCTGGTTGGTGGTACGGCCCAGACGCCGGCCGGCAACAGAGTGACGCATGGCGGCTCCTTAGACTTCCTGTTCGATGCGCATTCCAAGGGAGAGGCCAATGCGAGCGAGCTCGTCCTTGATCTCCTGGAGCGATTTCTTGCCGAAATTCTTGGTCTTCATCAGCTCCGCCTCGGTCTTCTGGACCAGCTCGCCGATGGTGGTGATGTTGGCGTTCCGCAGGCAGTTGTTGGCCCGCACGGAGAGCTCGAGCTCCTCGACGGACTTCGCCAGCCAGCTGTTCACCGTCTCGGCGCTCAGCACCTGCGTGGTCGCCTCGACCTCCACCGTGTCCTCGTCCTGGCGGGCGAAGATGAGGAAGTGCTCGCGGAGGATCAGGGCGGCGTCACTGACGGCATCCTTGGGATCCACGGTGCCGTTGGTCCACACCTGGAGCGTGAGCTTCTCGTAGTCGGTGCTGTGGCCCACACGGGCGGCCTCGACCAGGTAGTTCACGCGGAGGATCGGGCTGTGGTTGGAATCCAGGGGAATCCAACCCAGGCCCAGCTTCTCGTCCAGGTTGCGGTCGGCCGTGACAAAACCGCGGCCGCCCCCGACCTGGATCTCCATCTCCAGTTCGCCCTCCTCGCCCAGGGTGGCGATGTGGACGTTGGGGTCCAGCACCTCCACGTTCTGGTTGCACTGGATCATGCCGGAGGTCACCTCGCCCTCGCCCTTGTGGCGGAGGGTGACGATCTGCGGCGTGTCCGCGTGGAGCTGGAAGGGGATTTCCTTGAGGTTGAGGAGGACATGGGTGATGTCCTCCCACACGCCGGGAAGGGTGGTGAATTCGTGCTGGACACCCTTGATCCGGACATTGGTGACGGCGGCGCCCTGAATGCTGCTCAGCAGCACCCGGCGCATGGCGTGGCCGCAGGTTGTGGCGAAACCACGCTCGAAGGGGTACGCCACGAACTCGCCGTAGCGCTCCGTCTTCGTCGCCGAGCTGAGTTCCGCGAAACGCGGACGCTGGAAGTCGCTGATGTTCAGCATCCCGGTCCCCTTACTTGCTGTAGAGCTCGACGATCAACTGCTCGTTGATGTCCAGGGGCACATCCTCGCGGGTGGGCATGGAGATCACCTGGCCCTTGAACGCGTTCGCGTCGAGGGTCAGCCACTTCGGAATGCCACGCCCCTGGGCGGTATCCACCGAGGTCTTGACGAGCTCGTTGTTCTTGGCGCGGTCGGACAGGTCGATGGACTGCCCGGCCTTGGTCTGGAAACTGGGAATGTCGACCCGGCGGCCGTCCACCTGGACGTGGCCGTGCATGACCATCTGGCGGGCAGCGGCGCGGCTGGGCGCGAAGCCCAGGCGGTACACCACGTTGTCCAGGCGCTGCTCGAGGATCGCCAGCAGGTTGTGGCCGGTCACGCCCTTCTTGCGCTCGGCGCGCTCGAAGTAGAGGCGGAACTGCTTCTCAAGCACGCCGTAGATGCGCTTGACCTTCTGCTTCTCGCGGAGCTGGACGGCGTAGCCGGTCGGCTTCTTGGTCTTGCCGCCGCCGTGCTGGCCGGGGATCTTGCCCTTGCGGGTCTCGAAACTGCACTTCTCCTTGAAGCAGCGTTCGCCCTTCAGGAAGAGCTTCATGCCCTCGCGCCGGCAGAGTCGGCAGACGGCGTCATTGTATCGTGCCATGTTCTATCTCCTTCTGCCTTACACGCGGCGCCGCTTGGGCGGCCGGCAGCCGTTGTGGGGGATGGGGGTGACGTCGCGGATGCTCGTCACCTGGATGCCCGCGGCGTTGAGCGCGCGGATGGAGGACTCGCGGCCGGAGCCGGGGCCCTTCACGCGCACGTCCACCGAGCGGACGCCATGCTCCTTCGCAGCCTCGGCGGCCACGCCCGCGGCGATCTGGGCCGCGAAGGGCGTGCCCTTGCGGGTGCCACGGAAGTTCTGGTTCCCGCTGGAAGCCCAGCAGAGCATGTTCCCCATGGGGTCGGAGATGCTGATGATGGTGTTGTTGAAGGACGCCTGCACATGGGCGATGCCATGGGGTACGTTCTTCTTTTCCTTCTTCTTGGCCACCTTCTTACCGGCGGTCTTGGTCTGCGTCTTGGCCATCTGAGATCCTCAGCCTACTTCTTCTTGCCGGCCACGGTCTTCCGCTTGCCCTTGCGGGTGCGGGCGTTGGTGTGCGTGCGCTGCCCACGAACCGGCAGGCCCCTCCGGTGGCGGATGCCCCGGTAGCTGCCGATGTCCATGAGACGCTTGATGTTGAGGGCAATCTCCTTGCGCAGGTCGCCCTCGACGGTCTCGTCGGTGGTGATGACCTTGCGGATGCGGCCCACCTCGTCCTCGGTCAGGTCACGCACCTTGGTGCCGTGATCGACCTTCGCGCGGTCGAGGATGCTCTGGGCCTTGGAGCGGCCGATGCCATAGATGTACGTCAGCGCGATTTCAATGCGCTTGTTGACGGGCAGATCGATTCCAGCGATACGCGCCATGCTGACTCCTTAACCCTGCCGCTGCTTGTGCTTGGGGTTCTTCTTGCAGATGATCCGAATCACGCCTTCGCGACGGACCACCTTGCAGTGCTCGCACAGCTTCTTGATGGAAGGCCGTACTTTCATGGTTTCCTCACGGTTGGATTGCTACTTGAAGCGGTAGATGATACGCCCGCGGGACAGGTCGTAGGGGGTGACCTCGACCAGCACGCGGTCGCCGGGAAGGATGCGGATGAAGTTCTTGCGCATCTTCCCGCTGATGTGCGCGAGCACCTGGTGCTTGTTCTCCAACTCCACGCGGAACACGGCGTTGGGCAGTGCCTCGACCACGATGGCCTCGAGCTCGATGGCTTCTTCCTTGCTCAAGCGTGCATCTCCATGAAGATGGGGAACAGGTTCCCGGACACGACGGCCGGCGCGTAGTTACCATCCACGCTCCGGTATTGCGGACGCCCCCGGTAGTGCTCGGCCATCGGCTGGAAGGTCTGCTCGAACGCGAGCATCCGGCTTTCGAAGGCCATGAGGGTGTCGTCGGACCGCTGCCTCAGGGGACTTCCGCAGCGGTCACAGGCGCCTTCCCTCGCGGGGGGCTTGTTTTCAACGTGGTAGATGGCGCCGCAGGCAGGGTTGCTGCAGACACGACGGCCAACCACGCGCTTGGCCAGCACATCCCGGGGGACCTCGATCTCCACCACATGACCCAGCTCGATGCCCTGATCGGAGAGGAATTGATCAAGGGCCTGAGCCTGATGAAGGGTCCTGGGGTAGCCATCGAGCAACACGTCGCAAGTCTCTTCCCGCAGCCGCGCAAAGACGAGCCCGTTGACAGTGTCGTCGTCCACCAGATTGCCGGAGGCCATGATGGCCTTGGCCCGAAGGCCGATTTCCGTCTCTTGTGAAACGGCATCTCTCAGAATATCACCCGTGGAGAGGTGAATCAATTGCAGCTTCTCGACAAGATCCTTGGCCGCGCTTCCCTTGCCGCAGCCAGGCGCACCGAGCAGCAGGTGGACCCTCATCGGCCCCGGCCTCCCATCCGGGCGTTGCGGCCACCACGGACGCGCCCCTGTTCAAGGAAGCCGTCGTAGTGTCGCATGACCTGATAGCTGTCCAGCTGGGCCATGGTGTCCATGGCCACGCCAACCACGATCAGCAGCGAGGTGCCACCGAAGTAGAAGTTCAGGCCGGGCATCTTGTTGAGGATCACCAGGGGCACGATGCTCACCAGGGCAAGATAGACGGCGCCCACGAGGGTCAGCTTGGACAGGATGCTGTCCATGAAAACGCTGGTCTCGCGGCCAGGGCGGATGCCGGGGATGTAGCCGCCGGACCGCTTCATGTTGTCGGCCGTCTCGTCCGGGTTGAACACGATGCTGGTGTAGAAGAACGCGAAGAAGACCACGACCCCCACGAAGACGGGGGTGTAGATCCAGAAGTGGGCCTGCGGGCTGATGTAGCTCGCCGCGCGGCTCAGCCACTCCCAGCGGGTGAACTGTGCGATCGTGGCGGGGAAGAAGATGACGGAGCTCGCGAAGATCACCGGCATCACGCCCGCGGTGTTCAGCTTCAGGGGCAGGTAGGAGCTGCGCTGGCTGGCCATGCGGGAGCTGTCGACGCGGCGGGCGTAGTGGATGGGGATGCGCCGGTAGGCGTTCTCCACCATCACCACCGCGATCAGCACCGCCGCCATGACGGCGATCAGCAGGATGTAGATGCCGGGAGGCATCCCCTTGCCCGCGAGGCTCCCGCGGAAGCTGTCGACGAGCGTCTCGACGGCGCGCGGAAGGCCCGCCACGATGCCCGCGAAGATCATCAGGCTGATGCCGTTGCCAACGCCGCGATCGGTGATCTGCTCGCCGATCCACATCACGAAGATGGTGCCGGTCGTGAGCGTCCAGGCGCACAGGAACTTGAAGCCGAAGCCGGGATCGGCCACGACATCCGTGCCCATGCCCTGCGCCAGGGAGGCGATGCCGAAGCCCTGGATGAAGGCCAGCGCCACGGTGAGGTACCGGGTGTACTGGTTGAGCTTCTGGCGACCCGCCTCGCCCTCCTTCTTCTGGAGGTTCTCGAGGGTCGGCACCACCGCCCCCATCAGCTGGAGCACGATGGAGGCGGTGATGTAGGGCGTGATGCCCAGTGCGAACACCGAGAACTTCTTGAAGGCACCGCCGGAGAACAGGTCCACCACGTTCATCAGGTCCCCGGCCTTGCCCAGGTTGTGGGCCAGGGCCTCCGCGTTCACGCCGGGCACCGACACGTGGACGCCCAGCCGGTAGATGACCAGCAGGACCAGCGTGAAGAGCAGGCGCTTGCGGAGTTCGGGGTTGGTGAAGAGCTGCCGGAGGCGTTCCATGCGCGTGCCTTACTGGGCCTGCTCGGGGCAGGCTTCCTGGATGGAGCCGCCCTTGGCCAGGATGGCCTCGCGGGCACCCTTGGTCACGCGGTCGGCCACCACGGTCACCTTGCAGGTGAGCTCGCCGCTGGCGAGCACCACGATGCGGGCGATGCGGGAGCCCACGAGCTTGCGCTCGCGCAGGACGTCCAGGGAGACGGTCTCGCCGTCCTTGAAGTAGGTGCTGATCATGCCCAGGCTGACTTCCTGGGTCTCGGGCGCGAAGATGTTGGTGAAGCCGCGCTTGGGAAGACGGCGATGCAGGGGCATCTGGCCACCCTCGAAGCCGCGCTGGCGGCTGTAGCCGCGGCGGCTCTTCTGGCCCTTTTCGCCGCGCGTCGAGGTCTTGCCCATGCCGGAGCCCTTGCCCCGGCCCACGCGCTTGCGGCTCTTGACGGCGCCCTCGGCGGGCTTGAGTTCATTCAGCTTCATGACTTACCCCTTCACCGTGACGTCGATGAGGTAGGGAATCCGCTTGACGATTCCGTGCACGTTCGGCGTGTACTCGCACTGGCGCGTATCGCCCACCTTCTTGAGCCCCAGCGTCTGGACGAAGGCCCGGTGCTTGGGAACGCAGCAGATGGTGGAGCGCTTGAGGGTCAGGACGACCTGCTTTCCGATCATCTGGGACATGTTAAGCCTCCGCCTGGTCCAGGCCGCGGTTCTGCATGACCGTGTAGGGATCCATCAGGTTGCGGAAGCCCTCGAAGGTCGCGCGGACCACGTTGTGGGGATTGCTGCTGCCCAGGCTCTTGGTCAGCACGTTGTTGACGCCCACGGCCTCCATGATGGCGCGCACGGTGGCGCCGGCGATGACGCCCGTGCCCTCGGGGGCGGGCTTCAGCAGCACGGAACCGCTGCCGAAGCGGCCGGTCACGGGGTGGGGGATGGTGCCGCCAGGCGTGACGGGCACCTTGATCATGTTGCGCTTGGCGCTCTCGATGCCCTTCTTGATGGCGGAGGGCACTTCCAGCGCCTTGCCCAGGCCGAAGCCCACGCGGCCCTTGCCGTCACCCACGACGACAAGCGCGGAGAAGCTGAAATTCTTGCCGCCCTTCACCACCTTGGTGACGCGGCCCACGTAGATGACCTGGTCCTTGAACTCGCTCTGCGGCGCATCGCCGGGAGCATTCCTGTGCTCTGCCTTGTGGTCTGCAGCGGTCATAGCCATTGGCCCCTCCCTAGAACTGGAGCCCGGCTTCGCGGGCGCTGTCGGCCAGCGCCTTCACGCGGCCGTGGTAGACGTAGCCGTTGCGGTCGAAGACCACCGCCTTGACGCCCTGCTCGATGAGCCGGGCGGCGATGCGGGCACCCACGGCCTTGGCGGCCGCGATGTTGCACCCGTTCTTGAGCTCCCCGCGCAGCTCCTTCTCGAGGCTGGAGGCGGAGGCAAGGGTCACGCCCCTGCTGTCGTCCACGGCCTGCACGTAGATGCGCTTGAGGCTCTTGAAGATCGTGAGACGCGGACGCTCGGCGGTTCCGGAGACGCGGCCCCGGATGCGGGTCTTGGTCTTTTCGCGGCGAAGCTTGAGATCGTTAGCCATCTCTGCGCCCCCTCTACTTGCCGGTCTTGCCGGCCTTGCGCCGGATCACTTCGCCGGTGTACATGACACCCTTGCCCTTGTAGGGCTCGGGCTTGCGGAACTTGCGGATGTCGGCGGCCACCTGGCCCACGAGCTGGCGGTCGATGCCGGTCACCACGACGTGGGTGTTCTTCTCCACCGCGATCTCGATGCCCTTGGGGGCATCGTAGAGGATGGGATGGCTGTAGCCGAGGTCCAGACGGAGCTTGCCGCTCTCGAGGGCAGCCTTGTAGCCGACGCCCACGATGTCGAGTTCCTTCTTCCAGCCTTCCGCCACGCCGGTCACGGCGTTCTGCAGGAGGGCGCGGGTCAGGCCGTGCCAGGCCCGGGTCTGGGCCTCATCGTTGGCACGGGCGAGGACGACGGAATCGGCCTGCACGTCGAAGCTGATCCCCGCGGGGATCGGGCAGCTCAGCTTGCCCTTGGAACCCTCGACGACAGCCTCGGCCCCGTTGACAGTGACTTTGACGCCTTTCGGCAGCGTCACGGGCTTCTTTCCGATGCGAGACATGTTCGAATCCTTGAAAGATGTTTCGGTGCGGGTGGACTACCAGACGTGCGCCAGGATCTCGCCGCCCACGTTCTGCTTGCGGGCGTCCTTGCCCGTGAGCAGCCCCTTGGGCGTGGAGAGGATCGCGATGCCGAGGCCGCCGTTCACGTCGGCGATCTCCTGGGCGCCCGCGTAGACGCGCAGGCCGGGGCGGGAGACGCGACGCAGGCCGTGGATGACGGACTCGCCGGCCTTCACGTACTTCAGGTTCACCACGATGTAGTTGCGCCCGTCGTGCTCCACGGCCTTGTAGCCGTGAATGTAGCCCTCCTGCTTGAGGATGGCGGAGAGGCGCTCCTTCATGCTGGAGGCGGGCACCACGACGGCGTCGTGGCCGGCCATGATGCCGTTGCGGATGCGGGTCAGGTAATCAGCGATGGGATCGGTGTGCATGGTTTCCTCGGATTACCAAGAGGACTTCTGGACGCCGGGAAGCTCGCCCGCAAGCGCATGCTTGCGGAAGCAGAGACGGCAGAGCTCGAACTTGCGCATGAAGCCGCGGGGACGTCCGCACACCTTGCAACGGTTGCGGTGCCGGATGGCGAACTTGGGCCGCTGCTGGTCCTTGTAGATCTTTGCGGTACGGGCCATGGGGATCTCCTACTTCCGGAAGGGCATGCCGAGGTGGGTCAGCAGCGCACGGGCCTCGGCGTCCGTCGGCGCGGTGGTGACGAAGGTGATGTTCATGCCCTTCAGCTTGTTGACCTTGGAGTAGTCGATCTCCTGGAAGATCAGCTGGTCCTTGAGGCCCAGGGTGTAGTTGCCGCGGCCGTCGAAGGACTTCGTGGGCACGCCGCGGAAGTCGCGCACACGCGGCAGGGAGAGGCTCACCAGCCGGTCGAGGAACTCCCACATGCGGCAACCCCGGAGGGTCACCATGCAGGCGATGGGCATGCCCTCGCGCAGCTTGAACTGGGCCACGCTCTTCTTCGCCTTGCGGACCACAGCCTTCTGGCCGCTGATGGCGGTGAGCTCGTCCACGGCCTCGTCCAGGATCTTGATGTTCTGGATCGCGTCGCCGACGCCCATGTTGATGACGATCTTCTGGAGGCGCGGCACCTGCATGGCGCTGGTGTAGCCGAACTCCTCCTTCAGGGTGGGCACCGCCTTCTCGACGTAGCGGGCCTTGATGCGGGGAACCGCAGTGGCACTCATGGAACCTCCAGTTCCGGGGAGCGACTACGCTCCCAGGGTTAAGGAGAGCGGAAGGGCTTGGGGTCCGGCGTCCGGCCCGTTTCCTCCCACCCTCGTTGTACCAAGGGTCCCGCCGGCGGGTCCCCGCCGGCGGAAGGGCCATTGTCTCACGGAAGCGCAAGAACGGAAGGGGCAATCTTCCTGCTTGTTGATTGCCGGCCTTCCGGTTCTTCCCGCTATTCGGGGCGCTTGCGGGTGGGCTTCTGGGTCTTGGGGTCGACCAGCATCACGTTGGACGCGTGCAGGGAGGCCTCCTTCGCCACGATGCCGCCGCCCTCGCCGGTCTGGGGATTGGGCTTCATGGCCTTCTTGACCATGTTGACGCCCTCCACCACCACGCGGTTGGTGGCCGGGATCACGCGGGAAACCTGCCCGCGCTTGCCCTTGTCCTTGCCGGCGATGACGACGACTTCGTCGCCCTTCTTCAGCTTCATCTTGATCGGCTTGTCCATCACAGCACCTCGGGGGCGAGCGAGACGATCTTCATATACTTCCGCTCGCGCAGTTCGCGGGCCACGGGGCCGAACACGCGGGTGCCGACCGGCTCGCCGTCCTTCTTGACGATGACGGCCGCATTCTCGTCGAAGCGGATGTAGGAGCCGTCCTTGCGCCGGTAGGCCTTGCGCTGCCGCACGATCACGGCCTGCACGACGGCCTTCTTCTTCACGGTGCCGCCCGGGATGGCCTCCTTGACGGAGGCGGTGATCACGTCACCGAGCTGGGCAATCTTGCCCACGCCGCCGCCCAGGGGCAGGATGCAGCAGATTTTCTTCGCGCCGCTGTTGTCGGCGACGGTCAGCATGGTTCCCATCTGGATCATCGCTGCACCTCTACTCCGCAGCCTTCTGGACGATCTCTACGACCATCCAGCGCTTGCACTTGGACATGGGGCGGGACTCCACGATGTTGACCACGTCGCCGATCTGGCAGGCGTTGCCCTCATCGTGGGCCATGTATTTCTTGGTCGCCTTCACGGTCCGCTTGTAGACGGGGTGCTGGAACTTGCGCTCCACCTTCACCACCACCGTCTTGTCGGCCTTGTTGGAGACCACGACGCCACTTCGGATCATCTTGTTATCCAGGCTCATCGTCTACCTCACTGGGCCAGCTTCATGCGGAGAGCGGTCTTCACGCGAGCCAGCTCGCGACGCGTCTTGCGGATCTCGGCGGTGTTCTCCACCTGGCCGACGGCGTGCTGGAAGCGGAGGGTGAAGCGCTTGGCGGCCAGGTCGGCCTCCAGCTGCGCCAGCTCCTCAATGCTCTTGTTGGCGAGCTCGTTGAACGGATTCTGCTTGCTCATGGCTCTCACTCCTCCGGCGGCGTGCGAGAGACGAACTCGGAGTTGACCGAGAGCTTCATCTGGGCCAGGCGAAGGGCTTCACGGGCGAGTTCCTCGCTCACGCCCTCCATCTCGAAGAGGATCTTGCCGGGCCGGACCACGGCCACCCAGCCGTCGGGAGCGCCCTTGCCGGAACCCATGCGGGTCTCGGCGGGCTTCGAGGTGATGGGCTTGTCGGGGAAGATCCGGATCCAGATCCGGCCGCCGCGCTTGATGTGGCGGGTCATGGCGATACGGGCCGCCTCGATCTGGCGGTTGGTCACCCAGGCATGCTCGGTGGCCTTGATCCCGAAATCGCCGAAGGACAGTTCGGTGCCGCGCGTGGCAACGCCACGGGTGCGACCCTTCTGCTGCTTGCGATACTTGACCTTGTTCGGCTGCAACATGGGAATACCTCAGCGCTTCACGGTTTCAGGGGCCGCATCGCCCAGGTTCACCCACACCTTCACGCCGATGATGCCGTAGGTGGTGCGGGCTTCGGCGAAGCCGTATTCCACGTTGGCGCGGATGGTCTGGAGGGGCATCTGGCCGGACAGGTAGTCCTCGGTGCGGGCGATCTCGGCGCCGTTCAGGCGGCCGCTGACCTTGATCTTGAAGCCCTTGGCGCCGAAGCGCATGGCGGCCTCCTCGGCCTTGCGCATGGCGCGGCGGAAGGCGATGCGGCGCTCGAGCTGCTGGGCGACGCCCTCGGCCACGAGCTGGGCATCGATCTCGGGCTTCTTGATCTCCTGGATGTCGACACTCACGGGGCGCTTCAGCTTGGCCTGGAGGTCCTCGCGCAGCTTGTCGATCTCGGAGCCCTTGCGGCCGATGACGATGCCGGGACGGGCGGTGAAGATGCGGACCGTGACCTTGTCCGCGGCGCGCTCGATGTCGATCTTGGAGACCATCGCGTTGAGGCCGTGGAGCTGGGCCTTCAGGCTCTTGCGGAGCTTGAGGTCCTCGTGGAGCAGGGTCGCGTATTCACGCTTGCTGAACCACTTGCTGTGCCAGTTCTTGGTGTGGACGACGCGGAAGCCGTAGGGGTGGCACTTCTGGCCCATGGTTACTCCTCCCGACCCAGCTGCAGGGTGATGTGGCAGGTGCGCTTCTGGACGCGGTAGGCGCGGCCCATGGGCGCAGGGCGGACACGCTTCATCCGGAAGCCCTCGTCGACGAAGGCCGTCTTCACGTAGAGCTCGTCGGGATTCACGGAGGGGTCCTTGTCCACCGCGTTGGCCACGGCGGAGTCGAGCAGCTTCTTGATGGGAGCGGCGGCGTACTTCTTGGTGCTGGAGAGCACCCACTGGGCCTCGCCGACCTTCTTGCCGCGGATCAGGTCCACGACAAGACGGGCCTTCTGGGCCGAGCCACGGAGGTGGCGGATGGTGGCGCTGGAAACGATCTCAGCCATGTTACTTCCCCTTCGCCTTGGCGTCGGACTTGCCGGCGTGGCCCTTGAACAGACGGGTCGCGGCGAACTCGCCGAGCTTGTGGCCCACCATGTTGTCGGTGATGTAGACGGGGATGAACTTGTTGCCGTTGTGCACGGCGATGGTGAGCCCGATCATCTGCGGGAGCACGGTGGAGCGGCGGGACCACGTCTTGATCACGCGCTTGTCCATCGCGGCCTGGGCGACCTCGACCTTCTTCTGGAGGTGGGCATCGCAGAACGGGCCCTTCTTGAGGGAACGAGCCATGATTAACTCTCCTAGTTGATCCGCTTGACGATGAACTTGGTGGTCCGCTTGTTGCTCCGCGTCTTGTAGCCGCGGGTGGGCTGGCCCCAAGGCGTCACCGGGTGGCGGCCGCCGGAGGTGCGACCCTCACCACCACCGTGGGGATGATCCACGGGGTTCATCACGACGCCGCGGACCGTCGGGCGGATGCCCATCCAGACCTTGCGGCCCGCCTTGCCCAGGGACACGTTCTCGTGCATCAGGTTGCCCACCTTTCCGATGGTGGCCATGCAGTCGAGATGGATCTTGCGGATCTCGCCGGAGGGCATGCGGAGCTGGGCGTAGTCGCCGTCCTTCGCGATCAGCTGGGCGAAGGTGCCGGCGGCGCGGGCGATCTGGCCGCCCTTGCCGGGCTTCAGCTCGATGTTGTGGAGCTCCGTGCCGAGCGGAATGTTCCGCAGGGGCAGGGAGTTGCCGACCAGGATGTCGGCGGCCTTGCCGGCCACCACGGTACGACCCACCTCCAGGCCGTCGGGGGCCAGGATGTAGCGCTTCTCGCCGTCCGCGTAGACCAGGAGGGCGATGCGGGCCGAACGGTTGGGGTCGTACTCGATGGTGGCGACCTTGGCCGGGATGTCGACCTTGTTGCGCTTGAAATCGATAACGCGGTACTTCCGCTTGTGGCCGCCGCCCATGTGGCGGCAGGTGACGCGGCCGTTGTTGTTGCGGCCGCCGGTCTGGCTGAGCGTCTTAACGAGCGAACGCTCGGGCCTGTCGGAGGTGATCTCCTCGAAGGAGGCCTTCGACATGCCACGCTGGCCGGGCGTCGTGGGCTTGAGCAGCTTGATGCTCATCGGGTTCCTCTTGCCTCAAAGGTTGTGCGGGCGATAGTGGCAAGCCTTGTCCGCCCGCGGGGTTACTGATGCGGTCCTACTCGTTCACAGGAGCCTGGCCCTCGGCCAGCTCCACGTAGGCCTTCTTCACGGCGGAGGTCGTGCCGATCCAGCGGCCCAGGCGCTTGGCCTTGGCCGGGGTCTTCACGGTCCGGATGGACTTCACCTTCGCCTGCAGCAGGAGCTCGGCGGCTTCCCGGATCTGGTGCTTGTTGGCCCAGGGGGCGACCTCGAAAACCTGGATGTTGCTCTCACGCAGGATCTGGCCCTTCTCGGTGAGCAGGGGCTTGCGGATCACTTCGAAGATCTTGGTCATGGCTTCACCACTTCCTGCAGGGCCAGGATGGCGTCCTTGGAGAAGACGACCTGGTCATACTTCAGAAGGTCATAGACGTTCACGCCGAGGCTCTCGGTGGCCAGCAGCTTGGGGTTGTTGCCGGCGGCCATCTGGGCCTTCTCGGAGGCCTCGGTGCCCACGAGCAGCGCGCTGCCGGCGACGCCGAGCTGCGCCATGACCGCGGCCAGGGCCTTGGTCTTGTGGGTGGCCACGTCCCAGCTCTCCACCACCATCACCTTGCCCTCGGCCATCTTCACGGACAGGGCATTGCGGAGGGCGGCGCGACGGGCCTTCCGGGGGAAGGCGTAGTCGTAGGAGCGGGGGTTCGGGCCGTGCACGGTGGCGCCGTGGTGCCAAAGGGGGCTGCGGCTGGAGCCGATGCGCGCGCGGCCGGTGCCCTTCTGGCGCCAAAGCTTCTTGCCGGAGCCGCTGACCTCGGACTTGTCCTTGGTCTTGGCGGTGCCCTGGCGGCGCTTGGCGAGGAAGTGGCGGACCGCCTCCCAGATCAGGTGCTGGTTGATGTCCTCGAGCTTGAAGACCTCGGGGAACAGCTCGACCGATCCGACCTGCTTGTTCTCGAAATTCACAACGGGGTGCTGGAAGGTCGCCATCCTACGCCTCCTGCTTGATCACGACGTAGCTGCCCTTGGCGCCGGGAACGGCACCCTTGATGAGCAGCAGGTTGTTCTCGGCGTCCACGCGGGCGATCTCCAGATTGCGCACCGTGACCTGCTCGGCGCCCATGTGGCCGCCCATGCGCATGCCCGGCCACACGCGGCTAGGGTAGGAACTGCCGCCGATGGAGCCGGGGGCGCGATGGAACATGGAGCCGTGGGTCGCGCGGCCGCCAGCGAAGTGGTGTCGCTTCATGACGCCCGCAAAGCCCTTGCCCTTGCTGATGCCGGTCACGTGGACCTTGGCCTTCTCCTCGAACTGGGAGACAAGGATGCTGTCGCCTTCCTTCAAGCCGTCGCCGGCCTCGACCTTGAACTCGCGCAGCACGCGCAGGGGAGCAACCCCGTGCTTCTCACAATGGCCCTTCTCGGCCTTGCTGGCGCGCTTGCCACCCTGGGGATCCACGTAGCCAACCTGCACGGCCTCGTAGCCCTCGCCCGCGGCGGTCTTGCGCTGCACGACCACGCAGGGGCCGGCCTGGATCACAGTCACGGGCACGACCTGGCCCTTCTCGTTGAAGATCTGGGTCATCCCCAGCTTCTTTCCGATGATTCCCTTCATGTCTGGGCCCCTTTAGCGGTTGGTCCGGCTGAACACCTTGATCTCCACGTCAACCCCCGCAGGGAGGTCGAGACGCATGAGCGTATCCACGGTGTTCTGGGTGGGGTTCAGGATGTCGAGAAGGCGCTTGTGGGTCCGGATCTCGAACTGGTCGCGGCTCTTCTTGTCCACGTGGGGAGACCGGTTCACCGTGTACTTGTTGATCCGGGTGGGGAGGGGGATGGGCCCCGCCACCTGGGCACCGGTGCGCTTCGCGGTCTCGACGTTCTCGCGGGTGCTCTGGTCGAGCAGGCGGTGATCGAAGGCTCGCAGACGGATGCGAATGTTGTCCTTCATGCTCACTCCATTGGGACGGACGGGCCGTCCATAGACGTGGGGCGCTGACCGCCCGTGATGTGAAATGCGTCCCGTTGACAGGGACAGGGCTTTCCAGGATAGCAAAAGCCGGTGCAATGGCAACGGCTTTTTGAATTTTCAAGGCACCCCTGGGGGTCACCCCCCGGAAGAACCGCGTATCAGGAGGCCTCGACCCTGGCGGGTCTCGGACGGCCTCACCCCCTCGGAAGGGGGCTGTAGCAAGCACCCGGGCCCGGCTCCTGGAGAACCGGGCCCGAGAAAGGCCGGCGTCAGGCAGAGCCCTTCGCCTTGGCCACGATCTCCTCGGCCACGTTGCGCGGGGCCTCGTCGTAGTGGCTGAACTGCATGGTGTAGGAGGCGCGCCCCTGGCTCATGGAGCGCAGGGCGGTGGAGTAGGCGAACATCTCGGCGAGGGGCACCTTGGCGGTCACGACCTTCGTGCCGGCGCGGTCCTCCATGTTCTCGATGCGGCCGCGGCGGCTGTTCAGGTTGCCGATCACGTCGCCCATGTAGTCCTCGGGGGTCTCGACCTCCACCGACATGATGGGCTCGAGGAGGACGGGGCTCGCCTTCTCGGCGGCGTTCTTGAAGCCCATGGAGCCCGCGATCTTGAACGCCATCTCGGAGCTGTCCACCTCGTGGTAGCTGCCGTCGAAGAGGGTGATCTTGATGTCCACCACCGGGTAGCCCGCGAGCACGCCGGAGGTCATCGCCTCCTGGATGCCCTGGTCCACCGGCTTGATGTATTCCTTGGGGATCACGCCGCCCTTGATGTCGTTGACGAACTCGTAGCCCTTCCCGGCCTCCTGGGGCTCCAGGACGATCTTGACGTGGCCGTACTGGCCGCGGCCGCCGCTCTGGCGAACGAACTTGCCCTCGGCCTCCACCCGCTTGCGGACGGTCTCGCGGTAGGCCACCTGCGGCTTGCCGACGTTGGCGTCGACCTTGAACTCGCGCATGAGGCGATCGACGATGATCTCGAGGTGCAGCTCACCCATGCCGGCGATGATGGTCTGCCCGGTCTCGACGTCCGTGCTCACCTGGAAGGTGGGGTCCTCCTGGGCCAGGCGGCTCAGGGCGATGCCCATCTTCTCCTGGTCCTGCTTGGTCTTGGGCTCGATGGAGACCTGGATGACAGGGTCGGGGAACTCCATGCTCTCGAGGACGACCGGATGGGCCTCGTCGCAGATGGTCTGGCCCGTGAGGACCTCCTTGAAGCCCACGGCGGCGCCGATGTCGCCCGTGCGGACCTCCTCGATCTCCTCGCGCTTGTTCGCGTGCATCTGGAGCAGGCGGCCGACGCGCTCGCGACGGCCCTTCGCGGTGTTGTAGACCATCGCGCCGCTGGTCATCACGCCGGAGTAGACGCGGATGAAGGCCAGGCTGCCCACGAAGGGGTCGGCCATGATCTTGAAGATCAGGGCACTGAAGGGCTCGTCGTCGCTGGCCTTGCGCTCGGCGGGATTGCCGTCCGCGTCGTGGCCCATGACGGGCGGGATGTCGAGGGGGCTCGGCATGTAGCTGACGACCGCGTCGAGCAGGGGCTGGACACCCTTGTTCTTGAAGGCGCTGCCGCAGCAGACGGGCGTGAAGGTGAGGTCGATGCACCCGCGGCGGATGGCAGTGCGGATCTCGTCCTCCGTGAGCCCCTCGCCGCCGAGGTACTTCTCCATCAGGTGCTCGTCCGTCTCGGCGACCATCTCGAGCATGTGCTCGCGCCAGGTCTGGGCCGTCTCCACCAGCTCCGCAGGGATCTCGCCCACGATGGGCTGGAAGCCCTTGTCGCCCTCGGAGAAGGTGAGGGCCTGCATGGTCACCAGGTCCACCACGCCCTTGAGGTTGTCCTCGGCGCCGATGGGGATCTGGATGGGCATGGGGCGCGCCTTCAGCCGGGTCTTCATCATCTCAATGACCCGGAAGAAGTCGGCGCCGGTGCGGTCCATCTTGTTGACGAACGCGAGGCGGGGCACCCGGTACTTGTTGGCCTGGCGCCAGACCGTCTCGGACTGGGGCTGCACGCCGCCCACGGCGCAGAACACGGCAACGGCACCGTCCAGCACGCGCAGGCTGCGCTCCACCTCAGCCGTGAAGTCCACGTGGCCGGGCGTGTCGATAATGTTGATCCGGTGCTCCACGTCCTTGTACTGCCCCGTCAGCGGCGACCAGGCAGCCGTGATGGCGGCAGAGGTGATCGTGATGCCGCGCTCCTGCTCCTGGACCATCCAGTCGGTGGTCGCGGCGCCGTCGTGGACCTCGCCGATCTTGTGGATCTTGCCGGTGTAGAAGAGGATGCGCTCCGTGGTCGTCGTCTTGCCCGCATCGATGTGGGCCATGATGCCGATGTTGCGGTAGCGCTCGAGAGGGGTCGTACGGGCCACGGAGGCCTCCTGATGGGTGTGTCGAAGAACCGGGTGCAGCGGAAGGAGCGAATCAAAAGCCGGGGCCGATCCCACGATCGGCCCCGGTGATCAGCATCGGATGACTACCAGCGGAAGTGGGCGAAGGCCTTGTTGGCCTCGGCCATCTTGTGGACGTCGTCCTTCTTCTTGATGGCGGCGCCGCGCATGTTCATGGCGTCCAGGATCTCGCCGGCCAGCTTGTCGCGCATGGTGCGCTCGCCGCGGGCGGCGGAGTAGGTCTTGAGCCAACGCATGGCCAGGGACTGGCGGCGGCTCTGGGGCACCTCGATGGGCACCTGGTAGGTGGCGCCACCCACGCGGCGGCTCTTCACCTCGACCACGGGCTTGATGTTGTTCAGCGCCTTCTCGAAGGCCTCCATGGGAGCTTCGCCGCTCTTCTTGGAGACGATTTCCAGCGCGCCGTAGAGGATGCGCTCGGCGGTGGACTTCTTGCCGCGCTCCATCAGCACGTTGACGAACTTGGTGATGACGACGCTGTTGTAGACGGGATCGGGAAGGATCTCGCGCTTGGCGGGGGTGCTACGACGGGACATGGGCGGCCTCCTACTTCTTCGCCGCCGCGGCCTTCGGCCGCTTGGCGCCGTACTTGGAGCGGGACTGGTTGCGGTTCGCGACGCCGGTGGCGTCCAGCGTGCCGCGCACCACGTGGTAGCGCACGCCCGGCAGGTCCTTCACACGGCCGCCCCGGATGAGGACGATGCTGTGCTCCTGCAGGTTGTGGCCCACGCCCGGAATGTAGGTGGTGCACTCGATGCCGTTGGTGAGACGGACACGGGCCACCTTGCGAAGCGCGGAGTTCGGCTTCTTGGGGGTGGTGGTGAAGACGCGCGTGCAGACGCCGCGCTTCTGGGGGCAGGCCTCGAGCGCAGGGCTCTTGGTCTTATTCTCGAAAGTCTCCCGCCCATGGCGGATGAGCTGATTGATGGTTGGCACTCCAACCTCCGTGATGGGGCGCCGCTGGCGCCAGGGCCCGAGAGGTCGATCACCGGAACGGCGGCGACGTCGGACGGAACGAATACAAGCCCGGGAAACCCGGGAACCTTCTATGGTAGCCGCAAGGGTCGGAGAGGCAAGGGGAATTCAGGCCTTGGAGGCCGCGCAGGCGCACCCGCCGCAGCAGGCGTGGGACGGGGCGGGCGCCGGAGCGGAAGCCGCGGGAGCCGCCGTGGCGGCCTGACCGCTGGCCCCGTAGCCCTGGGCGAACCACCCCCCGCCGGCCAGGCTGAAGGCGGCCACGGAAAGCTGGCGCTTCATGCCGTTCGGGGCCCGACAGGCGGGGCAGTCGTGGGCCTCCGGGGCCGACAGGGACTCGAGCCTCTCCTCCGTGTCCCCGCAAGCTTCACAACGGTACTCGTAGAGTGGCATGGCATCCTCGTTGTCAGTGCGGTCTGCGGCCTTCGCCGCAGTCCTTCAGGTTAGCACCGGAGTCCCATGCCTGCCCTCGACCGCTTCTACCCCAATGCGGCGGCCTTCCTGGCTGCCTTCCCGGAACGTCCGGGGCGGCTCTGCTTCACCAACGGATGCTTCGACCTGCTGCACCCCGGCCACGTCCAGTATCTCGACGAGGTGCGTGCCCTCGGCGACTTCCTGGTGGTGGGTCTCAACAGCGACGCCAGCGTGCGCCGCCTGAAGGGCCCCTCGCGCCCCCTCCAGGACGCCTGGGCGCGGGCACGGGTCCTTCTCGGCCTGCGCAGCGTGGACGCCGTGGTCTGCTTCGAGGAGGACACGCCCCTCGCGCTCATCCAGGCTCTCCAGCCGGACCTCCTGGCCAAGGGGGGCGACTACCGGCCGGAGGACGTCGTCGGCCGCGAGGCCGTGGAAGCCCACGGCGGGCGCCTGGTGCTCCTACCCTTCCTGCCGGGGCACAGCACCAGCCTCATCGAGGCCCGCATCCGCAGTGGACAGGGCGTGTCGATCCCCGACGCCCTTGCGGTTGCCCCCTGCCAGGGCCCACGATAGGACATTCAAGCCGCACTTCGAATCCCGTGCCGCACATGAGGTCTTTGATGGTCCGTCCCCTGCCCCGCCTGCTCCTGCCCTTGAGCACCGCCCTGCTGGTCCAGGCGCAATCACCCCTCGACCCTTCCGCCCTCCAGGCCCTGAAGAACCAGGTGCAGGCCCAGGGCGGCACGGGAGCCGCCGACGCGCTCCCCCAGCGGGGCAGCCTTCCGGGGCGGGGTGCGGCGAAGGACGTCCAGGCGGAGGCCCAGCAGCGCAGCGAAGACGAGCGCATCGCCCACGAGATCCGCGCCCTGAAGGCCCGGGAAAAGGGCCCGCTGCGCTTCGCGGCGGACCTCTTCGAGGTGCGTCAGCACAGCACCGCCGCCACCGAAGGCGGCATCGCCGAGGGCTACGTCCTGGGGGCCGGCGACCAACTGAACCTGAACGTCTTCGGCAGCGCCACCTTCGAGCTGCCGGTGCAGGTGGACGGCCGGGGTGAGCTGGTCATCCCCAAGGTGGGCGCCGTGAAGGTGGCGGGCCTGACCCTGGGGCGCGCCCGCCAGGCGGTCCAGGGGCTCGTGTCCCGCCAGTTCTCCGCGGCCACGGTGGACCTCCAGGCCGTGAAGCTCCGGGAGATCCGCGTCTTCGTGCTGGGCGAGGTCTATCGGCCCGGCGGCTACGTGGTGCCCAGCCTCAGCAGCCTGGTGAACATCCTGAGCCTCGCGGGCGGCCCCACCGCCGCGGGCAGCTACCGGCAGATCCGCGTGGTGCGGGGCGGCAAGGTGGTGCACAGCATCGACCTCTACCCCTTGCGGGCCGAGGGCCTCGGCAACATGAACGTCGCCCTGCAGAACGGCGACACCGTTTTCGTGCCCCTCGCCTTCCACCAGGTGACCCTGGAGGGCGCCTTCCAGCGGGTGGTGGCCGCCACGGGCCTGCTGGGCACCCAGGAGGAGGTGGCCCCCCAGGAGAAGGCGCTCGCCAAACTTGAACTCGAGCTCCGGAGCACCGAAGAGCGCCTCGCGCGCCTGAACAACCCATCTCAGGAGCTCCCTCCCACTTCCGCGCCCTCCAACCCAGCCGAAGCCACGGCTCTGCCCCAAGAAGTCGCCGATGCCTCCCTCAGGGGCCTGGACCGCCCCGCCCTGGAGGCCCGCATCCAGTCCCTGCGCTACCGCCTGAAGCGCCTGCGGGAGCAGCGCCGGGGCGACCATCGCCTGAAGGACCAGCTTCCCTTCGAGACTCCCCAGGACAACAGCCCCGAAGGACAGCCCGCGTGGCTGACGCGCTGGCAGGACGAGGGCAGGGTGCCCCGCATGCAGTTCGAGATGCTGCCCGGGGAGAGCGCCGCGGACGCCCTGCGCTTCGCGGGCGGGATGGCCGCCCAGGCCTTCGCCGGCACCATGAGCCTGCGCCGCATGGACGCCAGCGGTGCCCAGAACGTGTTGGACGTCCCCGCAGACCGGGCCGCGACCATCCGCCTGGAGCGCGGTGACGTGCTCTCCGCCCTGCCGAAGCGCGACCAGCTGGAACGCGCCGTCACCCTGCAGGGCTGGGTGCGGGTTCCCGGAACCTTCGCCCGCACGGAGGGGCTGAAGGTGGGAGACCTCCTCACCCGCGAGCAGCAGGTCCTGCCGGACACCTACCGGGGCCGGGGCGAGATCGTGCGCACCCTCCCCGACGGCCGCACCCACTTCCTGGCCTTCGACGTGACAAAAGCCCTGGCGGGGGATCCGGCCCACAACCTCGCCCTGGAGAACCGGGACCGCGTCGAGCTCTACCGCACCCAGGACCTGCGCCTGCCCAAGACCGTGCAGGTGCTCGGCCCCGTGAGCCGGCCCGGCACCTTCCGCTTCCACGAGGGCATGCGCGCCTCGGACCTGCTCTTCCAGGCGGGCATCCCCCTGGAGGAGGCGGACCGCTTCCACGCCGAGCTGGCCCACATGCGGGACGGGAAGCCCAGCGAGATCCGCAAGCTCGACCTCACGCGGCTGCTCAGCACCGAACAGGGCAGCCCCGTGGACCTGAAGGACGACGCCGCGAACCCGCTCCTGGAGCCCTTCGACCAGCTGAGCGTCTACGCCCGCCCCGACTACCGGCGCCACCGAAGCGTGCGCCTGAGCGGCCAGGTGCGCCGCCCCGGCACCTACGCCCTGGACGGGGACCGGGTGAGCCTCCGGGACGTCCTGGCCCGCGCGGGCGGGCTCACCCCCGAGGCCATGCCCAGGGCGGCCGTGTTCCTGCGCAGCACCGCCAGCCAGGACCCGGAAAAGATGCGCGCCGCGCTGGAATCGGGCATTCCCGCCACGGATCCCACCGCCCAGGGCATCGACGCCACCCTGGAGCGCCTCAACGAGACCAAGCGCCAGCCCACCACCGGGCAGCTCCTGAAGAACCCCCTGCTCCACGGCCTCCAGACGGGCAGCCTGAACCGCCTCGTGGTGGACATCCCCGCCATCCTGGCCGGCAACCCGGATGCCGACGTGGCGCTCCAGGACGGCGACGAGATCATCTTCCCCCGGCAGACCGACTCCGCCTACGTGGTGGGCGAGGCCGCCAGCCCCTTCGCCGTCTACAAGGTGCGCCCGGGCATGACCGTCAAGCAGCTCCTGGCCCAGGCGGGCGGCCCCACCCGCAACGCGGACACCTGGAACATCCGCCTCCTGAAGGCCGACGGCCGCATCGTGGACAGCTGGGTGAACGGCCGCAAGGTGGAGCCCGGCGACACGGTGCTGGTGCCCCAGCGCGTGCGCCGCGACACCACCTGGCAGGAGAACCTCCAGGCCCTGACGCCCATCGCCCTCATCGTCAACGCCGTGAAGTAGCCCTCCGGGCATGGCCTTGCTCCCGGGGCTCGCTGCCCTCCTCCGCCGTCCGCAGGCGGGGCGCCGGCTGCGGACGGCGGAGGTGGGCTGGGCCTCCGTCACCCGGACGACCACGGTGCCGGGGTAGCCCCGCTCCACCCGGACGTCCAGCACCATGGGGAAGACCTTTTGCAGCGCAGCGACTTGGGCAGTGGGGGCAAAGCTGAAGATGTTCTCTTCGAGGTTGACGCCCAGCGCCTGAACGATCTGCTCGCTGGAATAACCCCCCGCCTCGCTCACCACACCGTCCGCCGTCCGCACCTGAATGGCGCTGATCTTGAACAGCATGGTCACGGTGAGGTAGATGCCCGCCGCAATGACGCAGAGCAGCATGGCCAGCGCGGTCAGCCGCCGGCTGCTCGATTTCAGCCGCATGGAAGAAGCGCG
>CAXYVC010000037.1:0-21945 GCA_964292295.1 uncultured bacterium
CACCACACAAATTGCTGGCCCCCTCCCGGGCCACGAGTCCCCCAGGGGGGAAACGGGGGGCCGCCCGGCGCCCAGGCCTTCCTGCACGGGGAGGCGCTTCAGGCGCGCCGGAGGCGGGCCCGGACCCGCTCCATGAGCCCCTTCAGGGTGAAGCCGTCCAGGATGTCGAAGAAGACGGGGATCACCACCAGGGTGAGCAGGGTGGAGGTGATGATGCCGCCCACCACCGCACGGGCCATGGGTGCGCGCATCTGTGCACCGGAGCCGAGGGCGAAGAAGAGGGGCAGCATGCCGCCGATCATGGCCAGGGTGGTCATGAGGATGGGCCGCAGCCGGGTCATGCCCGCCTCGATCAGGGCCTCCTTCCGGTCCATGCCGTGCTCCCGCATGTTCTGGAGGGCGCGGTCCACGAGGAGGATGGCGTTCTTCGTCACCAGACCCATCAGGAGGATCAGGCCGATGCTCGTCATCATGCTCTGGGAATCGCCCGTGACCAGGAGCATCAGCACCATGCCCACCATGGAGAGGGGCAGGGTGAGCATGATGGTGACGGGCAGCTTGAAGCTTTCGAACTGGCTGGCCAGCACGAAGTAGATGAAGCACACGGCCAGCAGCATGGCGGTGCCCATGTAGCCCGCGGTCTCCTCGTTGTACTTGGCGTCGCCCACGGGGGCGATCTTCACCCCGGCCGGGAAGGCGCCGGAATTCTGCAGCTTTGCGACCTTCTCGTTCACGTCGGCCACCACCTCGTTGAGGGTGCGGCCCTCCTTGTTGGCGCCGATCAGGATCTGGGGCTGGAGGCCCCGGCGCTCGAGCTTGGCGGGCGCGGTGGTGTTCTCGAAGCGCGCGACGTTGCTGAGCTTCACCTGGATGGGATTCCCGGCCTTGTCCTTCTTGCCCGAGGTCACGGTCATGGTCTCCAGCTGCTCCCCGCGGGAGCGGTCGGCGTCCGAGAGGCGCAGGGTCACGTCGTACTGCTCGCCGCTGCCCGGGTCCTCGTACTTGGCCACGTCCACGCCGTCCACCAGGGGACGGACGAGGGTGGCCACGTCCATGGGGGAGACGCCCAGGTCGGAGGCCTGCTTGCGGTCCACCGCCAGGCGCAGCTCGGGCTTGCCCTTGTCGCGGCTGCTGGTGATGTCCACCGCGCCGTCGGTGCGGCGGAAGGCCTCCAGCACCAGGGGCTCGGCCTGCTCCACGAGGCGGCGCTCCGGGCCCACCAGGGCGAGGGACACGGCGCGCTCGCCGGAGCCGCCCATGTCGTCCACGGCGCCCACGCTGCTCTCCACGCCGGGCACGGCGGCCAGACGCTCCCGGAGCTCCCGTCGGATCGCGACCACATCCCGCCGATGTCCCTCGGAGAGCTTCACGTAGACGCCGCCCTCCCGGATGGAGCCCGTAAGGCCCGTGCCGATGGTGGTGTAGACGTGCTCCACCTCTGGATTTGGCTTCCCGTCTGGCCGCGTGCGCAGGATTCGCTCGATCTCCTCGGCCTTGCTCCTGGTGGCCTCCAGGCTGGAATCGGTCTGGGTCTTGAAGCTCACCTGCATATCGCCCCGGTCGTAGTCCGGCTGGAAGTCACCTCCCAGGAGGCCCGAGAGGAGGATTGCCAGCACTAGGCTTCCGGCACCCATGATCAGGACGGTCCAGCGGTGGCCCAGGGCCCAGGTGATGCCCGTGCGGTAGAGCTGTTCCCAGCCGTCCACCCGGTCGTTGAACCATTCCACGGTCTTCATGATGAAGTGGCGGTGACCGTGGTGGGATTCCTGGTAGCCCTTCGCGTGCTCCGGATCGGGCCACACGGCGCTGAGCATGGGGTCCATGGTGAAGCTCACGAAGAGGGAAATGGCCACGGCGAAGGCCACCACGATGCCGAAGGAGAAGAAGAATCGGCCCACGATGCCGCCCATGAAGGCCACGGGGATGAACACGGCCAGGATGGAGAGGGTCGTGGCGATGACGGCGGGGCCGATCTCGGCGGTGCCCTCCCGGGCCGCGGTGACGTGGTCCTTGCCCATCTCGGCGTGGCGCGTGATGTTCTCGCGCACCACGATGGCGTCGTCGATCAGGATGCCGATGGCCAGCGAGAGGGCCATCAGCGTCATGGTGTTCAGGGTGAAGCCCAGCGCCTGCATGATCGTGAACGACCCGATCACCGACACGGGCAGGGTGAGGCTGGTGATGATGGTGCTGCGCCAGCTCTTCAGGAAGTAGAAGACCACCAGCACGGCCAGCAGGCCGCCCAGGACGATGGAGACCACCACGTCCTCCACCGCCTCCACGATGAACTTGGAGTTGTCCTTGGCCTGGACCGTGGTGACGCCGAGGCGGTCCAGCTCGGGCTTGAGGGCCTGGAGCTGCTTGCGCACGGCCTTGACCATGGCCACGGTGTTGCCGCCCGACTGCTTCTGGATCTCGAGGGCCACCGCGTCCGCGCCGTCCAGGCGGGCCAGGCTGCGCTTCTCCTTGATGCCGTCCACGATGCGGGCCACCTCCTGCAGCTCGATGGGCCGGCCCTGCTGGTTGCCCACGATCACGTGGTTGAAGTCCTCCACGCGCCGGGCCTTGGCGTCCACGCCCACGCTGATCTCGCGGCTGCCCGCGAGCAGGTTGCCCGAGAGGACTGACTGGGTGTCCTGCCCAAGGGCCGCCTGCACCTGCTGGAGGCTGAGGCCCAGGGCCTCGAGCCGGGCGGGATCCACCTGCACCAGGATGTTGCGGGTGGATCCGCCCACCACCTCGGCCTTGCCAACGCCGGGGATGTTCTCGATGCGGCGCTTCAGGAACTCGTCCGCGATGCGGGTGAGCTCCCGGGGGCTCATGTCCTTGTGGGCGTCGTCCGGGCGCACCACGAGGGAGAGCACGGGCGTCTGGGCCGGGTCGAACTTCTGGATCACCGGCTCCTTGATGGTGTCCGGCAGGTTGCGCCGGATCTGGCCCACCTTGGAGCGCACGTCGTCCAGGGCCTTGTCGATGTCGCGCTCGATGCGGAACTCGATCACCACGGTGCCGTAGCCCTCCTGGCTCGTGCAGGTGATCTGGTCCACCTTCTCGATGGAGTTGACGGCCTCCTCGATCTTCTTCACGACGTCCTGCTCCACAGCGTCAGGGCTGGCGCCGGGGTAGGGCACGCTCACCGTGACGACGGGGATGTCCACGTTGGGGAAGAGGTCGAGGCCGAGGCTCTTCAGGGAGAAGAAGCCGAGCACCACGAGGGCCAGCATCACGCAGGTGGTGAGCACCGGCCGCTTGATGGAAAGGTCGGATAGGAACATGGATCACTTCTCCCTTGCAGGGGCGACCTGCACGCGGGTGCCGTCCACCACCAGCTCGCGGCCTTCGGCCACCACGCGGGTTCCGGGGGCCAGGCCCTCGACGGGGCGCCAGCCGCCCTGTTCCTGGCCGAGCAGCAGGATCTTCTGGCGCCGGGCCACGCCCTCCTGCACCACGAAGACCTCTGCGTCCCGGCCCACGGCGGTGAGGATCGCGGAGGGCAGGGCGGCGCGCACCGCGTCGCCCTCCAGCAGGATGTCGCCGCTGGCGAAGAGGCCGCTCTTCAGGCGGCCGTCGACGTTGGGGACCTCCAGGCGCACGCGCAGGGTGCGCCCGTCCTGCTGCACGGAGCCGCTCACCTGGGTGAGGGTGGCCTCGAAGGGGCGGTCGAAGCCCGTGACCCGGAAGGACGCCTTCATGCCCGCCTTCACCTGGGCCACCACCTCGGCGGGAAGGTCCGCCTGGATCTCCAGCCTGCGGTTGTCCACCACCTCGAAGGCGGTGGTGCCGGGCGAGAGCACCTCGCCCGGCTGCACGGCGCGCCGCGCCACCCCGCCGGCGAAGGGCGCGGTGGTGCGGGGCTTGCGCGGCCGGCTCTCGGCCAGGCCCAGGTTGCTCTCCGCCGCGCGCACCACGGCCATGGCGGCGTTGTGGGCCGTCTCGGCCTGCTGGGCCGCCTGCCGTGTGACGCTGCGCTTCTCCAGCAGGTTCTGGGCGCGGTCGTTGTCCCGCCTGGCCTGCTGGGCCTGGGCCTGGGCCTGGGCGAGCTGGGCTTCCGCGGCCTGCACGGAGAGCAGCAGCTCGTCCTCGTCCTGGGCGGAGAGCACGGTGCCCGCGGCCACGCGGTCGCCTTCCTGGACGCTGACGCGGGTGACGCGGCCCGAGACCTCGGCCCTCAGCTCCGCGCGGTTCACGGCGAGCAGGGTTCCGGTGAAGGGGATGGTGCCGTGGAAGGGGCGCTTCTCCACGGTGGCGAGGGTTACGGGGACGATGCCCGCGTCCGTCTGGCTGCGCTGGCGGGCCAGGATGCGGTTCCGCTGGTAGCGGTGGTAGCCGACGGCGCCGAGGATGATCACGGCGATGACGCCGGTGGAAAGGTAGAGTTTCTGGCGATTCATGTGCACCTCAAGGAAACCGGCGTTCAGAGGGGGGGAAGGCCATGGGCCCGGCGCTGCGCGAAGAGGGCCGTCCAGAGGCCCAGCTCCGCACGGCGGCGCTGGCTCTCCTGCTGGCGCTCGGTGCGCTCGGTCTGGAGCAGTTCGTAGGACGTGATCAGGCCCTGGTCGAAGGACTCGCGGCTGGTGCGCAGGGCCTCCAGCGCCGCGTCGTAGGCCCTCCGGGCGGCGTCGTCGTAGGCGATGGCCTTCTGGAGCTCGCGTTCCGCGGTGCGCTTCTCCACGGCGATGGCGCGTTCCCGGTCGATGCGCGCCTGGCGCACCTGCTCGAGCTGGGCGTTGTTCTGGGCCCGTTTCCCGGAGGTGCGGAAGCTGTCGAAGATGGGGAAGTGCATCGTCAGGTTCACGCGCCAGGTGTCGTAGGGCTCCTTGAAGAGGTTGGTGGTCTCCCGCGCCTGGTAGCCGTAGGAGGCGTTGAAGTCCACGCGCGGCCGCAGCTCGGCCTTCAGGATGCGGTCGTTGGCCCGGTACATCCGCTCCTGCTCCTTGAGCTGGGCGAGTTCGCTGCGCTCGGCCTCCGCAGGCGCCTGGGAGAGTCCTGGGCGGCCCAGCTCGACCAGCTTCAGGGCGGTCTTCGGGTCCAGGCCGAGCTGGCTGGCCAGCAGCTCCATGGCCCGCTTGACGTTGGCCTCGGCCTGGAGCATCTCGGGCACCACGGACCAGTACTCGCTCTCGGCCCGCAGGCGATCGAGCTCCGTGGCGGTCTGGGCCTCCAGCTTGGCCTTCACGTCCTCCAGGAAGCGCTCCGCGGTCTTCTTGCGGGCCGCCACCACCTCCAGCTCCGCCTGGGCGGAGAGCACGGCGACGTAGGCGTTGGCGGCGCCGTGCAGGACGTCCAGTTCCGTGGTGGTGAAGGCGTAGGCGGCTTCCCGCTCGCCCATCTTGGCCACCTGGATGGCCGTGCCCAGCTTGCCCCAGGCGAAGACCGGCTGGCTGAGGTTCGCCTGGGCCGTGTAGGTCTGGACGGGGGCCACCAGCTGGTCCAGCTTCAGGCCCATCTGGGCGATGGAGTCGCCCATGTTGCTGTTGAGGATGCTCACGTCGCGCAGGCGGGTGTAGTCGCCCGCGAGGCTCAGCTGGGGCAGGGCGTCGGCGCGGGTGCTCGTGATGAGCCCCTGGCGCTCGGCCACCTTGGCCTTGGCGGCCCGGAGGGAGGGGTTCTCGGCGCGGGCGCGGGAGAGGGCGCCGGAGAGGTCCAGGTCGAGGGGCGCCTGGGAGGGCGGCGCTTCCACGAGCGCGGGCACGAAGAGGAAGAGCATGTCTTAGGCTCCTTCGTTCGGCAGGAACGCGGCCAGGCCGAGCCCCCGCAGGCTGAATGACGTGATGTGGGCGGCGAGGTCGGGCACGTCCGCCGGGCCGTAGGGCGCCCCGCGCAGGAGCGCGATGATGCGGGCGTGGTGGTGGAAGAAGAGGACCTGGGCCTGGATGGAAGCGCCCAGCCGGAAGCGCTCCTCCTGGCTGCGCTCCGGGAAGAGCACCTCGAGGGCCGCCCACAGCTTTTCCGTGTAGGGCCGGATGTGGGCGAGGATCAGGTCCGAGTGGCCTTCCGGTTCCAGCAGGGCCCTGGTCCAGAAGAGGTGGGCCGCAGCCTCGAATTCGGGCGGGAAGTCCTGGTCCTCGGGGCAGGCGAAGACGGCTTCCAGCAGGGAGCGGATGTAGCGCTGGAGAAGCACCGCGGCCTTGGCCCGGGCCTCGGGATCCTCCGGGCTGGGTGGCTCGGGCACATCCACCAGGTTGCTCGGGCCCTGGTCGAAGAGGAAGTCCAGGGCGGCGCGGTACAGGCCGTCCTTGCCCCCGAAGTGGTACTGCACCATGGCGCTGTTCACCTGGGCGGCCCGGGCGATCTCCCGGATGCCCGCCGCCTCGTAGCCCTTCTGGGCGAAGACCGACACCGCCGCCACCAGCAGCCGCTGGCGAGTGTTCTGGCCCTGCTCCCTGGATGCCTTCATCGCTCCTCCTGACACTCATCAATCGACTGATGAATGCCGGGGGACAGACTAATCAATCGCTTGGTTGATAGGGTGTCACCAAGCTGTGATTTCTTGGCCGTTAGGGATAATTGCTTTTGAAAACAAGAAATGGGTGGCTGGGGGTTGTGCCGTCTTGACGAATGAGGAATTTGGATTCTAAATTCCAGGCGTGCATGGGGGGGCCATGGGGCCGGGACGGAAAGCGCAGGAGCGGGAACGGCGCCGGGAGCGCCTGCTCGAGGCCGCGGCGCAGGTCTTCGCCCGCAAGCCCTTCGACGAGGCCACCATGCAGGAGGTGGCTGCGGAGGCGCGGGTGGGCATGCAGGGCCTCTACGAACACTCCCCCAGCAAGCAGGCGCTGTACGAGGAGGTGATGCTCCAGCGGGCGCGCACCTGGAAGCTCCGCGCGGAGGCGATCACCCGGGAGCCCATGCCGCCCCTCGACCGGCTGCGGGCTCTGGCCACCGCCTACGTGGCGCAGTTCCAGGACCATCCGTCCACGCTGCCCACCTTCGTGCGGGACCGCACCCTCTTCGACTGGGGGCTGGATTCGCGCTTCGCGCCGCGCTTCCGCAGCTTCTACGAGGAGGAGATGGCCCGCCTGCGCGAAGTCCTTGGCGCGGCCGTGGCGGCGGGCTGCCTGCGGGACCTGGACCTCAGCTTCCTGACCGAGCTGTGCATGGACGTGCTGCAGGCCTCCCTCCACTACGCCCACCGCCACCATCCCGGGGACGTGGAGAGCTGCGTGAACCGCGCCCTCGACTGCCTCCTGAACGGCGTCGGCCTCCGGGCCTGAACGCCTCCGCCTTCCGTTCCCTTCCGATCCGAGCCTTCCTGTCACGAGGAATCCCCATGTCCCGCCTCCTTGCCGCCCTTCCCGCCTGTCTGCTCCTCCTCACGGCCTGCGGCCGCCGGACGCCTCCCGCGGCGGAGGCCGTTCCCGTGGGTCTCGCCCAGCCCCGGCGCGTCCAGGAGGCCGAGCGGGTGTCGGTGAGCGGTTCCCTCAGTTCGCCCGGGGCTTCCTCCCTGGTGGCCTTCCTGGTGCCTGGCCGCGTGGTGCAGGCGCTGCCCCGGGAGGGCGAGCCCGTGCGCAAGGGGCAGCTGCTCGCCGCCCTGGACGCGGTGACCCTTCAGCACGCCCTGGAGGCTGCCCACGCCCAGGCGGAGGCGGCGCGCGCGGGCGCCACCCGCGCGGCGGAGGAGTTCCGCCGGATGCAGCAGCTCTTCGACAGTGCGAGCCTGGCGCCCAACGATTTCGCCAAGTTCCGTGCGGCCCACGAGGCGGCCCAGCAGCAGCTGCGACAGGCGCTGGCGGGCGAGGGCATCGCCCGCAAGAACCTCGCGGATGCCCGCCTGGCGGCGCCCATCGCGGGCTACGTGTCGAAGCGCATGGTCGAGCCCGGCGTCATGGTGGCGGCCGGCCAGCCGGTCTTCGAGATCGCCAACCTGGATCCCATCGAGGTGAACGTCGGCATTCCCGAGACGGACATCCGCCTGGTGAAGGTGGGGCAGGCCGCCACGGTGACGGTGCCGGTGCTGCCCGGGCAGCGTTTCCAGGGCACCGTGAAGGTCGTGAACGTATCCGCGGATCCGGCCACGCGCACCTACATGGCGCGGGTCAGCGTGCCGAACCCCACCCGCGAGCTGAAGGTGGGCATGGTGGCGGAGGTTGCGATCACCGGCTCCCGCAGGGTGGACATGATCCTGGTGCCCGCGGACGCCATCGTGCGCGATCCCCAGGGCGCGACCCAGGTCTTCCAGTACTTCCCCGACCAGAAGCGGGTGTATGCCAAGCGCGTGGAAGTGGGCGTGCTGCTGGGACGCGACGTGCAGATCCGCTCCGGCCTGAAGGGCGACGAGCAGATCGTGGTGGGAGGCCAGCACCGCCTGCGCAACGGCCTGCCCGCAGAGCCGGCCGCCGCGGAGCGGAGGTAGGGCCATGGCGCGCTTCATCAAGGCCTGCCTCCGCTACCCCACCCTCACCGTCATCCTGGCCCTGATGGCCGTGGCGGTGGGCGTGCGCTCCCTGGTGTCCATGCCTCGCACGGAGGACCCCTCCATCACCATCCGCACCGGCCTGGTGATGGCGGCCTATCCCGGCGCCACCTCGGAGCAGGTGGAGAAGCAGGTCACCAAGACCCTCGAGGCGGCGATCTTCAAGTTCCAGGAGGTGCGCCGCGCCAAGACCTTCTCCACCAGCCGCCCGGGCATCGCGATCATCAACGTGGAGCTGGAGAAGAACGTCAAGACGCCGGACGTCTTCTGGGCCAAGCTGCGCCACGAGCTGAACACCGTGAAGGCGAGCTCGCTGCCGAAGGACGTGATGGGCCCCATCGTGAACTCCGACTTCGGCGACACGGTGGCCATGCTGGTGGCGGTGAGCGGGGAACGCTATGGCTACCGCGAGCTGCGCGACTACGTGGACCAGATCCAGGACGCCCTGCGGGGCGCCGCCGAGGTGGGCAAGGTCTCGCCCTACGGCCTGCAGAACGAGCAGATCTGGGTCACGAGCACCCTGGACCGCATGAGCCAGTACGCGGTGGACCCCGTGAAGGTCGCGGGCGCCCTGGCCCAGCGCAACGTGGTGCAGGGCGCCGGCAGCGTGCGCACGGACAGCGCGCGCATTCCGCTCCACACCACGGGCGCCTTCAGCACCGAGGACGAGGTGCGCAACGTGATGGTGGGCCTGTCCCGCACGGGGGAGCCCGTCTACGTGGGCGACCTCGCGAAGGTGGAGCGGCGGTACCAGGATCCCGAGTTCCTGGTGCGCCACGACGGCAAGCCTGCGGTGATGATCTCGGTGGAGATGCAGAAGGGGAACAACATCGTCGAGATGGGCGACCGCGTGGCCAAGGTCTTCACCGAGCTGCGCCCCCTGCTGCCCCCGGACCTGAAGCTGGACTTCATCGCCAATCAGCCCAAGGTGGTGCAGGAGCGCATCGCGGGCATGGGCCACGAATTCCTGATCGCCATCGCCTGCGTGGTGCTGGTGACCATGGTGCTGCTGCCCATGCGCGTGGCCCTCATCGCCGCCATGGCCATTCCCGTGACGATGCTCTCCACGGTGGGCGTGATGAACCTGATCGGCGTGCAGCTGCACCAGGTCTCGATCGCCGCCCTGATCCTGGTGCTGGGCATTGTGGTGGACGACGCCATCGTGATCGCCGACAACTACGTGGAGCTGCTGGACCACAAGGTTCCGAGGCCCGAGGCGGCCTGGCGTTCCGCTACGGAAGTGCTGGTGCCCGTGCTCACCGCGACCCTGACGATCGTCGCCTCCTTCCTGCCCCTGGTAATCCTCACCGGGAGCTCGGGCGAGTTCATCCTGGCCCTGCCGCTCACGGTGGCCGTGGCCCTCTCGGTGTCCTTCCTGGTGGCCATCTTCCTCACGCCCCTGCTGTGCCGGACCTTCATCCTGAAGGGCCTCCACGACCACGAGGCCGATCCCGTCGCGCGGGCGAAGAAGTTCAACGCGCTGGACCTCCTCCAGGGGGTCTACAACAAGGCGATCACCCGCATCATGGCGCACCCTTCCCGCGCCGTGGGCCTGGGCGTCGGCGCCGTGCTGGCGGGCCTGCTGCTCTTCCAGCTCGTGCCCCGGCGCTTCTTCCCCAACGCGGAGCGGAACCAGTTCGTCATCGACCTGTGGATGCCCCAGGGGACCCGCATCGAGGCGACGGATGGCGCGCTGAAACGCATCGAGGGCGAGCTCCTCCGGGATCGCGAGGTGGCTCATCTTGCCACCTTCGTGGGCCAGAGCGCACCGCGCTTCTACTACAACGTGAATCCCCAGCAGCCGGACCAGGCGTACGGCCAGATGATCGTGAACACCCACCACGTGAAGGCGACCGGGCCGCTGGTGGCCGACCTCCAGACGCGCCTGCCGCGCCTGGTTCCCGAGGGCATGGTCATCGTGAAGGAGCTGGAGCAGGGCTCCGTCATGGAGGCCCCCGTGGAGTTCCGCATCTCCGGGGACGACCTGGCCGAGCTGAAGGTGCTGGGGCGGAAGGTGGAGGACATCCTGCGTGCGGATCCCCGTTCGCGTTACGTCTACACCGACTTCTTCAACGACGCGCCGCTGGTGGACGTGAACCTCAACCCCGAGCTGGCGAGCCGCCTGGGGCTGACCCACGCGGGCGTCTCGAAGCAGCTTTTCGGCGCCTTCGACGGCCTGCCCGTGAGCACCTTCTGGGAGGGCAACCGCGCGGTGGGCATCGTGCTGCGCGTGGACCCCGAGCGTCGCGCCTCCTTCGACGACGTGCGCGATACCTACGTGGGCTCCTCGCTCTCCGGGGCCAAGGTGCCCTTGAGGGCCGTGGCGGACCTCGCGCCGGACTGGCAGCCCAGCCGCATCGTGCGCCGCAACGGCGTGCGCACCCTGACGGTGCGCAGCTTCGCCACGCCGGGGACCTACCCGTCCGCCCTGCTGAAGACGGTGCTGCCGCAGGTGAAGGCGATTCCGCTGCCCCCCGGGTACCACCTGGAACTGGGCGGCGAGGTGGCCAACCAGGCCGAGACCTTCCCCGAGATGATCGTGGCCCTCTCCATCAGCCTGGTGGCCATCTTCCTGATCCTCATGGTCCAGTTCCGCAACCTCACGGATCCGCTGGTGGTGATGGCCTCCATTCCCCTCTCGCTCTTCGGGGTGGTGGCGGGCCTGCTCGCCACGGGCAACTCCTTCGGCTTCACGGCCTTCATGGGCATGATCAGCCTCTGCGGCATCGTGGTGCGCAACGCCATCATCCTGATCGACTTCATCAAGGAGAAGCGCCGCGAGGGGCTCTCCCTGGTGGAGGCCGCCACCCAGGCCGGCGAGCGCCGCCTGCGGCCCATCTTCCTCACCACCATGGCCGCGGCTGTGGGCGTGACGCCCATGATCCTCTCGGGCTCGAAGCTCTGGAGCCCGCTGGCCAGCGTGCTTGCCGTGGGGCTGATCTTCTCGATGTTCTTCACGCTTCTCGTGGTGCCCGTGCTCTACGTGATCCTCTACCGGCGCAAGGAGGCCCGCGAGGCGGCGGGCGGGGCCGGCACGAAGGCCGCGGGAGGCGCGCTCCTGGCGCTTCTTCTGCTGGCCTCCGCGCCCGGCCTGCGCGGGGCCGAGCCGGGCAGGCAG
Source organism: uncultured bacterium (assembly GCA_964292295.1). GTDB lineage: Bacteria > Acidobacteriota > Holophagae > Holophagales > Holophagaceae > CAXYVC01. The sequence goes on from CAXYVC010000037.1 coordinate 11,532, forward strand.
CCGCTGACGCTGGAGGCGGCCGTCCAGGCCGCCCTGCGGAACAGCGCGGGGGTGCGCATCGCGCGGGCAAAGGTGCAGGAGGCCGAGGCCAAGCGCGGCACCGCGCGGGCGGACTACCTGCCGCGCCTCAGCGCCGACGCCACCTGGTTCCGCACCAGCGGCGAGCAGCTCGTGAAGATCCCCGCGGGGGCCCTCGGGACGATCCCCGGCCTCGGGCCCTTCCCGACCCAGGACATGGCGCTGGGGCAGGGGGACAACAACATCTACCTGCAGAACCTCACCCTGGGGCAGCCGCTGACGCAGCTCTTCAAGGTCCACCAGGGCTACCAGGTGGCTTCGGCCGAAGAGCGGGTGGCCCGTGCGGAGCTGCGGAAGATGGAGTGCGACATCGCCTTCAAGACCCGCCAGGTCTTCCTGGGCTGCCTGATCGCCCAGGCGAAGGGGGAGGCCGGCGCCCCCTCCGTGCGGGCGGCGGGGGTCCCGGACCAGGATGGCCGCGGGGGGGGGGAGGCCCGCAACGCCCTGAAGGGGGTCGAGACGGGCAGCCGCGCCCAGCTCCTCCAGGAGCGCCACCGCCAGCTCCAGGCCGAGGCCGCCCTCACCGACCTGGGAGCGGAGCTGAACGACCTGATGGGCCGCCCCCTCGACACGCCCCTGGAGCTTGCGCCCGTGCAGCCCCGGGAGCGGGAGCTCCCCTCCCGGGAGGCGCTCCTGGAGGAGGCCCTGAAGGGAAACCCCGACCTGGCTGTGGCCAGGGAGACGCTGGAGAAGAGCCGCAGCGCCCTCCGCGCGGGCAAGGACGACTACATCCCGGAGGTGAGCGCCTTCGCCCGCCAGACGTACCAGCACGGGGTGCCCTTCCTGCGCAGCAACTCCATGACGGTGGGGCTCACCCTGAGCTGGACCGTCTTCGACTGGGGCAAGAAGAGCGGCGTCGTGGGCCAGCGCGCCGCGCTCGTGAACCAGGCCACCGAGAACCAGCGGCGCCTCCGCAACCGCGTGGAGATCGACCTGGGCAAGCTCCTGCGGAAGGTGGAGACCGCGCGGCTGATGGTCGAGGTCGCCGAGGAGGCGAAGGCGCTGAACCTCGAGAAGGCGCGCCTCGCGGGCAACCAGCTCAAGGCCGGCCTCGTGCCCGCCGCGAAGGCGGCCGAGGCGGAGGCCGCGGCACGCGCCTCGGAGGCGGGCGTGCTCGCCGCACGCCTGGGGCTCGACCTCGCCTACGCGGAGCTGGACCAGCTGCTCGGCCTGCGCTGAGTGGCGTCCCGTCCCCCTTTCGTGATAGGACAGGAAGCTCGGGAGCTGCCATGGATCTGCTGCACTACGTCTTCTTCTACCTGGTCGCGGCGCTGCTCCTGTTCCAGGGCACCCATGCCCTCGGCGAACAGCGGGAGCCCATGGGCGTGGTGCCCGCCGAGCTCGTGCCCGCGCGCCGGGAGCCCGCGCGGCGCTTCGGCTGGCTGCTGGTGCTGGCGGGTGCGCTCGCGATCCTCGTGGGCCTCCTCAGCCACGGCTGGACCGCCCTCCAGCCCTTCCTGCGGCCCCTCGTGTGGCGCCTGCTGGGCCTGATGGGGCTCTACGGGATCTACGTCATCTTCCTGGCGCACAAGGTGGACTTCGCCGGGCGCCCGAGCGTCGGTGCGCACGGCCACTGAGGCGCCGCGCTAGACTTGGGGTTCCGGCGGAAGGCCGGAGGGAGACCCCATGCAGCAGCCCGTCAACCAGTACCGTCAGGTCCGCGTCGAGAAGCTCGAGAAGCTGAAGGCCATGGGCATCGAGCCCTGGCCCGCCAAGGCCAAACGGACCCACGGCATCGCCCGGGTGGTGCGCGACTTCGCGGCCCTGGACGCCGAGGCGCTGGAGGCCGAGCCCGTCTCCCTCAGCGTGATGGGTCGCGTCCTGGCGATCCGCGAGATGGGCAAGAGCGTCTTCATGCACCTCTCGGAGCAGGGGGAGAAGCTCCAGGCCTACTTCCGCAAGAACGACCTGGAGGAGCAGGCCTGGGAGGCCATGAAGCTCCTCGACCTGGGCGATTTCGTCAGCGTCACCGGCACCCTGATGCGCACCAAGACGGGCGAATTGTCCGTGCGCGTGGCCTCCTTCCAGTTCCTGGCGAAGGCCCACCTGCCCCTGCCGGAGAAGTGGCACGGCCTGCAGGACAAGGAGCTGCGCTACCGCCAGCGGTACCTCGATCTGGCCACGAACCCGGAGGTGCACCGCACCTTCCAGCTGCGCAGCCGCATCATCGCCGGCGTGCGCCGCTACATGGAGGGGCAGGGCTTCCTGGAGGTGGAGACGCCCATGCTCCAGCCCATTCCGGGCGGCGCCACGGCGCGTCCCTTCGTGACGCACCACAACGCCCTGGATATCGACCTGTACATGCGCATCGCGCCGGAACTCTACCTGAAGCGCCTCATCGTGGGCGGCTTCGAGCGGGTCTTCGAGATCAACCGCAGTTTCCGCAACGAGGGGCTAAGCCAGCGCCACAACCCCGAGTTCACCATGATGGAGAGCTACGCGGCGGGCGACGACCTCCGGGACGTGATGCACCTGGTGGAGCACCTCTTTGAGGAACTTGCAACGCTCTGCGGCGGCGTGGAGCGCCCCTACGGCGAGCACATCATCAGCTACCGCACGCCCTTCCGGCGCCTGACGCTGAAGGACGCGATTGCGGAATACGGGGGCATCGACCGCGCCCGCCTGGAGGATCCGGCGGAAATCGCGAAGCTGGCCGCGGAGGCCCACCTGGAGGACGCGGCGACGAAGCGTCCCGGCGAGCTGCTGGGCGCGCTCTTCGAGCACCATGCCGAGACGAAGCTGATCCAGCCCACCTTCATCACCGACTACCCGGTGGAACTGTCGCCCCTCACCAAGGAGCTGCCCGGACAGCCGGGCTTCGTGGACCGCTTCGAGCTCTTCATCGGCGGCATGGAGCTGGCCAACGCCTACTCCGAGCTGAACGATCCCGTCGTGCAGCTGGAGCGCTTCATGGACCAGATCCGCCAGCGGGAGGCGGGCGACGACGAGGCCATGCTGCTGGACCAGGACTTCGTGACCGCCCTGGAGCACGGCTTCCCGCCCTGCGGCGGCCTGGGCGTCGGCATGGACCGCACCGTGATGCTCCTGACCAACAACCCGAGCATCCGCGACGTGATCCTCTTCCCGCTCATGCGCCCCATGAAGGAGGGCGGGGCCGACGCGTAGCCCTCGTTCCTTTCCGCGCGGAGGCCGCCCGGGGTGGTGCCATACTGGCGGGCGCCGCTCCGGCGGCCTTCTTGTGCAGGAAAGGGAGACCCCATGCCCGTGCCCATGCTCGACCTCGCCCCCCAGAACGCCGCCGTGAAGCAGAAGGTGCTGGAGGGGCTCTCGGGGCTGATCGACCGCTCCTCCTTCGTGCTCGGCGAGAACGTGAATGGCCTGGAGGCCGAGCTGTCCGCCTATACGGGGGCTGCGCACGCCGTGGGCATGTCCAGTGGCACCGACGCCCTGCTGGTGGCCCTCATGGCCCTGGACATCAAGGCGGGGGACGAGGTGATCCTGCCCAGCTTCACCTTCTTCGCCACCGGAGGCGTGGTGGCCCGCACCGGTGCGACGCCCGTCTTCGTGGACCTGGATCCCGCCACCTTCAACACCACCGGGAAGCTGGTGGAGGCCGCCATCACCCCCCGCACCAAGGCCATCGTGCCGGTGCACCTCTTCGGCCAGCTGGCGGAGATGCCGGCCATCCTGGAGGTGGCGAAGCGGCACGGCATCCCCGTGTTGGAGGACGCCTGCCAGAGCCTGGGCGCCAAGGGCTGGGGCCGCTCCGCCGGCCAGTTCGGCGACATGACCGGCTGCTCCTTCTACCCCACCAAGAACCTGGGTGCCTTCGGTGACGCGGGCCTCACCCTCATCCGCGACGACGAGAAGCTGGCCGCCCGGGTGCGCCGCCTGCGCGTCCACGGCATGGAGCCCGTCTACGTGCACCACGAGGTGGGCATGAACGGGCGCCTGGACGAGTTCCAGGCCCTGGTGCTGCGCGCCAAGCTGCCCTTCCTGGAGTCCTGGCACGAGGGGCGGCGCAAGCACGCCCAGTGGTACTTCGAGCGCCTCACGGCTCTCACCCCTGAGGAACTGGTGCTGCCTCGGGAGGTGGTGCCCGACGGTCGCCACATCTACAACCAGTTCACGGTGCGCGTGAAGCAGGGCAAGCGTGACGCCCTCCAGGCCCACCTGAAGCAGCTGGGCATCGGCTGCGCCGTGTACTACCCCATCGCCCTGCACGAACAGCCCTGCTTCGCCTACCTGGGCTACCGGAAGGGCCAGCTGCCCGAGACCGAATGCGCCTCCCAGGAGGTGCTGAGCCTGCCCGTCTACCCCGAGATGACCGAGGCGATGCTGGAGCAGGTGGCGACGGGCCTGCTCACCTTCTTCGGGAAGCAGTAGCACCCGCGCGCGCCACGGGAAAGGGGGCCGCGAGGCCCCCTTTCCCGTACACCCATCGCGGTGGGCTTCAGATGTCGTAGTTCTCCTTGATGTGGGCCTGGCCCATCTCCAGGAGGCGGTCCTTGGCGCGCCCCGCCCACTCGCTGGTGGGGTAGCTCTCCACCAGGCGCTGGTAGTAGGTCCTGGCCTCCTCCCGGAACTTGGCGACCTCCGCCTTCTGGAAGGCTTCCATGTCCTTGCGGAAGCGGGCCCCGTCCTCCTTGGAAACCTGGTTCCACTCCTCCTTGCCCAGCTTGGCCAGGTATTCCTTGCTGAACTGGTTCAGCGCGTCCATGGAGACGTTCTTCCGGCGCATGGCCTCGCCCAGGTAGTAGTAGGTGCGCTCCCGGTCCGCGTAGTCGGGGTAGCTCTCCAGCAGGCCCTTGAGGCGGGTCTCCGCGCCCTGGAAGTGGTAGGTGTGGACGTACTGGATGCCCACGATGAGCTCGCTCTCCGCCAGGCGCCGCCAGCACTGGGTGACCTTGGCGCGGGCGTCCACCGCGTAGGGGCTGCCCGGCGTCTCCTTCAGGAGGTTCTGGAAGGCCGTCAGGGCCTGGCGCGTCTCCGCCTGGTCGCGCTCGGCGTTCTCGATGGCGGCGTAGTGGCAGAGGGCCGCGCGATACAGGGCGTAGTCGCGCTTCTCGTGCTGGGGGAAGTAGTTCAGGAAGCTCATGTATTCCACCAGGGCTTCCGGGTACTGGCTGGTGGACTGGAAGAAGTAGCTGTCCGCCAGCATGAGCTTGGCCTTCGGGAACTCCACGCTGCCCGGGAGGTTCTCCTCCAGGAGGCGCAGGAGCTTGCGGCCGTCCTCCCACTTGCCCCGCCGCAGCAGGGCTTCGGCCTCTTCCACCAGCTGGGTGGCGGTGCGGGTGTCGGCCTGGGTCTTGCTCGCGGCCTTCCGGCAGCCGAGGCCCCCGGGCAGGAGAATGGCGGCCAGGGCGAGGGGGAGGGTGTGTCGAAGCTTCATCGTGTTCCTTTCAAGCATTCAGATTCTCATGGCGGAAGGGGGCGTTGGGTTCCTGATTCCCGCCTCCAGGAGGCGCAGGAGCCAGGCCTCCACGACCGGCTGCACTTCCCGGCGGCGGCGGTCGTGGAGCACCTCGTGGCGGAAACCCTCCAGTCGGTGGCGTTCCAGCAGCTCCGGCCGCACGGAGGCCCACAGGGCCTCGCTGGCGTCCGGATCCACGAGGGTGTCCGCGCCCGCCTCCAGGAGCAGCACGGGGCGCTCGAGCTCATGGCCCAGGTGGAGCACCTCCCCGCGTCCCTCGGGGAAGAGGGCCAGGAAGGCCGCGCTGACGCGGTGGTGGCAGAGGGGGTCGGACCAGTAGCGCTGCACGAAGACCGGGTCCGAACAGACCTCGGTCTTGTCGTGGGGGAGATCCAGGGTCGCGTGGGGGGCCAGCGCGGCCATGAGGCGGTGCAGGAGGCGCAGGCGCCAGGGGAAGGGGCGCAGCTGCAGGGCCGGGCTGCACAGCACCAGGCCTTCCATGGTGTCCGCGTGCCAGAGCAGGGCGAGGAGGCCCACCAGGCCGCCGAAGCTGTGTCCCAGCAGCACCTGGGGGTGCACGGGCCGGGGGGGCAGGGGCACGCCGTCCACCACCCGGGGCGGCACGCCCGCGCGTTCGGCGTCCCGGCGGCGCTCCTGGCGCAGGAAGTGCACGAGGTCGTCGACGTAGGCACGGATGCCCTCCGCGTCGCCCCGTCGCCCCCCGCTGCGCCCGAAACCCCGGTGGTCGAGGCTCGACACGCTCCATCCCAGGCCATGCAGCCAGGAGGCCACGTGGCGGTAGCGTTCGCCGTGCTCCCCGTAGCCGTGGGCGATGACCACCCGGCCTTTCGGCGCCGCGTGCTCCCAGCGGGCGAAGGCCAGGGCGATGCGCCCGTGCCCCTGGAGCACCCCCCGCTCGGTGGGCTCCAGGTCCTCGGGCAGGACGGAAAGGGCTTCGCTCATGGCGCCTCAAGGATACCTTGCACCCCGGGATTCTCCCGCTTCCGATAGAGTGGAATGGGCCCCTCGCGGGGCCCTTTCCACCGGAAGGACCATGGACTTCGAATCCCTGATGCGGGCCAAGAGCGAGCTGGAGCCGAGGGTGCGCCAGCTCGTGGGCCACCTGGACCCCGAACGCAAGGCCCTCGAGCTGGAGCAGATCGAGGAGAAGGCTGCCGCGCCCGGCTTCTGGGACGACCCGGAGAAGGCGAAGCCCGTCCTGAAGGCCCGCGGTCTGCTCACCGACGACCTCGACACCGCCCGGCGCCTCTCGGGCGGCCTGGACGACCTGGAGACGGCCCTGGAGCTCTCCCGGGACGACGCCGACATGCTGGGCGAGGCGGAAGCGGTGGAGGCGAAGCTGCGGTCCGACGTGGAGGCTGCCGAACTGCGCATGATGCTCAGCGGCGAGCTGGACCAGAACAACGCCATCGTGGCCATCGCCCCGGGCGCGGGCGGCACCGAGAGCTGCGACTGGGCCGCCATGCTCCTGCGCATGTACTTGCGCTACTGCGAATCCAAGGGCTGGAAGACGGAAATGATCGACTACCAGGACGGCGACGAGGCCGGCGTGAAGGGCGCCACCTTCATCGTCAGCGCCCCCTACGCCTACGGCTACCTGCGGGCCGAGGCCGGGGTCCACCGCCTGGTGCGCATCTCGCCCTTCGACGCCGCCAAGCGCCGCCACACCAGCTTTGCCGCCGTGTACGTGAGCCCGGAGCTGGATGACACCATCGACGTGGAGATCCCCGAGAAGGACCTGAAGATCGACGTGTTCCGGGCCAGCGGCGCCGGCGGCCAGCACGTGAACCGCACGGAGTCCGCCGTGCGCTTCACCCACCTGCCCACGGGCATCGTGGTGCAGTGCCAGGACGAACGGAGCCAGATCAAGAACCGCGCGCGGGCCCTCAAGGTTCTGCAGTCCCGGCTCTACGAGCTGGAGCGCCGCAAGTTCGAAGAGAAGGTGGCCGCCGCCGGCGGCGAGAAGTCCGACGTGGCCTGGGGCAGCCAGATCCGCCCCTACGTGCTCCCGCCGTACCCGATGGTCAAGGACCACCGCACCGGCTGCGGGACCAGGCAGACCCAGAAGGGGCTGGACGGTGACCTGGATGTCTTCATCCGCACCCAGTTGCTGGCCAAGAGCCTGAAGGCGGAGGCCTAGCGGCCATGCTTCCCGCGCCGCCGCCCCTGGTGGCGCCGGCTCCCTTCGAGGCGGCGCTGGAACGCTCGGTGGCGGGCCTCTGCAGGCATGCCTCTGCCCTGATGGAGCTGGGGAACGAAGCCACGCCCGCGCAGGTGAAGGCCCTCCGGGTCCAGGTCGAGGCGCTGCGCTCCGCGGTCCGGCGGAATCTTGGCGCGGGCCACGGGGACCTGCCGCTGCTGGACGCGGCCTTGGGGGCCCTGCAGGCCACCGCAGGCCAGGAGGTGCAGGGCGAGCGCCGCTACGGCTTCGCGGCCCGGGAGTTGGCCCTCCGCTGGGCGCGTCTCCAGCGCAGCCTTCCGGCGGACAGCCCCGAGCGTGCCCCGGAACTGGAGCGGCTGGCCCTGCTGGCGGAGCTTGCCGGGCTGCGGGGCACGCCGTGGCGGGAGAAGGCCCTGTTCCTGCGGAACCGCCTCGCCAAGGGGCCGGACCGCTCGCTGGAGGTGGGGCTGGCGGCGCTGGTGGAGGACCGCTACGGGCCCTGGCTCGCGGTGGCGGAGGTGGATCCCATGCTCGACGCCTGTCAGGCCCTGGTGCAGGCCTGGCAGCGGGAGCCCGACGGGGCCGCGCTGACCCGCCGCGTGGTGGAGCTGGGCCTCAAGTCCGAGGCCGGGCGGGTCTGGCGCCTGGCGGCCCGCAAGGGGGACGGCCGCTTCCGGGAGGCGGTGGCGGGGCTGCTCGGGCGGATGGACGCCGGGGTGCTGGCGCGGCACGAGGCCGCCCTCGCCTCCCTGGACGAGGCCCTGCTGGATGGGCCCCTGGATGCTCCCGTGCGCGAGCTCCTGGGGCGTGTCCTGCGCCACGCGGAAGGACAGCCCCGCATGGAGCCCTTGCGCAGGAGGCTCCTGCAGCGGCTGGGGGATGTGGCCGGCGAGGAGGCGCTTCTCGCGGCCATGCTGCCCCGTGCCGCTGCGGGGGAGGCGGTCCCGCTGCTGCGCCGCGCGGCCGAGCTGCTGGGGCGAAGGGGAGATGCGGAGCTGCTGGGAACGTCGCTGACCGTGCTGGAGGCCTTGCCCGCGCCCGACGGGGAACTGCTGGAGGCCTTCCTGCCCCTGCTTCCGCCGGGCGAGGCGCGCGAAGCCCTGGTGGCGCGGCGGCTGTCCCTGGAGGACGGGGGTTCCGCCGGGGGACGATGGGCCCTTCTGGAGCGCCTGGGGCGCTTCCGGGAGCTGGAGGCTCAGCTGGGCCCCCTGCGGCCCGGAGAGGATCTGGAGCGCCTGGCCTTGCGCCTGCGCTGCGCGCGCGGGCTGGGCAGGGAAGAACAGGCGCGGGAGGCCGCCCTGGCCTGCCTGGAGGCCTGCCTCCGCCTTCCTGCGGGGGCGCCGCTTCCTTCGGTCCCGGGCCTGGCCGCTGGCGCTCCCCTGCTGGCGGGGCAGCGGGAAGACCTGGTGGTGGCCCTCGCGCGGCGCTTCGGAGCCCAGGCGCTGCCCGGACAGGAGGCGTTGCTGGTCCGCGAACCCGGATGGATCCTGGCGGCCCTGGACCCCCTGGCCCGGACCTGCCCCGGCCGCCTGGAGGAGCGCGCACGCTGGCGCCTGGCACGCATCGCGGGACGCGGCGCTGCGGCCGAGCTGAAGGCCCTGCGCCGGGAGCTCGAGGCTGGCCTTGGGGAGGACCACCCGCTGGTGGCGGAGACCCTCCTGAAGGAGGCGGAGGCCGCTGCGGAGCCGGCGCTGCTGGAGCGCGCACGGAGCATCCTGGAGCGGCGCGAAGCCCCCCTGGAGCGGCGCATCGCGGTGCAGGACCGCCTCCTGGGGCTCCAGGCCCATGAGGGGGACGGCGAGGCCGTGGTGCGGGAGGGATTCCGCCTCCTGGAGCTCCTGGAGGGCCAGGCCGAGCCGGGTCCCGAGGCGCTGGGGGGCTGCTCCGTCGGCCTGGGGCTTCAGCACCTGCGCCAAGAACGCTTCGACGCCGCCTTGGATCTGATGGAACGCCTGGGGCGTGCTGTTGTCCGCCTGCCCAAGGAACGGCAGGCGGAGTTCCACGACGCGCTCTCCCGGGTGGGGCATCAGGTGCGGCGCGCGGCGCGCCTCCAGGCCCTGCTCCGGGCCGCGGGGCTCTGATTCCCGGTCGGAGCTTGCCCTCCCAGCGCCTCCCGGCGCAGGATGGTCCGGACCCCTGCCTGGGTCGGGAGGTGCCATGTTCCGTGCGCTCGAGGACTTCGTCGGATGCTGGACCTACGAGGCCGACGCCACCCTGAAGGTGCTGGCGGCGGTCCCGGATTCCGCCGCGGGCGCGGCCGTGGCCGAGGGGCACCGGGACCTGAAGCGCATGGCGTGGCACCTGGTGGAGAGCGTGATCGAGATGCCCGCCCGCATGGGGCTTGAGATCGAAGGCAAGGAACGCCTCGAGGCCAGCGGCTTCATCGGCGCGCCGCCCGCCACGATGGCCGAGGTTGCCGCGGCCTATTCCCGGGCCAGCGAGAGCCTCCTCCGCCAGTTCCGCACCTGGACGGACGCGACGCTTCTCGTGGAGGACGAGATGTACGGCGAGCGCTGGAAGCGCGGCCAGTCGCTCTTCGTCCTGGTCACCCACCAGGTGCACCACCGCGGCCAGATGACCGTGCTGATGCGCCAGGCGGGGCTGACGGTGCCCGGGATCTACGGGCCCGCGAAGGAGGGCTGGAAGGACTTCGGCATGGAGGCGCCGAAGGTCTGAACCTGGATGATGTTGCGGCACGCCTTTCCCCGCAGCGCAAGGGGGGGCCCGGGGTTTCGGCCTGCCTACCACCGGAGGGCCCTCTCCCCCCCCTCTAGCCCCCC
>CAXYVC010000038.1:0-21529 GCA_964292295.1 uncultured bacterium
CCCGATCTCCAGGTGCCCGGGCCGGCCTTCCGTGTCCGGCCAGGGCTCCGTGCGCCCCCACCCGCCCGCGCCGGGCGCGGCCTCCCACAGCTCCACCGCCTCGCCCCGGCGATGCAGGTGCCAGGCGGCCAGCAGACCCGTGACGCCGCCGCCGATGACCAGGGTGCTCATGCCGATGCCTCCAGGGCTTCCATCGTGCGACGGAAGAGGCACGCGATGAAGCGCGGATCGCAGCCCACCGTGCGCAGGCGCCGGTAGCTGGCCAGGCCCAGGCGCGCGGCACGCTCCGCATAGTCCAGATCCAGCTCGTGCAGGGTCTCCAGGTGCTCGCCCACGAAGCTCAAGGGCAGCACCAGCGCATCCCGCCCCTTGAGCTCCGCCAGCACCTCCCCCAGCCCCGGGCCCAGCCAGCGGAGAGGCCCCACGCGGCTCTGGTAGGCCAGGCGGAAGCCGCCGGGATGCGGCCCCAGGCGGGCTTCCAGGGCCCCGACCGTGGCGCGGATCTCCTCTTCGTAGGGATCGCCCGCCCGAATCTGCCGCAGCGGAAGGCCATGGGCACTGAAGACCACCGTGGCCCCGGGGCACGCGCGGAGTCCCTCCCGCAGGATGCCCTCCAGCGCAGCCAGGTAGTCGGGGTCCGTGGCGTAGCTCTCCACCCCCGGAAGCAGCACCAGGTCCAGGCGGGCCGCCTCCCGGGCCAGCTCCTTCAGGCTGCTCCCCGTGGTGGCCCGGCAGGCGTGGGGATAGAGGCTCACGGGCAGGAGGCGGGTGACGCCCTCCCGGGCGAGCCCCTCCAGGACCCGACGGGCCCGTGGGGGACTGGCCCGGAAGACCAGCTTCACCGGCCCCCCGAAGCCCGCCTCCCGGAGCCGCGCCCTCAGCGCGGCCGCCTGGAGGGCACTCTCCCGCAGGATCGGCGAACCGCCGCCGATGGCGGCGTACTTGCGCCGCGAGGATGGGGCCCGGAGGCCCGCGATGAGCCGCGCCAGGTGCGGCTGGAGCCACGCCGGCCCCGGCAGCCTCACCAGCTCCCGGTCCCCGAAGAGCTCGCGCAGGAAGGGCTCCACCCGGGCCTGGGAGACGGGCCCCCCCAGGTTCAGAAGCAGGATGGCGGTGCGGGCGGATTCCATGGATGGCGTCCCGGATGACCCCGCGGAGCGGGCATCCCCTAGAATAAGCATCGATGGACCCGGTCCTGCTCACCTTCCGCGCCCCGCACCACCCCCTCGAGCGGGTGGGCGCGCACGTGGTGCGCGAGGGGCTCCCCTCCCGCCTCCAGGCCTGGAGGCAGAACAGCCGCGCCCAGGCCTGCGTCTACCTGGCCACCTGCCAGCGGGCGCTCTGGATGCTCTGGCGGGGAAGGCCGGAGGGCCTGGGCCTCGGCCCCGACGCGCAGCGCCTGGAGGGCGAGGCCGCCTGGACCCACCTGCTGCGCCTGGCCTCGGGCCTGGAAAGCGCGACCCTCGGCGACCTGGACGTGCTCAACCAGCTCCGGGACGCCCTCGAAGCCGCCCGGGGAGCCGGCACGGCCGGTCCGGAGGCCGTAGAGGCCCTGGAGGACATCCTGCGGGAGGCCCGGCGCCTGCGCGCCCGCCTCGGTCTCGGGGAAGGCCACGCCTCCGTGGCCTCCGTGGCCCTGGAGCACCTGGAGGGGAAGCTCCCGAAGGGAGCCCGCGTGGCCCTCGTAGGCGTGGGTCCCATGACGCGCTACCTGGCTGAACGCCTGCCCGGCCGGGGCTTCGAGGTGGCCGTCGCCAACCGCACCCACGCCCGGGCCGAAGCCCTTGCCGCGGAGCTCGGTACGGCCTGCGTGCCCCTGGAGCGCCTGCGCCGGTCCCCCTGCGGCTTCCGGGCCCTGGTGAGCGCCACGGCCAGCCCCGAGCCCCTGTTCACCCTGGAAGGCTGGCGCGCGGCCTCGCACGAGGGCCTCCTGGCCCTGGACCTGGCCCTGCCGCCGGACCTGGAACCCGCCCTGGGGGCCCTGCCCTGGCTGCAGCTCCTGGACCTCCGCAGCCTCCTGGAGGAGACCGACGCGGCCAAGGTGCGCCGCGCCGAGGCCGCCCGCCGCGCCGAGGCCTGGCTCCCGGAAGCCGTGGCCCGGCTGCGCGCACGCGCCGCGGAGCGGGATCGGAAGCGCGCCGAGGGGGAGGCGCGGGGGAGGGTCAACGCCGCCTTCGCCCGCCTGCACGCCCGGGCCGGGGACGAGGATCCCGTGCGGGAGCTCCTGGCCCGCGGGCGCACCCTGGCCCACCGGGCCCTGGCGCAGGGGGACAGCCCCGAGGCCCAGCTCGGCCGCGTGGCGGACATCCTGCAGCTGGAGGAGACGTGAGCGGACGGCGCGTGGTGCTGGGCACCCGGGGCTCCCTGCTGGCCGTGGAGCAGGCCAGGCCCGTGGCGGCCCACCTGGAGGCCAAGGGCTGGGAGGTGGACTGGCGGCGCTTCACCACCCACGGCGACCGCTGGCTCGAGGGTCCCCTGGACAGCCACCGGGGCGCCGGCTTCTTCACCCGGGAGCTGGAGGAGGCCCTCCAGCACGGCGCGCTGGACCTGGTGGTCCACAGCCTGAAGGACGTGGCCCTGGAGCGCCCGGAGGGCCTCGTCACGGCCTGCATCCCCCGCCGGGAGGATCCCCTCGACTGGCTGCTGATGCGCGCCGACGCCCCCACGCACCCGCGCATCGGAACGGGCGCCGTGCGCCGGCAGCAGCTGCTGTGCCGCACGCTTCCGGAAGCCACCTTCACCTGGATCCGCGGCAACGTGCCCACGCGCCTCCAGCACCTGCGGGCGGGCGAACTCCGGGGCGAACCGCTCCACGGAACCCTGCTGGCCGCGGCAGGCCTGCGCCGCCTGGGCCTCGACCTCTCGGACCTCTGCGTCCCCCGCCTCGCCCCCGAGGAACTGCTGCCCGCCCCCGGCCAGGGCGCCCTGCTGGCGGAGTGCCGCGCGGGCCACGCGGCGCTCCTGGAGGCCCTCTCGGACCTGCACCACGAGGCGACGGGCCGCTGCGTGGCCCTCGAGCGGGCCGTGCTGGCCGGCCTCGGCGGCGGATGCCAGCAGCCCCTTGGCGCCTTTGCCGAAGCCCTTCCGGAGGGCCGCTTCCGCCTGCGCGCCGCCTTCGCCAGACCGAGCGGTATCGTGGACGCGGAAGGCCTGGGCAGCGAAGCGCAAGCCCTGGCGACCGTCACGGGTGCCTTCCGGGCCGCGGGCCTGCCGTGAGGCGCCTCGCCCTGGCGCGGGCGCCGGAGCATCCCCTCTGCGAGACCGTGCGCACCGCGGGCTGGGAGCCCCTGTCCCACGCCTGCACCCGCACCGAGGCGACCGGCGCGCCGCCCCCGGAGGACCCCGCAGAGCTGGACGGCGCCGTGTTCCTGAGCCCCGCGGGGGTGAGCTGCGCCCTGCCCTTCCTCCCCGAGCTGCTGCCCTGCCTCGCCACGGGCCCCGGAACCGCCGCCGTCCTGGAGGACGAGGGCCTGCGCGTCCTTTTGCCCGAAGAGCCCTCCGCGGAAGGCCTCATGGAGCTGGTCCAGGAGCGCTTCCCCTCCGGCGGCCGCTTCCTGCTGGTGCGGGCCGAGCGCGGCAGGGGCCTCCTGGAGCGGATCTCCGAAGGCACTCCCTGGTCCTTCGTGCCCTGGATCACCCACCGCGAGGCCGCCATCCGTCCCCTGCCCCCGCTTCCGCCCTGCGAGGCGCTCCTCGCCCTGAGCCCCCTCCAGGCCGAGCTCCTGGGCCCCCAGGCGGGACCTCGCCTGCGCCTGGCCTGGGGCCGCAGCGCCGCCGCGGCCTTCGCCTCGGTGGGGTATCCTGCCCTAGCCTTCTGCGAACCCCGGCCCGACGCCCTCGTCCGCATGCTCACGACGATCCAGGAGTAGCCATGTACATCCGCCCCCGCCGCCTCCGCCGCACCCAGGCCATCCGCGACCTCGTCGCCGAAACCGAGCTCCGCCCCCGCCACCTCATCCAGCCCTACTTCGTCACGAAGGAGGAGGGCGCCACCGAGATCGCGAGCCTGCCCGGCATCAGCCGCACGGGACTGGAGGCCACCTGCCGCCAGGTGGAGGCGGACCTCAAGCTCGGGCTGAAGAGCGTGCTCCTCTTCGGCATTCCCGACCAGAAGAGCCCCGCCGCCGAGCACAGCCACGATCCCCACGGGGCCGTCCCCACGGTCGTGGCGGAGCTCAAGCGCCGTTTCGGCCAGGACCTTATCGTGATGACCGACGTGTGCCTCTGCGCCTACACCGACCACGGCCACTGCGGCGTGGTGAGGGACGGCGAGATCCTGAACGACGAGAGTGTGGCGATCCTGGCCGAGATGGCCCTCGCCCACGCCCGGGCGGGCGCGGACGTGGTGGCCCCCTCCGACATGATGGACGGGCGCGTGGGCGCCATCCGCGTGCGCCTGGACGAGGAGGGCTTCCAGAACACCGCCATCCTCAGCTACGCCATCAAGCACAACGGCGCCTACTACGGCCCCTTCCGGGACGCCGCCGACTCCAGCCCCAAGTTCGGGGACCGCCGCAGCTACCAGATGGACCCGCGCAACGCCCGGGAGGGACTGAAGGACGCCCTGCTGGACGTGGAGGAGGGCGCCGACATCCTGATGGTGAAGCCCGGCCTCCACGGCCTGGACCTGATCTGGCGCCTCAAGGAGGCCTGCCTCCTGCCCATCTGCAGCTATCACGTGTCCAGCGAATACAGCAGCGTGAAGGCGGGCGACCGCCTGGGCTGGCTGAACGGCGACCAGCTGATGTACGAGCAGCTGATCAGCCTGCGGCGCGCGGGCAGCGACATGATCATCACCTACGCCGCCCGGGAGGCCCTGCAGAAGGGCTGGCTCCGCTAGCGGCGTCCGCATTGAAAGTCGACCTCATGAGCAACGAGATCCTGTTCCAGGAAGCCCTGAGCCACTTCCCCGGCGGCGTATCCAGCCCCGTCCGCGCCTTCCGGGCCGTGGGCGGCACGCCCAAGTTCTTCCGAAGCGCCCACGGGGCCTGGTTCGAGGACGAGGACGGCGTGCGCTTCCTCGACCTGTGCATGTCCTGGGGCCCCCTGATCCTCGGGCACGCCGACCCGGAGGTGCTCGAGGCGGTGAAGGAGGCGCTGGCCGAAGGCCTCACCTTCGGCGCCCCCAGCCGGCGGGAGCTGGCGCTGGCCCGGCGCATCAAGCAGATGGTGCCCTTCCTCGAGAAGATGCGCTTCGTGTCCAGCGGCACCGAGGCCGTGATGAGCGCCCTGCGAGCCGCCCGCGGCTACACGCGCCGGGAGCGGATCCTCAAGTTCGAGGGCTGCTACCACGGCCACGCCGACGCCATGCTGGTGAAGGCGGGTTCCGGCCTCGCCACCTTCGGGGAACCCACCAGCGCGGGCGTTCCAAAGGCCTACGGCGAGCTGACCAGCGTGGTGAGCCTGGACGACCTGGAGGGCCTGGAGGCCTACTTCCACGCCCACGGAGCCGAGACCGCCTGCGCCATCATCGAGCCCATCCCCGCCAACAACGGGCTGCTCGTGCAGCGCCCCGAGTTCCTGGCGCGGCTCCGGGAGCTCTGCAGCCGGCATGGCGCGCTCCTCGTCTTCGACGAGGTCATCAGCGGCTTCCGCGTGGCGCCGGGCGGCGCGGCGGAGCGCCTCGGCATCACGCCGGACCTGGCCACCTACGGCAAGATCATCGGCGGCGGCATGCCCGTGGGCTGCTACGGCGGGCGGGCGGACATCATGGGCGTGGTGAGCCCCGACGGCCCGGTGTACCAGGCGGGCACCCTGAGCGGCAACCCCGTGGCCATGGCCGCGGGCCTGGCCACCCTGGAGCGCCTGACGCCGGATCTGTACCGCAAGCTGGACCTGGTGGCCGAGCGCTTCGCGGACGTCTTCGAGCGCATCCCCGGCCTCTGCTGCCCGCGGGTGGGCTCGCTCCTGTGGCCCCTCTTCCAGCACGACGTGCGCCGCGCCGATGCGGTGGAGGAGGCCTCCATCCAGAAGTTCAACCGCCTGCACCGGCTCCTGCTGGACCAGGGGGTCTACCTCGCGCCCAGCGGCTTCGAGGTGGCCTTCCTCTCCACGGCGCACGGGGAAGAGGAGTTCGCGCACGTCGAAAGGGCTGTCGAGGCCGTTCGGGAGGCCCTGCAGTGCACGGCTGGGTGAAGCTCCTCGCGCTGGCCCTGGGAGGCCTGGTCCTGGCCGGGCTCGCCCTCGTCTTCCTGATGCGGAGCTACCTGACCCCCACCCGGGGCGCGCGCATCCCCGCCTACGCGCACCCGTCCAGAGCCCTGCTGGTGGTGGACATCCAGGAGGACTACACCGGACCCGAAGCCCGGAAACCCTACCGGGACGGAGCCCGCATCCTGGAGGCCTCCAACCGCCTGCTGGCCCAGGCGGAGGCCCGAAAGATGCCTGTGGCCTATGTCCAGAACGTCGTGGACAACCCGCTGATCCGGAGGCTGATCGGCAACGTCAATGCTCCGGGGCAGCCCGGGACGGCCATGGACCGGCGCCTGAAGCGCCTTGCCGGCGCCCCCACCTTCCCGAAGAAGCGCCCGGACGCTTTCTCGAACCCCGACCTGGACGCCTTCCTCCGGCAGAACCAGGTGGACGAGGTCGTCATCGTGGGCCTCGACGCCGCCTACTGCATCAATGCGACGATCCAAGGCGCCCTCAACCGGGGCTACCGGGTGACGGTGGTTCCCGAAGGCATCGCCACGGAGAGCCGGAAGCCTGTGGCATCCTACCTGGAGCATTGGCGCCGGGCCGGAGCCAACGTGCAGGCCGCTCCGAGCCTGTGATCCTTCACCCCCCTCCCCAGGAGACGACATGACCCGCATCTTCACCATCGGTCTCGAAAGTCAGCAGAACGGCGAAGGCGCCTACCTGCTCGTGCAGGTGGCCCACCGCAACGGGAAGGGCGCGGTGCGCGCGGCCCTGGCCGAGGCCGCCCAGCGCGGCGGCTCCTGGAAGCTGGCCCACAAGGCGGAGCGCCGCACCGGCGTCGCCATCCCCGAGGGCGAGATCCTCGGCGCCAGCGGTCCCTTCAGCTTCTCGCTGGAAGCCGAGTGACGAAACCCCTCCTCCGCGCCCTCGCGGGCGAGGCCCTCGCCCCGCCGCCGCTCTGGTTCATGCGGCAGGCGGGGCGGTTCCTTCCCGAATACCGGGCGCTCCGGGCCCAGGCCAGCTTCGAGGAGCTCATGGGGAGCGGCGACCTGGCGGCGGAGGTCACCCTCCAGCCCCTGCGCCGCTTCCCCCAGCTCGACGGCGCCATCGTCTTCAGCGACATCCTGGTCATCCTGGAGGCCCTCGGCTGCGGGGTCACCATCCCCGAGGGCGGGCCGCGCCTGGCGCGCACGCTGGACCAGCTGCCCTCGGACCAGCCCCTGGACGAGAAGGTCTTCGAGCCCGTGCGGGAGGCCCTGCGCAGGACGAAGGCCCAGCTCCCCTCCCACGTGACCCTGCTCGGCTTCGCCGGCGCACCCTGGACCCTGCTGGCCTACGGCCTCGAGGGCAAGGGGTCGAAGAGCTGGTCCCGCGCCAAGGCCTTCCTGCACCGGGAGCCCTCCCGGGCGCAGGCCTGGCTGGAGCGCCTGGCGGACGCAGCCGCCCGCCTGCTGCAGCTCCACATCGAGGCTGGCGCCGAAGCCGTGCAGCTCTTCGACACCTGGGCCGGCGAGCTGGACCCGGAGGACTACGCACGCTTCGCCCTGCCCGCCGCGGACCGCGCGCTCCGACAGGTCCAGGGCGCCCCCCGCCTCTACTTCGCCCGGGCCGGAAGGCTCCCCCGGGCCCTGGACGACCTTCCATGCGAAGGCCTGGCGGTGCCCTGGCAGGTGCCCATGGCCGAAGCCCGGGACCGCTTTCCCGGCAAGGTGCTGCAGGGCAACCTGGACCCTTCCGCCCTCCTGGCCGGCCGGGACGCGGCCTGCGCCAAGGCGCGCCGCATCGTGGACACCATGAAGGGACGACCCCACGTCTTCAACCTGGGCCACGGCATCCTGCCCGAGACGGATCCCGAGGTGCTGGGCGCCGTGATCGAGGCGGTGAAGCGCCCGTAAGGGGCCTGGGGTGCGCTACTCCTGGGCCGCGCGCACGAAACGCCCGAGGGCCTCGCGCGCTGCCGCAAGATCCAGGTAGTGGAGCGCCCCCTGGTAGCCGTCCAGCCCCGTCCGGATGGACCGCTCGGCCTTGTCGCTGGCTCCCTTGACTTCCAGGGCCTTCACGGTGCCCTGGCCGGCGGTGGTCACGGTCACGGCGGCCACCGCGGCGTGGGACGCCAGCCAGTAGCCCTTCTCGCGGGGCGCCTTCCCCGTCTCCAGCTGCATGACCTTGCGGGGCGGGGGGGGGTTCTTCTCCGCCAGTTCCGCATAGATGCCCCGGAAGCGGGCCAGGGGCGCACCGGAGCCCCCTCGGCCAAGGGAGATGGCCTGGCGATCGAGGGCCGCCTGGATCTCGGTGCGGAAGGGCGCCATCAGGCGGGCCTCCAGGGCCTCGGACAGCCCCTGGCCCCCGGCGGATGAGGCGGAGCGCTCCAGCAGGAAGCCCTTGAGCTGGTCCGTGCCCATGCCCTCCGCGACCCGCAGGCCCGCCCTGGCCCGCTCCGCCTCCACCTTACGGAAAAGGGCGTCCAGGGCCACCAGTCTGGTCTTGTGGAGCAGCTCCCGGGCCTGGGCCGTGAGGCGGGGACGGGGCCCCAGGGCCCGGAGGTTCGCGGCGGCGGCTTCCAGTTCCTCCCGGTACCCGGAGAGGGGCTTGTAGCGATCCAGGCAGCGGAAGGGATCTCCCAGCTCCACCAGCCCCTGAAGGACGTTCTGGCTGGAGGCCACGAAGGCGCGGGCGGCACGCTGGCCGGCATCATGGCTCTCCCGGAGGGCCACCGCGAGCAGGCCCGCCCTCAGGGCGGACTCCCGGAGGCGCTGCTGCTCGCCGGGCTGGACGGCCAGCGCAAAGCGCCGCGGCCACTCCCGGTCCAGGGCCTGCAGAAGGCGCGACGCCTCGAAGCCGTAGGGCGCCCGGCCCAGGGCCTCCAGGGCCGAGCGCGCCTTTCGCACCTGCGCCTCCAGTTCCGCGTCAAGAGCCTCCAGGCGGAGCGGCGCCTCCAGCACCTCCGTGCGCGGCGCCCCTTCCCCTGGCTGGACGGCCAGCGTGAACTGGCCTTCCCCATCCGTGCGCACGCGGCCGATCTCTCGACCCGTCGGATCCTTCACGATGACCAGCGCCCCCGCCACGGGAACACCCCCGCCGGGGGCGCTCTCCACGCGCCCCTGCAGCCGCGTGTGGCGCGGGAGGGCGAGGAAGCGGACGATGGGCTGCGCCGGCGCGAAGCCCGCCCGCTCCATCTGGAAGGTGTAGGCCGCCTGGGCGTAGGCGCGACAGTTCTCCCGGGCTTCCAGGGGCGCACCTCCCGGCAGGTGGGCGCTGGCGCGGAAACCCAGGGTCCGCATCCCCTGGCTGGAGGCGCTCAGCTTCGGCGCGTGGTAGGCTGCGCGGGCGGCGCCTTCCGCATCCGTGACGGCCCGGAGTGGCGCAAGGCGGCCCTTCTGAGGCAGATCCTCCTCGTTCACGGCGAAGACGACGGGCACCCCAGCCAGGGGACGGCCGTCGGCGCCCTTCAGGCGGGCCACCAGCTCCAGACGGCTGCGCCCGTCGAGGCCGAGCCCCTGGTCGAAGTTCCCCTCGGCCCGGGCAAGGGTGAGCGTTGCCTGGGTGGCAGGAGCGAGGGGTGCACTGCTCCCCGTCACGCGCGCGAGGAGTTCCTCGACGATGGGCCCGACGGCGAGCCTGGGACGCTCGCCCACCGGATAGCTCGCCTTCACGTGAATGAAGACGTTCCCCGCCTGCACCGACTTGTGGTGGAACTCCAGGGCATCGGGCCTGGAGTTGACGTCCCGGGACGTCCATTCCAGGAAGTGCTGCTCCCCCCGCATCAGATCCTGGGGGCGGCGCTGCTTCATGACCCCGTTGCGCTTGAGGCCGATCTCCGATTCCGCGATGTTGCTGCCGAGCACCGTGATGCGCTCGAAGCGGGACGTGGGGGTCTGGCCGGGAAAATAACCATCGAATAGCACCTTCATGGCCTCCCGCTCGATCTTGGAGAAGGCACCCCAGGTGGGGCCGTACAGGCGCGTACCGGCGTGCCCGTCCAGGTAGACGGAGATGTCCACCTCGGTCTCGAAGCGCCGCCCCCGGCCGTCCTGCTGGGTCCAGGTGAAGCGCTGCATCAGCTCGCCCCAGGCCTGCGGCGTGCGGCTTCCATCCGGGAAGCCCCTGGGCACGGAGGCCGGGAAGGCCGAGGGCTTGAGGTCGTCCGGCGTTCCGCGGAAGAGGATGCGCGCTGGAGCCATCGCCTTCGGCGCGGGCGCCAGCAGGAGGAGGCTCGGCAGGAGAAGGGCGCCAGACGGAAGCATGGATCCTCCGATGCACCACCCCGACCGAAGGCAATCCCGGACAGGAGGGAGAAACCTGAGGCCAGCGTGGAAGGTGGAGCGCAAGTATAGCCACCACCTTTGAAATCGCAGCGGAGGGGTATACTGGCCTTCCCGGCGCCGGGATTCATTCCGGCGCTGGCCTGAAGGACCAGAGAACCGACCGCAAGGCTCGATCAGGACCCGAGCGGGAGGATGCGCCGAACGGCAGCCGTGCCCGCAGGAAGCGTTCCCCCGCCGCGGAAGGTGGAGGGGGGGGACATGGACGTCACGAAACGGGTCGGCGTGGTGGGCATCGTGGTGGAGCGCTTCGAGGCCGCCTCGGAGATCAACGCCATCCTGCACGACTTCGCGGGCATCATCGTCGGGCGCATGGGCATCCCGTACCGGGAGCGCGGCGTCTCCATCCTCTCCCTCATCCTGGACGGCAGCACGGACGAGATCAGCGCCCTCACCGGGCGCCTGGGCCGCGTGCGCGGCACCTCCGTGAAGACCGCCCTCGCGCGGGAGCCCCGCGCGGCATCCCATTCCACAACCGAGGAGGCATGATGTCCGGCTACGACCCCGCATCCCCGAACGCGGACGCGTTCATCCACGACGGCGAGATCCTGGAGAGCCTGGCGCAGGCGCGCCGCGAGGCGCAGGATCCCGCGCGGGTGAGGGCCATCCTGGACAAGGCCGCCACCTTCGGGGGGCTCAGCCACCGCGAGGCGGCGGTGCTGCTCGAGGTGGAGGACCCGGCGGTGCTTTCCGAGGTCTTCGCCCTGGCCCGGAAGATCAAGGAGCACATCTACGGTCGGCGCATCGTGATGTTCGCGCCCCTGTACCTCTCCGACTACTGCGTGAACAACTGCCGGTACTGCGGCTACAGCCACAAGAACACCTGCATGGTGCGCCGCCGCCTCACCCAGGAGGAGCTGGCCGAGGAGGTGCGGGTGCTGGAGGGCCTGGGGCACAAGCGGCTGGCCCTGGAGGCGGGCGAGGACCCGGTGAACTGCCCGCTGGACTACATCCTGGAGTGCATCCGCACCATCTACGGCCTGAAGTTCGACAACGGCGCCATCCGCCGCGTGAACGTGAACATCGCGGCCACCACCGTGGAGAACTACACCCGCCTGAAGGACGCGGGCATCGGCACCTACATCCTCTTCCAGGAGACCTACCACGCGCCCACCTACCGCGAGCTGCACGAAGGCGGGCCGAAGCGGAACTACGCCTGGCACACCGAGGCCCACGACCGGGCCATGAAGGGCGGCATCGACGACGTGGGCCTGGGCGTGCTGTACGGCCTCTACGACTGGAAGTACGACACGGTGGGCATGCTCATGCACGCCGAGCACCTGGAGACCGCCCTGGGCGTGGGCCCCCACACCCTCTCCGTGCCGCGCATCCGCGCCGCCTCGGGCGTGGACGCCAAGGACTTCCCCCACCTGGTGTCGGACGACGACTTCAAGAAGGTCGTGGCGGTGCTGCGCCTGGCGGTGCCCTACACCGGCATGATCCTCAGCACCCGCGAGCCCATGGGCTACCGGGAGGAGGTCATCGCCCTCGGCATCTCCCAGGTGAGCGCGGGCTCCTGCACGGGCGTGGGCGGCTACGCCCACACCCACAAGCTGGGCGCGGCAGACGCCACGCCCCAGTTCGAGCCCGCGGACCACCGCAGCCCCACCGAGGTGCTGAAGGACCTGCTGAGGGACGGCTACATCCCCAGCTACTGCACCGCCTGCTACCGGGAGGGCCGCACGGGGGACCGCTTCATGCGCCTGGCCAAGAGCGGCCAGATCGCCAACGTCTGCCAGCCCAACGCCCTGCTCACCCTGCAGGAATACATCGAGGACTACGGCGACGCGGAGCTGCGCAAGCTGGGCGAGGCGATCATCGCCCGGGAGCTGGCCAGCATCCCGAACCCGAAGGCCAAGGAGGCGGCCGAAGCGTTCCTGGCGCGCATCCGCGCGGGAGAACGCGACCTGCGCTTCTGAGGCCAAGGGGGATAATGGGCTTCCATGTGCCCTCCCTCCCTCCCCGACCTGGTCCGCCGCTATGACCGCCCCGGCCCCCGCTACACCGGCTATCCCATGCCGCCGGTGTGGCGGGAGGGCTTCCCGCCGGAGGGGGTGGAAGCGGCCTGCCCCCGCGCCGATGCCCGCACCGGGGAGCCCCCTTCGCTCTACGTGCATGTGCCCTTCTGCCGCCGGCGCTGCGCCTACTGCGGCTGCCTGGGCATCGCGAGCCCCCGCTACGCGCCGGTGGAAGGCTACCTGCGCGCCCTCGAGGCGGAGGCGGAGCTCTGGGCCTCCCGGCTCCCCCATCGCCGCGGCCTGCTCCAGCTCCACTGGGGCGGCGGCACGCCCACCTTCCTGCAGGTCCCGGAGCTGCGGCGGCTGTTCCGCCTCCTCACGGCGCGCTTCCCCCTTCTGCCGGAGGCGGAGGCCTCCCTCGAGGTGGACCCCACCTTCCTGGCGCCCGAGCAGCTGCCCGCCCTGCGGGAGCTCGGCTTCACCCGCGTCTCCCTCGGCGTGCAGGACCTGGATCCGCGCGTCCAGCAGCTCATCGGCCGCGGCCAGACCTGGGAGCAGACCCGCGCGGCGGCGGAGCAGGTCCACGCGCTGGGCTTCGAAGGCCTGAACCTCGACCTGGTGTACGGCCTTCCGGGGCAGACGCGGAAGAGCTTCCGTCGGAGCCTGGAGGCCACCCTGGGGCTCCTCCCCAGCCGCCTCGCCATCTACGGCTTCGCCTACCTGCCGAAGCTGATGCCCCACCAGCGGCGCATCCCGGTCGAGACGCTCCCGGCGCCGGAGTCCCGCCTGGAGCTGCTGCTGCTCGCCACCGCATTCCTGGAGGCCGAGGGCTACGTGGCCGTGGGCATGGACCACTTCGCCCGGGAGGACGACCCCCTGGCGCGGGCGGTCCGGGAAGGTCGCCTCCAGCGCAACTTCATGGGCTACGCCGTGCGGGCGGGCAGCGACGCCCTCGGATTGGGCCCCAGCGCCATCGGCGACCTGGGCGGCGCCTACCTGCAGAACGCCAAGAAGCTCGCCGCCTGGCAGCGCGCCGTCGCGGAGGGCCGCTTCGCCGTGGCCAAGGGCCACACCCGCAGCCGCGACGACGAGGTGCGCCGCTGGATCATTCACCGCCTCATGGGCAGCTTCGCCCTGCGCTGGGACGAGCTGCAGGCGGCCTGGGGCCTGGGCCGGGAGGCCTTCGCGGAGGCCTGCGCCGAGCTGGAGGCGGAAGTGCCCTTCGGCACGGTGGAGCTGCGCGACGAAGGCATCTTCATCACGCCCACGGGGCGCCGCTTCGTGCGCAACCTCGTCTTCCCCTTCGACGCCTACCTGAAGCGCCTCGGACCCGGCACCGCCTTCAGCCGCACGGTATAGCCCCGGACCGCCTACTCGAAGCGGGGCTCGCCGAGGATGAGGCGCTCGACCTTGTCGTGGCCGATCTTCACGTCCGTGGAGAAGAAGAGCGCCCTGCGGCCGTCCATGGGGATGTCCACGGCACGGGTTTCGCCCGGCGCCAGGCTGACCGTCTCCAGAACCTCGCCGTTGCGGTCCCCGACCCGGAAGGTGAAGACCAGGGGCATCTTGACCTTGGAATCCGCATACAGGCTGGCGCGGAAGCGCTTCGCGTGGGCGGCGTCCGTGAGCAGGGTGCCGCCAAAGCAGCACATGTCGAGGGTCTTCGGATTCGTGACGCCCCAGCGGAAGGTCTCGGCCCCGCCCCGGAGCAGGCGCGGATTCCGCGTAAGGGCGGTGCCGTAGTAGTCGCGGTACTGCCGGGGGGCGTTCACCGCCAGCACCTTGGGAAGCTCCCGGTCGACGGGACGGGCCTGCAGCAGCAAGGGCATGGCCAGGGAGAGAACCAGCAGGAAAGAGCGCGTCGCAGCCATGAAGCCTCCGGGAAAAAACCAGCCTAGGAGGTCCCGCGACGGAAGGATAGCCAGAACCCGTGCCCCAGCGGCGCTCTGCCCCTTTTTTCCAATCAGGCTCCCCTTGCAGGGCCGATCTCCAGGGACGATGCTTCCCTTCCACTCCCGGGAGGGCCCCATGAGGAACGCGTTCCTTCTGTCACTGTTGTCCCTGTCCTCGGCCACGGGCCTGGCTTCCGAGCCCCCTTCCGCGGACCTGAAGGTCGGCACGGGCGTGGAGCAGTGGGAGCTCACCGGTGCCTCCGAGCGCTTCGAGGTGGCCCCGGACACGAAACTCTACCTGTGGACGCGGGTGAAGGGCCTCGAGGAGGGCACCGTGACGGTGCGCTTCGAGAAGGAGGGACGGGAGGCCACCACCATCCCGCTGAAGGTGCCGAAGAGCCCCTACCGCACCCACGCCTACCGCACCTTCCGCGCCGGGGACGACGGGGAGTGGACGGTCCGCATCCTCAACGGCGAGCAGGAGCTGGGCAAGACCACCTTCACCGTCGTGCTGAAACCCTAGGCCTTCAGGCCATCGTGCCCTTCATGGGCCCGCCGCCCAGCAGGTGGGCGTGCAGGTGGAAGACGGTCTGCCCCGCATCGGGCCCCCAGTTCACCACCAGGCGGTAGCCGCGCTCCGCAAGGCCGAGTTCCCGGGCCAGCTTGGCGGCCACGACGGGGATCCGCCCCACGAGGGCGGCGTGCTCCTCGGTGAGGCTGGCCAGTCCCTCCAGGTGCACCTTGGGCACGATGAGGATGTGGGTGGGCATCTGGGGTGCGATGTCCCGGAAGGCGAAGAGTTCCTGGTCCTCGTAGACCACCGCGCTGGGAATCTCGCGGGCGGCGATGCGGCAGAACAGGCAGTCGGTCATGGCGGCCTCCGGGAAAAGTCCAGTTTCGCCCTCTGCGGAAGCCACCGCAAACTGGGGGGATGTTCCATATCGTCCTCGTGAACCCCGAGATTCCCCAGAACACGGGCAGCATCGGCCGCCTGTGCGTCTCTACCGACACGACGCTGCACCTCGTGCACCCGCTCGGCTTCGAGATCACCGACGCCCACCTGCGCCGGGCGGGCCTGGACTACTGGGAGCAGCTCGCCCCCCGCCAGTACCCGGACTGGGAGGCCTTCCTGGCGCAGAACCCCGAGCTCCGCCTCTGGTTCTTCACCACCAAGGGCGAGCGCCGCCACACCGAGGCGGAGTGGCGGGACGGCGATGCCCTGGTCTTCGGACGGGAGACCGCGGGCCTGCAGCCGGAGCTGCTGGAGCGCTACCCCGGGCGACTCGTCCGCATCCCCATGCCGGGGCGCTTCCACCGCAGCCTGAACCTCGCCCAGGCGGCCGCCGTGGGCCTCTACGAGGCCCTGCGCCAGACCAGGGGCTGGTAGCTCAGGCCCTCCGCAGCACCTCGGCCACGCAGCGCTCGATGCCCACCCAGACGTCCGCCAGGCGGGCGTCGTCGAACATGTAGGCGGCGGTGGTGACCAGCTTCTGGGCCTCGTCCACCACCACCTCCCGGGCGTCCCTGACCACCCGGTGCCGGTGGCCCAGGCGCTCCACGGCCTCGGCCGCGCCGCCCGCCGCGCCCAAGGTCAGGTCGGCGGATCGCCCCATGCGCGCCAGCACCAGGGCCGCCAGGGCCGGACTGATGCAGATGGCCCCCACGGGCTTGCCCGCCTCGAAGAAGGCCCGGACGAAGCGCTCCACCTCAGGCTGCACCTCCGCCCCGGCCCCCTTGAAGGCGAAGTCGCAGTGGCTCTTGGCCACGCCGAAGCCACCGGGCAGCACCAGGGCGTCGAAGGCCCCCGGATCGGCCTGGGCCAGGTCCAGGCACTGGCCCACCCGGGCGATGCGGCTCGCTTCCGCCAGCAGGTTGCGGGAAGCCCCCGCCACCGCTTGGCCCGTGGCGTGGTCCACCACGTCGCGCTGGGGCGCGTCCAGGGCCAGGCACTGGAAGGCGGCGCCGTGCTGGTCCAGCGCCAGGAGGGCGAAGACGGCCTCCCGGATCTCTGCACCATCCGCGTGGCCACACCCGGCCAGGAGCACCGCGACCTTCCAGGAACGCGCCATGGCGACCTCCAGGGGAAAGGGCCAGTATCGCCTAAGCTGGAAGGATGCGGACCAGCTCCCGCCTGCCCGGCTCCCTCGCCCCCAATGCCTTCAGCGCCGCGCTGGCGGAGCTGCGCCGCGGCGGCGCGCCCCTGCTCGACCTCGGCATCTCGAACCCCACCGCCTGCGGCTTCGCCTACCCCGAGGACTCCATCCGCGAGGCCCTCGCCCAGCCTGGCGTCCTCTCCTACCGCCCCGATCCCTCGGGCCCCCTGGCGGCACGGGAAGCCGTCGCCCGCTGGCACGGCCACGGCACCCGTCCCGACGAGGTCTTCCTCGCCGCCTCCACCTCCGAGGCCTATGCCTGGCTCTTCAAGCTCCTGGGGGATCCCGGTGACCACGTGCTGGTGCCGAGCCCCAGCTACCCCCTCTTCGAGTGGCTCGCCCGCCTGGAGGGGCTGGAGGCCCGGCCCGTTCCGGCCTTCCTCCACGAGCGCTGGTGCCTCGACCTCCAGGGCCTGGAGGAGGCGTGCTCGCCCCGCACCCGCGCGGTGGTGGTGGTGAACCCCAACAACCCGACCGGACAGCGGCTGTCCGTCCAGGAGTGGGAGGGGCTCACGGCCTTCTGCGCCCGGCGCGGCCTGGCGCTTCTGGTGGACGAGGTCTTCGCCGACTACGCCCTGGAGCCCGTGCCCGGCACCCTGCCCACCGTGCTGGAGGCGGGTGAAGCGCCCTGCCCGGTCTTCCTGCTCTCCGGCCTCTCCAAGATCGCCGCCCTGCCCCAGGTGAAGCTGGGCTGGATGCTGCTCAAGGGCCCTGCCCGAGCCTACCGGGAAGCCCTCGCCTTCCTGGCGGACCAGTACTTGAGCGTGAGCGCCTCCGCGGCCGTGGCTGCGCCGGCGCTGCTGGCCCTGGCGCCGGCGCCGCCGGGCCAGGTGAAGGCGGGCCTGCGCGCCACCCTCGCGGCGCTGGACGCGGCCCTGCGCGCCCACCCCGGCCTCTCGCGCCTGCCCGTGGAGGGGGGCTGGTCGGTGCTCCTGCGCCGGCCGGCGGTGGACGACGACGAAGCGTGCACCCTGCGCCTGCTGCGGGAGCAGCACCTCATCGTGCAGCCGGGGCACTTCTTCGACATCCCCTCCGAGGGCTACCTGGTGCTGAGCCTGCTCACGCCGGAGGACGCCTGGGGAAAGGCCCTCGCCCGCCTGCTCCCCGCCCTGTGAGGCTGGCCTTCCGGGCCCGTTGAGGGCATCATCGGCCATGCTTCCCAGGTGCCCTTGATGGCCTTCCAGGCGAACTGTCCCAGCTGCGGCGCTCCGCTCTCCTTCCGCCCCGGAACGATGGTGGCGGCCTGCGGGTACTGCCGCGCCCTGGCCGCCCGTACCGACCGCGATCCGCGCCTCATCGGCAAGGTGGCGGCCCTGGCCGAGACGGGCAGCCCCCTGAAGCTCGGCCTCGAAGGCAGGGACCGCGGCCGCGCCTTCACCTTCGCGGGGCGCACCCAGCTCCGCCACCCCTTGGGCGGGCTCTGGGACGAATGGTATCTCGCCTTCGAGGACGGCTCCTGGGGCTGGCTGGCGGAAGTCCAGGGGCGCTTCTACCTGAGCTTCCGCGCGGAGCTGCCCCTTGCCGCCCCTCCCCAGGAGGCCCTCACGCCGGGGGGCACGGTGGACCTGGGCGCGGCGGGCCTCTGGTCCGTGGCCGAGCGCAGCCAGGCCACCTTCGAAAGCGCCGAGGGCGAGCTCCCCTGGGAGCCGGAACCCGGCGCCAGCTACGCCTATGCGGACCTGGAAGGCCCCGAGGGCGCCTTTGCCACTCTGGACTACGGCGAGGAGCCGCCGCTCCTCTTCGCGGGGCGGCGGGTCTCCCTGGAGGAGCTGGGACTCGGGGACCTCGCCCCGGCCCGAGCGCCGAAGGGCAAGGCCCTGAGCCTGCCCTGCCCCTCCTGCGGGAGCCCGCTGGACCTGCGCGCCCCGGACCAAACCGAGCGCGTGGCCTGTCCGAGCTGCCGCAGCCTGCTCGACGCCTCCGGGGGACGCCTCGCCTTTCTGCGGAGCCTGAAGCAGCCGAACGCGAGCATGGCGATCCCCCTGGGCTCCACGGGCACGCTGCGGGGGCGGAACTTCACGTGCATCGGCTACCTGCTGCGGAGCTGCACCGTGGACGGGGTGCGCTATCCCTGGGGCGAATACCTGCTGCTGGGCGAGGACCGCTGCTTTGCCTGGCTGGTGCAGAGCGAGGGCCACTGGAGCCTGGCCGAGGCCGTTCCCGTCTCCGAGGTGGCCGCGCCCAATGCGCGGGCCGTGAGCCACAAGGGGCGCCTCCTGCGCCGTTTCTCCGACACCGTGGCCGTGGTGGAGGGTGTGTGGGGCGAGTTCCCCTGGAAGGTGGAGCTGGGCGAGCGGGCCGAGATCACCGAGTACGTGGAGGCCCCCTTCAGCCTGGCCGCCGAGCGCCAGCGCCACGGGGACAAGGGCGAGGAGCTGAACTGGAGCCTCTCGACCTACCTGGATCCCGGCGAGGTCCAGCAGGGCTTCCAGCTGAAGGCCCCCCTGCCCGCCCCCGGCGGCATCGCCCCGCACCAGCCCAACCCCCACTGGGAGACCGCGCGCCGCCTGGGTCTCTGGATGCTGGTGGCCGCGGCCGCCTGGTTCGCCCTGGTGGTCTTCGCCGCGGCCCGGAACCGGGGCCAGCGGCTCTACCAGACGAGCCTCGTCCTCGCCCCCCGGGCGCCCGGGGACACGGATCCCGTCGTCTTCAGCCCGCCGATCCAGGTGACGAGCCCCCGCCGCAACCTGGAGCTGCGCCTCTCCGCCCCCGTGGACAACGCCTGGGTGGGCGTGGAGGGGGCCCTGGTGAACGAGCAGACGGGCGTCTCCGAGCTCTTCGAGGTGGCCGCGAGCTACTACCACGGCGTGGACGGCGGCGAGAGCTGGAGCGAGGGCGAGCGCAGCGCCTCCGTCTTCCTGGACGCCCTCCCCCCCGGCACCTACACCCTGCGCCTGATGCCCCAGTGGGAGGGCCCCCTACCTCCGGTGCCGAGTGCGGACCCGGAGCTGCGCAGCGGCGTGATGCGGTGGAGCTACCCCGTGCTGCTGCTCTTCGTCATCCTGCTGGTGCCCCTGGTTCCTGTCCTGCTGGCCCTCAGCTTCGAGAGCCGCCGCTGGGCGGAGAGTTCGTATGGAAAGGAGGACGCCTGATGCGCACCTTCTACGCCCTCGTGCTGCTCGCGGGCTTCGCCCTCGCGGGCGCCAACGCCTTCCTCGGGCGGGAGTTCTTCGGCAGCCGCCGCCGCGCGGAGATCCCGCCCAGCGTGCGCCAGACGCCCGGCGGGTGGCGCACCTTCATGCACAACCACGGCTTCAGGGGGGGCAAGGGATGGGCAACTACGATCTGATGGGCCACCTCCTGACGGCGGCCGTCTTCTGCGCCTTAGGGCTCGGCATCCTGGGCCTCGTGTGGCTGGTGCTCGTGAAGCTCCTGCCCTTCAGCCTGCGCAAGGAGATCGAGGTGGACCAGAACGTGGCGCTGGGCATCGTGCTGGGCAGCCTGATCCTGGGCATCTCCCTCATCATCGCCGCGGCCATCCATGGCTGAGGAGGCGGCGGAGACGCCGCTCCGCGCCCCCCTCCTCTTCATCAGCGTCTTCGTCATCGCCAGCTGCGGGCTGGTGTACGAGCTTGTGGCGGGCACCCTGGCCAGCTACCTGCTCGGCGACAGCGTGCTCCAGTTCAGCACCGTGATCGGCGTGTACTTGAGCGCCATGGGGCTGGGATCCTACCTGAGCAAGTTCATCCGCAAGGGCCTGGCGACCCGCTTCGTGGACATCGAGCTCGCCGTGGCCCTGGTGGGGGGCTTCTCCGCGGCGCTCCTGTTCCAGGCCTTCGCCCACACCCACGCCTTCCGGGTGCTGCTCTACGCGCTGGTCACCGCCGTGGGCACCCTGGTGGGCCTGGAGATCCCCCTGCTCATGCGCATCCTGCGCGACCAGGTGCGCTTCCGGGACCTGGTCGCCCACGTGCTCACCCTGGACTACATCGGCGCCCTCGCGGGCTCCCTCCTCTTCCCCCTGCTGCTCATGCCCAAGCTGGGCCTGGTGCGAACAAGCCTCCTCTTCGGCCTTCTGAATGCCGCCGTGGGGCTCTGGAGCACCTTCCTGCTGAAGGCCCAGATGGGCCCCACGCTGCTGCCGCGCCTGCGCTGCGCCGCGGTGGCCGTGCTGCTCGCGGCGGGCCTCGCGGGCGCCCACCGCTTCACCCTGGCCGTGGAGGAGGAGATCTTCAGCGACGAGATCGTCTTCGCCAAGGACAGCCCCTACCAGCGCATCGTGCTCACCCGGGGGCGCGGCAGCTTCCAGCTCTTCCTGAACGGGCAGCTCCAGTTCTCCTCCGCGGACGAGTACCGCTACCACGAGGCGCTCGTGCACCCGGCCTTAGCCCTGCGGCCGCCCGCCAGGCGGGTGCTCGTCTGCGGCGGCGGCGACGGCCTGGCGGTGCGCGAGGTGCTGCGCCACCCCCAGGTGCAGGAGGTGGTGCTGGTGGATCTGGACCCCGCCATGACCGACCTGGCCCGCCGCATGCCGCTCTTACGCGAACTGAACGGCAACGCCCTGGACGATCCCCGCGTGAAGGTCGTGAACGCCGACGCCATGGTGTGGATCCAGGACCGCCAGGGACCGCCCTTCGACGTGGCCCTGGTGGACTTTCCGGACCCCAACAGCTACGCCCTCGGCAAGCTCTACACCACGCGCTTCTACCGCCTCCTGCGCCGCCAGCTCGCGCCGGACGCGGCGGTGGCGGTGCAGAGCACCTCGCCCCTCATGGCGCGGAAGAGCTTCTGGTGCATCGCCACCACCCTGGAGGCCGCGGGTTTCCAGGTGCGCCCCTACCACCTGGCCGTCCCCAGCTTCGCCGTGTGGGGCTACATGCTGGCCAGCCCCGCGCCCTTCGAAGTGCCCCAGCACACCCTGCCGAACCTGCGCCACCTCTCGGACGAGAGCCTGCGCGCCCTCTTCGCCTTCCCCCGCGACATGGAGCGCCTGCCCACCGAGGTGAACCGCCTGGACAACCAGGTGCTCGTGAACCTCTACGCCAGCGAGTGGAAGCGGTGGAGCTGAGAAAGGTGCAGGTTCCGGAGGCCCCCGAGGCACGAGGGGGCGGCGCGCGGGCCGGGGC
>CAXYVC010000039.1:0-20301 GCA_964292295.1 uncultured bacterium
GGCACGGTGCTCCCGCTCGGCCTGCGCCTCCGGCTTGGCCTTGCGGAGGGGGCCCTCTCACAACCCCCCGATCGCACCGTGCGCGGCACGGTGCTCCCGCTCGGCCTGCGCCTCCGGCTTGGCCTTGCGGAGGGGGCCCTCTCACAACCCCCCGATCGCACCGTGCGCGGCACGGTGCTCCCGCTCGGCCTGCGCCTCCGGCTTGGCCTTGCGGAGGGGGCCCCGTTACTTGTGGTAGGTCTTGCCGCGGAGGATGGTGAAGGCGCGGTAGAGCTGCTCCAGCAGCATCACGCGCGCGAGATCGTGGGGGAAGGTCATGGGAGAGAGGCTGAGGCGCTCCTTCACTTCGCCCTTGAGGCCTGGGTCGAGGCCGTGGCTGGAGCCGAGCACGAAGGCAAGGCTCTCGCCGCGGTCCATCCGGGCACCGAGCCAGGCGGCAAACGACTCGGAGCTTCGGGCGGGGCCCTCCGCGTCCAGGAGCACCGCGCAGCGCATACCGGTGAGCTGGGTGCGGAAGCGCTCGGCCTCCTCCCGGAGGGCGCGCCCCGGTTCCCCGCGGCCCTCGGTGATCTCGGTCACGTCCATGCGGGCGTAGGCCCGGAGCAGGCCGAGGTAGTGCTGCTCCAGCGCGCGGCAGCCATCGGATCGGGTCTTTCCCACTGTGAGGATTCGGATCGGATACACTGGCTCCCCGTTGACAGACCTTTCGATCGTGCCATTCATTCTGTCAAAAACTCCTGAGGAGGACCTATGCACCCCACGCGTGTGTGGCTCTCGGCCTTCGGCGCCGCGGCCATCGTCCTGACCCTGGCCTGCAAGCCCAAGGATCCCATCCCCACGAAGGCACCCGGCCCCCTGAAGGCCAGCGAGCCCCAGAAGGTGCTGGAGCACTTCGCCTACATGTCCGTGCGGAAGGACCCCAAGGCCGCCGCCGTGCTCAGCCCCGCGGATGTCCCCGGCCTGACGCCCTACGCCAGCGCCTGGTGGTTCCACCGCCACGCGGGCGAGATGGGTGCTTCCCTTAGCGCCGAGGAGATCCAGCTCTTCGGCCTGGACAAGGCCAAGGAGCTGGGCCTGATCATGCCCGGCATCTCCAAGAAGGACTACCTGGACACGCGCAAGAAGGTGGACGAGAAGGCCCTTCCCTCCATGCCCGACGCCATGGCCCAGGTGGACGAGACCAAGATCGACGAACTGCCCAACGACAGCGCGGACAAGACCAACATCCGCAAGTGGGAGTACGACATCATCGCCCCCGCGGTACCCGCGCTGCTGGAGTCCGGCATCTACCGCATCGCCAAGGTGATTCCCGCCGAGGCCTATCCCAAGCTCACGGTGCAGGCCGTCAAGCCGGACGCCATGGACAAGGCCATCACCCAGGTCTACTACCAGTACGGGGAGAAGCTCGTGCTGCAGGTGAGCCTGAAGCCCAAGAAGGACGGCAACCTGGCGGTGGTGAACGTGCAGTTCAAGGTCGGCAAGGCGGCCTTCCAGAAGATCGCCGAGGCCGAGGGCGGCAAGTAGCCGCAGTCGCTTTTGTCCAAGCGGCCGGCCCCAGGGCCGGTCGCTTGGCGTACAGGCGGCGAAAGTGGTGATATGGAATGAGTAGCTCTTGGCAAACGGAGGGCGCTGTTCCACAATCATGGCAATCTCCGCGGGAGGAACCATGCGCATCACCTCTTTCTGTGGACTGGCCCTGGCGGCGGCAGGGGTCTTCCTGGGCTGCGACTCCAAGACCGCGCAGCGCGTCGAGACCGCTCCCCTGGCCATCAAACAGCCCCAGGAGGTGCTCCAGCACCTGCGGTACCTGGGCCTGCGCCGGGACCTGAAGCAGCTTCCCGTGATGGCCGCGGTGGATCTGGGGGACCTGTACAACAACGGCCGCTGGTTCCACGACCACGCCGGTCAGATGAACCTCACCCTCAGCGCCCAGGAGATCCGGGACCTCGGGGTGGAGCCCCTGCGGGAGATGGGCTACCTGGCCCCCGACACCTCCAAGAAGGCCCTCCAGGACGCCCTTGACCAGGTCCAGGCCAAGGCGCAGCCCAAGCTGTCGCAGGCCATGGAAGGCCTCGACCCCGAGAAGCTGGACAAGCTGCCGCTGGCCGGCGAAAAGGACGCGCGCCGCGCGGGAGACGCCGCACTGATCCAGAGCAAGTACCTGCGCCCCATGTTCTATGCGGGCATCTACCGCCTCGTGAAAGGGGTGCCCCCCGTCCTCTGGGATGCCTTCAGCGTGATGGACTCCCGCCCGAGCAAGGACAACACCCGCTGGCACGAGGTCTACCTGGGCCTCGAGGGCAAGCCGGTCCTCCAGCTCACGCTGACCCGCCAGCCCAACGGCACCCTGGGGATCATCTACATGTACTTCAAGGTGTCCCCGCGGAAGCTGGAACAGGTCGCCGCGCAGATGGAAGCCCGGGGAAAGTAGCACCGGTCTGCGTTCCGAGTGCTGTTCGTCACGATCGTGCGGGCCTTTTCCAACCCGCCCGCGGGTTGGAGCTATAGTCGTGGCGTCCGGTGAAGGCCGTGACGCTCTGCCTGCCGCGCAGGCCCCTGATGATCCCCACTCATCACTCCATGGAGGCAACATGAGCCAGTACGTCAACGAAGTGCTCGAGGGCCTGAAGAAGAAGTACCCCTGGGAGACGCTCTTCATCCAGGCGGCCACCGAGATCCTCAACTCCCTGGCGCCTGTGGTCGAGGCCGACCCCAAGTACCGCAAGCACAAGGTGCTGGAGCGCCTCGTGGAGCCCGAGCGCATCGTGGCCTTCCGCGTGTGCTGGCAGGACGACAAGGGCGAGTACCAGATCAACAACGGCTGGCGCGTGCAGTTCAACAGCGCCATCGGGCCCTACAAGGGCGGCATCCGCTTCCACCCCAACGTCAACCTCGACACCCTGAAGTTCCTGGGCTTCGAGCAGATCCTGAAGAACAGCCTCACCAGCCTGCCCATGGGCGGCGGCAAGGGCGGCGCGAACTTCGACCCGGCGGGCAAGTCCGACGCCGAGATCATGCGCTTCTGCCAGGCCTTCATGAGCGAGCTCTTCCGCCACATCGGCGCCGACACGGACGTGCCCGCCGGTGACATCGGCGTGGGCGGTCGCGAAGTGGGCTACATGTTCGGCCAGTACAAGAAGCTCCGCAACGAGTTCACGGGCGTGCTGACCGGCAAGGGCCTGAACTGGGGCGGCAGCCTCATCCGTCCCGAGGCCACCGGCTTCGGCGTCGTCTACTTCTGCGAGGAGATGCTGAAGACCAAGGGCCAGAGCCTGAAGGGCAAGCGCGTGGCCGTGTCCGGCTTCGGCAACGTGGCCTGGGGCGCCGTTCAGAAGGCCAACCACCTGGGTGCCAAGGTCGTGACCATCTCCGGCCCCGACGGCTACATCTACGACGAGGCCGGCATCGACCTCGAGAAGGCCGCCTACATGACGGAGATGCTGCGCACGAACCCCCGTTCCGTGGCTCCCTTCGCCGAGAAGTACAAGAGCGCCAAGTTCATCGCAGGCAAGCGCCCCTGGGAGGCCAAGGTCGACGTGGCCCTGCCCTGCGCCATCCAGAACGAGCTGAACCTGGACGACGCCAAGGCCCTCTTCGCCAACGGCTGCCAGGTCGTGACCGAAGGTTCCAACATGAGCTCCACCCTGGAGGCCGTGGAGTTCTTCATGGCCAACACCGGCAAGATCATGTTCAGCCCCGGCAAGGCTTCCAACGCCGGCGGCGTGGCCACCTCCGGCCTGGAGATGAGCCAGAACTCCATGCGCCTCGGCTGGACTGCTGAGGAGGTGGACCAGAAGCTCCACCAGATCATGATCAACATCCACAAGGCCTGCGTGGACGCCGCCGCCAAGTTCGGAACCCCCGGCAACTACGTGAACGGCGCCAACATCGCCGGCTTCCTCAAGGTCGCCGACGCCATGATCGACCAGGGCCTCGTCTAGCCCCGATCGTCCGCCGCAGGAAGGCCGGGGCCTCGCGCCCCGGCCTCCGCCTGTACGCGCGGACGTGCTATCGTCACGCCCCGCCATGCTGCTGCTCCGTGCCCACCTCCTGAGCCCCGTTCCGCCCAGCGCCCTGCGTGCGGTGGAGGACGGTCTCCTGGTGGTGGACGACCAGGGCCGCATCCGGGATCTCGGCCCCGCGGAGACCCTGCTGGCGGCCCATCCGGGGCATCC
The DNA here is from genome assembly GCA_964292295.1 of uncultured bacterium. Lineage (GTDB taxonomy): Bacteria > Acidobacteriota > Holophagae > Holophagales > Holophagaceae > CAXYVC01. Next base: position 4,176 of record CAXYVC010000039.1, read on the forward strand.
CGTGGAGGACTTGCGCCCCTGCTGGATCCTGCCCGGGATGGTGGACCTGCACACCCACCTCCCGCAGCACGAGGCGGTGGCCATGGACGGCCTGGAGCTGCTGCCCTGGCTGGATACCTTCATCTTCCCCGCCGAGGCGCGCTTCGCGGATCCGGAGGTGGCCCGGGACGCGGCGGCCCGCTTCTTCCGCTCCCTGCTCTTCCGCGGCACCACCACCGCCGCGGTGTACCTCACCGTCCACGAGGCCGCCGCGGAGGCGGCCTTCCGGGAGGCCGAGCGCGCCGGCATCCGCGCCGTCCTCGGCAAGGTGATGATGGATTGCCGTTCCCCCCGCGGCCTGGAGGAGGACACGGCGCAGAGCCTGGCCGCCTCGGAGCGCCTCTGCGCCGCGTGGCACGGGCGCGACCACGGGCGCCTCGCCTATGCCTTCACGCCCCGCTTCGCCCCCACCTGCTCGCCGGAGCTCATGCGCGGGGCGGCCGCGCTGGCGGGGAAGTATGGCGCCTACGTGCAGACCCACCTGAGCGAGAACCTCCAGGAGGTGGCGCGGGTGGCGGAGCTCTTCCCCGAGGCCGCCAGCTACACCGACCTCTACCGCCGCATGGGGCTCCTCGGGCCGCGCACGCTGCTGGCCCACGGCATCCACCTGGCGCCGGAGGAACGGGCGATGGTCCGCGACGCGGGAGCTTCGGTGGTGCACTGCCCGCGCTCCAACGCCTTCCTGAAGAGCGGCGTCATGCCCCTCCGGCGCTGGATGGACGAGGGCCTCTCCCTCGGCCTCGGCACGGATGTGGGCGCAGGCCCGAGCCTCTCCCTCTGGGCCGAGGCGGCCTTCGCCTGCACGGCGTCCAAGCTGCGCTGGGCAGAGCGCCACAACCTCGCCGTCCGCCTGGGGGCGCACGCGGCGCTGCTGCGGGAGCTGGACCTGGAGCCGGAGGCGCCGGTGGACCCGGTCCAGGCCTGGCACCTCGCCACCCTCGGAGGGGCCCGGGCCCTGGGCCTGGAAGACCGCATCGGCAGCCTGGAACCCGGCAAGGAGGCGGACCTCGTGGTGGTGGATCCGCGGGTGGTGGATCCCGCGGAGGCCCGCGGGGTGGAGGCGCCGGAGCGCATGCTCTCGCGGATGCTCTACCGCGAGCACCCCGGCATGGTGCGGGCGGCGTACGTGCGGGGGCGGCGGTGCTGGTGACAGGAGGCCTGATCCCCCAGGCCTTCTTCCTGCGCCCGGTGGAGGTGGTGGCCCGGGAGCTCCTCGGGGCCTGCCTCTGCCGGGAGGGCGTGGTGCTGCGCCTCACGGAGGTGGAGGCCTACGGCGGTCCCGAGGACAGCGCGAGCCACTGCCGCTTCGGGCGCACGGCACGCAACGCGCCCATGTGGTGCGCTGGCGGGCGTGCCTACGTGTTCGTCTGCTATGGCCTCCACGCCATGCTCAACGTGGTGGCGGGTCCCGAGGGCGCGGGGGCTGCCGTGTTGCTGCGCGCTGCCGAGGTACTGGAGGGCCACGAACGCGTGCGCGAGCGCCGCGGAGGCCGGCTCGACCTCGCGGGCCCTGGGAAGCTGGCCCAGGCCCTTGCACTGGACCGCAGCTACAACGACCATCCGCTCTTCGAGGCAGGCGGTCTGGAGTTGCGAAAAGGCTACCCGCCCCGCGCGGTCCTTTGCGGCCCCCGGGTGGGCGTGGACTACGCGGAGCCCTGCGATCGGGAGCGCCCCTGGCGCTTCGCGGATGCGGAGGGCCCCCGTCCCGTCCAGGCCCGGAGCCTGGGGCCTCTCGAGTCCGAAGGGTTCCGAGGCGCTTGACCATATCGCCTTGCGAGGTAAAATACAGGCTAAACGGAGGCGACCATGGACCGTGAAATGCTGAAGGGCAGTACGCCCCTGCTGCTCTTGTCCCTGCTTTCGGATGGTCCCATGTACGGCTACCAGATCATCGAGACGGTCCGGCAGCGCACGGACGGCACCTACACGCTGAAGGAGGGCGCCCTGTACCCAGCCCTGCACAAACTCGAGGCGGCCGAGTTCATCACCTCCTACTGGCAGACCCAGCCGAACGGCCGCGACCGCCGCTACTACGCCCTGCTGCCCGCGGGCGAGGCCTTCCTCGCCGCCAAGAAGCAGGAGTGGAACCGCTTCGTCGCCATGGTGGACGTTTTCGTCGGCCCACGCGCATGAGCGAAGCCCTGGCCGCCTACCTCGCCGAGGTCGCGCGCGGCCTCGGCGGGGTGGCGCGCCTGCGCCGCCGCACCTTCCTGCGGGAGCTGGAGTCGCATCTTCTGGACGAGGCCGAGGCCCGGGGCATCGCAGACGAGGCGGGCATGCGCGCCATGCTTGCCGAGAAGGAGCCGGGTGGCCTGCTGGGGCGCGAGATCTCCGACAAGGAGGACGACGGCCTGCGCCATCGCCAGGAGACGAAGATCCTTGCGGGCGGCCTCATCGGCCTCGCCACGGGGTTCTACATGCTCCTGCTCGGCTACCCCCTGGGTGTGGCTGCGGCCTTTGGGCTGGCGGAGGGCCTGACGGTGGGTGCGGGGCTCTTCCTCGTGCGCCGCCATTGGGTGCGCCTGAAACCCGGCTACCGCCTGGGGCTCGCCGTGCTGCTGGGGACCCTGCTGGCGATTCCCCTGGGCTTCACGGGGCATTCCCACTTCCTGTGGGCACGGCTGCTGTACGGCAGCTTCACGGGCTACCTGGCCGAGCGTCTGGGCCAGCCCCGCTCCGTGCTGGGCTGGGTGGCCGACAACCTCGCCTTCACCGTGCTCATGTTCGGGCTCGTGCCCCTCTGCTACGGCGTGGATGGTCTGGACTTCATCCGCAGCCTCACCTTCAAGGGCATGCTGCGTCCCGTGGGTTTCCAGCTCGCCCTCCAGCTCGCCGTGTGGGGCGCCCTGCGCCTGCACCGCCTCCTGGATGCGCGCTGGATCCTGCGCACCCAGGGGCAGCTGTAGAACGGGTTCTTCGCGGAGATGGGATAGTATTCCTTCATGCAGGCTTCGCCCTGCTCCCGTGGAGGTTGTGTGCGATTCGCTCCCTTGTGGTTCGGGTTGCTGGTCGGGGGGCTCCTCCCTGCTCAAGGTCAGTTCCTGGCCCCCCGCAGGATCTGCGTCCAGTGGGAACAGGGGCAGCTCATGGTCCCCCCGGGGGAGGGTGAGCGCCGCTTCCAGGTGCTGAAGCCCGGCTTCCAGCTGGAGCCCCCGGTCCTCCTTCCCAAGGACTGTTCCGGGCTGGGCTCCACCCTTGCCTTCTTCCAGGGGAACGAACCCTGGGTGTTCGAACATGCGCTTGTCACGACCCCGGAAGGTGAGCGGGTGCAGGACCGCCTGCGGCGCTTCCGTAACGGGCGCTGGGAGCAGGCGGCCCTTCTGGAGGAGCCCGGGCGCCACCGCGGCTTCGAGCTGATCCTGCCCCTGGAGAACGGAGCGTACTTCGGCGTGCGGCGGGCCCTGCACATCGTGGCCGGGAAGCGGGAGGCCCCCTTCTACCTCCTGGAAGCCGACCCGGAAGGGCGCCTGAGGGTTTCGGGGAACGTGGACGCGGGCGTGCCACCGGACTGCTTCGCCCTGGACGGCATGCCCCGGGCCTACCAGGTGGCGCTCCTGAAGGGGCACATCTGCATCCTGGATTTCCACCCCGGATGGATTTGGATCTTCTCGCGCGAACACGGCCGCTGCCAGCGGCTGGTGAAGGTCTACGACCTCGTCGACGAGGGGCGCCTGCGCAAGAACGACTTCAGCACCGTCCTGGTGGGGGCCCAGCCCACCGCCTCGGGTGACCTGCTGCTGGCGGCCCGCGCCGAAGCTGCCGTGCTCCACGCCGAACAGGCCAAGTGGCTGGAGGCCGCCGCGGAGCACCTGCCCACCGTCGACCCCGACGCGCCGAAGGAGGCTGCGGCGAAGCGCACCGAGCCCGACCTGGAGCACCAGCAGGTGGGTGCCGAGATGCTGGACTACGCCTTCAGCCGCTACCCGGAGCTCACCTGGCTGCGCCTGGACCCTGAGAGCGGCACGCTCGAGCCGCTCGCGGCGCCGCCTTCCGGCGCTCCCGCGGAGATCCGGTCCATGGTCGAACTCCTGGCCTTCCACTGGATGCCCCTCTGGGATGGCACCGTGACGGGCAAGCCCGTGGACCAGCTCGTGGCCGAAGCGGCGGCCCGGGCCGAGGCCGAGAAGGCGAGGGCCCGTCGCAGCGCGCGGAAGAACCGGGTTGCGAATTCCCGTTGAGCCGCAAGGCGATCCGCGGTACCCTGCTCTTCTTGTGCGTGAACAAGCCGCGGGCCCGAGTGCCTCCGGTCGGTTCCAGGAGGTTCCCATGAAGCCCAACATCCACCCCGAGCTCCACGAAGTTCTCGTCCACTGCCAGTGCGGCAACGAGTTCAAGACGCGCTCCACCAAGAAGGAGCTGCGCGTGGAAGTCTGCTCCGCCTGCCACAGCTTCTACACCGGCAAGCAGCGCGACATGGCCGTGGCCGGCCGCGTGGAGAAGTTCAACAAGAAGTACGCGAAGAAGGTCGAGGCCGCCCCGGCCGCCGACGCCGAGTAGCGACCGCGATCCGACGAACGGGCCGAATCCTCGGCCCGTTCTTTTTTTGTTCCATGGAGGATGCCGTGCGCGACCAGCTGGAAGCCCTCGACGCCAAGTTCCAGGAGGTGGAGGCCCAGCTCCAGGATCCCGCCATCGTGAGCGATGCGAAGAAGCTGCGGGAGCTCACCAAGCTGCGCGCGGAGCTCGAGCCCGTGGTCGCGGCGTGGCAGGTCCAGCGCACGCGCATGCAGCAGCTCCAGGAGGCCGAGGAGATCCTGGGCGACAAGGGCATGGACGCCGAGCTGCGGGAGATGGCCGAACTGGAGATCCCGGGCCTCAAGGAGGCCATCGCGACGGGCGCCCAGGAACTGCGCCGCCTGCTGGTGCCCAAGGATCCGAAGGATGCCCGCAACGTGATCCTGGAAATCCGCGCCGGCACGGGCGGCGAGGAGGCCGCGCTCTTCGCCGCGGAACTCTTCCGCATGTACCAGCGCTTCGCCGAGCGGCGGGGCTTCCGGGTCACCGTGCTCGACGAGAGCGAGGCGGAAATGGGTGGCCTGAAGGAGGTCGTGGCCGAAGTGGAAGGCGAGGGCGCCTATTCCGTGTTCCGCTTCGAGTCCGGCGTGCACCGCGTGCAGCGCGTGCCCAAGACCGAAACCCAGGGGCGCATCCACACCTCCGCTGCGACAGTTGCTGTCATGCCCGAGGCGGAGGAGGTGGACATCCAGATCCACGAAAAGGACCTGCGCATCGACACCTTCTGTTCCGGCGGCAAGGGCGGCCAGAGCGTGAACACCACCTACTCCGCCGTGCGCCTCACCCACCTGCCCACGAACACCGTGGTGCAGTGCCAGGATGAGCGCAGCCAGCTGAAGAACATGGCCAAGGCCATGACCGTGCTGCGCAGCCGCCTGCTCGAGAAGGCTCAGGCGGAGCAAGACGCCGCCAGCGCCGCCCTGCGGAAATCCCAGGTGGGATCCGGCGACCGCAGCGAGAAGATCCGCACCTACAACTTTCCCCAGAGCCGCATCACGGATCATCGCGTGAACGTCACCATCCACCAGCTGGACGCCTTCATGCAGGGCCAGATCGAACCCATCCTCGAACCCTTGCGCGCCGCCTACGAAGCCGAGCGGTTGCAGCAGCTGGACGCCTGAGGCGGTCGACAAAATCCTCCTGGCATCGTGTTATGGGGTAATAAAAAAAGGCGGGCCGTGGCCCGCTTTTTTTATTGTTCGGGATGGGGGGTTGGGTCATAACTGTGTCACCTCCTTCCCATCACCTTGGCTCTTTGGAGCCTTGTCAGCTTTCGGATGAAGCGTTCGGTTCCCGCCGGCTCTTCGGTTTGGCTCTAGGTCTTGGGCCCAACAAATCCGGGGCTTGGCGAGTCGTTTCTCTCCCCCCCACCGCGCGCTCCCAGCGCCGGTTCCTCAACCCATAGGAGAAGCACCATGTTCAACCGCAACCCGAGGTTGACCAGCATCCTCGTCGCGGGCCTCTTCGGAGGCGCTGTGCTCGTGGCCCAGCAGAGCACGGGCGGCATCAAGGGCCGCGTGATCGACAAGGTCACGGGGGCTCCCAAGGGCGGCGTGGCCATCACCATCGAGCACACCGCCACGGGCTTCACCCGCGCCATGATGAGCGCCAGCGACGGCACCTTCCGTTTCCCCGTGCTGCCCATCGGCAACTACCGGCTGACCTTCAAGACGCCGGAGGCCATGGCCAGCATGATCCGCACCGTTCAGTTGGGCCAGGAAACGGAAGTCCAGGCCGTCCTGAAGCCCCGCGCCGAAGCGACCGTGACCGTGGTCGCCACCGCGGACACCGTGGGCCAGGTGAACACCACCTCCGCCGAGCAGAGCGTGAACGTCACGGCCGAGCGTCTGGAGAGCCTGCCCGTCCTCAGCCGCAACGTGATGTCCGCAGCCATCCTGGCGCCTGGCGTCCAGCTCGTGCAGGGTTCCTCGGTGGATCCCACCAAGAAGGCCTCGACCTACATCAGCACGGGTGAGGGCCAGGGCCGCGGCGTGAGCATGAACATTGACGGCGGTGACAACAATTCCTCGGATGTGGGCGGCTACGTCAGCAGCATCCCCATGGACGCCATCGGCGAGTTCCAGGTGGTCACGAACATGTACAAGGCGGAATTCGGCCGCTCCAACGCCGGGTTCTTCAACATCGTGTCCAAGGCCGGGACGAACGAGTTCACGGGCTCCTTCAACGGCCAGTACACCAACCAGTCCATGCGGGCCCGCTCCACGGATGAAGGCAGCAAGAAGGACAACAACGCCCAGGATCTCTCCGCGGTGGTGAGCGGTCCCATCATCAAGGACAAGCTCTTCTACATGGTGTCGGCCCAGAAGCGGGACGAGGAATCCTCCCCGACGACCTTTGCGCCCCTGGCAGTGGGCTTCTACCCTGAGCTGGGTTCCATCAAGGCCGAGCTGGACGCGCTGACGATCTACTCGCGCGTGGACTGGAACATCAACTCGATGATGAGCCTGATGTGGACGGCGGGCTATGACCGCAACAAGACCCCGAACCAGGTCTTCCCCTGGGGCGCGGGCCAGAACGGCTACATCGAGCCTTCCCTCCTGGGCACCGGCGAGAACAAGACGTGGCGCACCACCCTGAAGCTCACCACGAGCTTCTCGCCCGCCCTGACCTGGGAATCGAACATCACCTACTTCGACTACAAGAACGAGATCTACCCCAACGGATTGGGCTCAGGTGACGGCAGCAACCTCTTCGTGTTCATGGTTCGGAGTAGCCTCCCCGGCGGGCCGGACAGTGCTGCCGAGGCGATGGGGTTCGGGCACGACCCCAACGCGACCCAGAACACGGGCATCAAGCGCCTCCAGTGGCGCAACGATGTGAGCTACGTGCTGGGCGACCACTTCTTCAAGGGTGGCCTGGACTTCCAGCAGTACGAATACGCCGATCAGCTCCTCTTCGACCCCGTGACGGGGCCGGACACCGTGCGCATCGTCGGCTTCAACAGCCCGGCGGCCATGGGCAACACCGTCGTGGCCGACCAGAACGTGGCCAGCATTCGCCTTCGGGCCCGCGGCTTCCAGGAGGGCGACAAGATCAAGCAGTACGGCTTCTACGTCCAGGATGACTGGACCATCAACACCCACTGGTCCCTCTACCTCGGTCTGCGCGTGGACAAGGACACGGCCTTCGATTTCATGAAGGACTACCAGGGCCTGTACAACCAGATCTACGCCACGAGCCCCGAGTTCCTGCGTGGCCGCAGCGTGCCCAAGGACAAGACCTACGTCTCCCCCCGCGCGCAGGTGGTCTGGAAGCCCCTGGCGGACGATAGCCTCACCTTCAAGCTGGGCTACGGCAAGTTCGTGGCCCAGGTGGTGGACAACGTGACGGGCTTCAGCCGTGCCCTGGCCAACCGGGTCAACGGCCTGCCCGGCACCATCTGGAACCAGGCCACCCTTACCTACGCAGGGGGCATTTCTGCCGGAAGCCGCCGTGTCAGCAGCTTCGCGGCCGGGACGGCCTGGACGAATGTTCCGGTGAACGGGAACATCATCACCCTGCCGGCGGATTTCACGCCGTACAACTACGTGCACAACGTGGGCGGCCTGCGCGACTACTTCGAGAAGACCGTGGACGGCTGGCTGGCCCCCGCCAGCTTCCAGACCGGCGGCAAGAGCCTGCTGGCCTCGGACTTCCAGTACCCCCAGACGGATGCCTTCAGTCTGGGCATGGCCCTCAAGTTCAACGAAAATCACGCTTTGGATCTGAACTACTCCTACGCGTGGACGGACCACAATTCCGTGATGTTCACGTCGGATGGCAGCGCCCCGGCGGCCAGCTCCACGGGTGCAGGCGGTGGTGACATGTCCGACACCATCTTCGTGTCCAACCAGCGCGCCGCCAGCCACCAACTCCAGGCCAAGTACAGCTACACGACCTCGAAGAGCAACTTCTTCATGAGCGTGGTGGTGCGCGACAACCAGAGCTCCAACGGCAGCAGTGCCGGTTCCTTCGTGTCCGGCGGCAACGCGGACTTCTACGGCAACGGCACCGGCGGCCTTGCGCCCTTCACCACGGGAAAGCTGCGCCGCAGCGCCGGCACTGAGCTGCTCACGGGCTCCATCGCCTACAACTACACCTTCGACATCGGCACGAAGGTGGGCCTGCTGGGCACCTGGCACAGCGGGAAGTTCTACGAGGTGAACACGGGCTGGAACGCGGAGATGGGTCTCGGGAACGGCGTGGATGTGGCCCACCCCGTGGACTATGCCGGCTACCGCGAAGGCGACTGGAACATGGATCTGAGCCTCCGCGTCAGCCATCCCTTCAAGTTCGGCAAGAAGATGGTGCTGGAACCCTTCCTCCAGATCCAGAATCTGCTGAACAACTACGACTACGGCAGCAACTACGACGGCACCATGTATCTGGAAGATGAGGATGCTGGGCACAACCCCATCCTTGTGAAAAACCCCACCTTCGGGCAGCGCTACTTCGGCTGGCAGGCCAACCAGCCTCGCACGGCGGCTGTGGGCTTCCGCTTCACCTTCTGATTCTTCGGAAGACTGCAAGAAGAAGGGGACCGGCCTTGGCCGGTCCCCTTCTTCGTGAGGACTGCCGCCTCCTACAGCCCCAGTTTCTCCTTCAGGCGCGGGGTGACGCTGCGGCTGACCTCGAGGTCGACGCCCTCGGCGACGCGCACGGCGGCGCGGCCGCCTTCGAGGGGGCGCAGGCCCAGGACGGCCTCGGGGCGCAGGAGCAGGTGCCGCTGGATGCGCACGAGGCCCGTGCCCGGGAAGGCGGTCTCCACCTCCGCGAGGCTGGTCCAGTCCGTGCGGTGGCGCAGGAGTTTGCCCTGGCCGGGGGCCCAGGCGTAGACGACCTCCTCCTCCACCTCGAAGTGGGTGGTGCGCTTCAGCTCCAGGAAGACGTGCCCTTCGCCGGCCTTCACGGGGAAGCGGAGCGCGGCGGAGGCCTTGGGGTCGGCGGCCGGGGCGTGGCGGGCGGCGGGGCCCTGGCGCAGGCGCCCCAGGCACTTCTCGAGGCGATCCGCGGCCACGGGCTTCAGGATGTAGTCCACCGCGGCGGCCTCGAAGGCGCGCACGGCGTGCTCGGAGAAGGCCGTGACGAAGACCACGGGCGGGCAGCTCCGGCGCTCCTGCAGCTCCGCGAGCACCTCCAGGCCCGAGACGCCCGGCATCTGGATGTCCAGGAAGAGGGCGTCCACCTCGGGGGCCTCGCCGATCCAGGCCAGGGCGGACGCGCCGTCCGCGAATTCGCGCACCACCTCGCACCCGGCTTCCCGGAGCAGGCGCCCCAGGCGGGCGCGGGCGAGGGGTTCGTCGTCGGCCAGGGCCACGCGCAGGGGGCTCATGGTTTCCTCCGTAGACAGTCCATGTCGATGCGGATCTCGGCGCGGGTGAGGTTGCCGCTTTCGCCGCCGAGGTGCAGGCGGGCCCGTGCGCCGAAGGCCAGGTAGAGCCGGCCTTCCAGGTTGGCCACGCCCACGCCGTTCCCCAGTACCAGAGGCAGGGGCTTCCCGCCGTTCATCACGCGGATCACGAGCTCGTCCTCTTCGTGGCGCAGGGCGATGTGCAGCTCGCCGCCCTCGCGGGCGGGGGCGATGCCGTGCTTGATGGCGTTCTCCACCAGGGGCTGCACCAGGAAGGGGGGCGTTTCCAGGCTGTCGAGCTCGCTGTTCCAGTCCCAGGTGACGTGCAGGCGGGTGCCCAGGCGGATCTGCTCGATGGCGAGGTAGCGCTCCACCAGGGTGCGCTCGTCCCTCAAGGGGGCGGAGGGGCGGCTGCCGTGGTCCAGCAGGGAGCGGTAGAGGCCCGCGAGGTCGAGCAGGCCCTTCTCGGCCGCCACGGGATCGATGTGCACCAGCTCCGCCAGGCCGTTCAGGGCGTTGAAGAGGGCGTGGGGGCTGAGCTGGCCGCGCAGCAGCACCCAGTGGGCCTCCCGCAGCTTCTTCTCCGTCTCCTCCTTCAGGAACTTGGTGCGCTCCCACAGCGTGATGAAGTAGCCCAGCAGCGCGGCGGCGGGGGCGTGGATGACCGTGCCCGCCAGGAAGGTGCCCAGGGCCAGGCCCAGGCGGTGGTCGAGCTTGAGCCGCCAGGTGAGCAGGATCTCGACCAGGGCCAGGAGCAGGACGAAGGCGGCATTGAAGGCCAGGGCCTGGAGCGCGCCCCGCAGCAGGGGGGCGTGGGTGGCGCGGCTGCGCGTCCAGAGCCAGGGCATGGGGCTGAGGCCGATGTAGAGCACGGCGAATCCCACGCCCGCCACCAGGCCGAAGACCACGGCGGGGCCCGTGCCCATGGGCACGCTCTTGAGAAGGACGAGGATCTGCACCATGGCCATGAGCAGGCCCAGGCCCGCCATGGGAACCCACACCTTCGGGCTCCGCAGGCGGCGGCGCTGGTAGAGGAGGATGTCCGGCAGGCGCATGGCTCGATTATCCATGGGGGCGCGGGGCCGGGGGGCTCCGCCGTCCAGCGGAGGGCAGTCCGGGGCGAGCGGCCCGCCTCGGGTGGCCCTGCGGCATAATCCCCGGAGAGCGGAGGAGCTATGGAGAACCCGGAGGAAGCCTTCGCGGAGGACCCGCTGCTGCGCTTCCGGGCCCAGCACCAGAAGCGCCTCTCCTGGATGCCTTGGCTCTACTTCGCGCTGAAGCCCCGCCACCGGCCCTGGGCCGAGGCCTGGCAGGCGGAGGTGCAGGCGGCCCTGCGGGCTCTGGAGACGGTGGAGCTCGGGCCGGGCTGCTTCGTGGCGCCCGAGGCCGCGATCTTCGGGGAGCCGGGGCGGGGCGTCGTGCTCGGGGCCCGGTGCAGCGTGGCCGCCCATGCCTTCCTGCACGGTCCGCTCCGCCTGGGTGACGAGGTGAGCGTCAACGCCCGGGCCAGCCTGGACGGCGGGCGCGCGGGCATCGAGGTGGGCCGCGGCACGCGGATCGCCGCGGGCGCCACCGTCTATGCCTTCGACCACGGCATCGCCCCGGACCACCCGGTGCGGACGCAGCCTGTGCGCTCCCGGGGCATCCGCATCGGGGAGGACGTGTGGATCGGCGCCAACGCCGGCATCACCGACGGCGTGACCGTGGGCGACCACGCGGTGGTGGCCATGGGGGCGGTGGTGACGCAGGACGTGCCAGCCTGGGCCATCGTCGCGGGCGTGCCCGCCCGCGTGGTCGGGGACCGCCGCGCGCGCGCGGACCAGGGCGGGGCCCCGGGGCAGGGCTTCCCTACAGACGGGGTGTGAGGTCCAGTGCGCGCAGCAGGTCCCCGATCATGAACAGGGAGCCGGTCACGAGGCGGGGGGCATCCGCCGCGTCGTGGAGGCCCCTTGCGGCGGCCTCCACGGAAAGGACCGGCAGGGCCGTGTTCCCCCAGGCCGTGCGCAGGGCTTCCGCGCGGGCGTAGCGGGCATCCTCGCCGCAGACCAGGGTGACGCTGCGAGGGGCCATGCGCGCCAGTTCGGCGGCGATGCCGGCCAGATCCTTGTCCCCCATGGCGCCGAAAACGAGGTGGGGGCGCAGGCCCGTCGCCAGGGCGTGGTCCGCCAGCACCCGGGCACCGGCCGGGTTATGGGCGCCGTCCATCCAGACCTCCGCGAGTCCCGGCGCCTCCCAGAGGCGGCCGGGCCAGCGGGTGCGGCCGATGCCCTCCCAGGCCGAGGCCTCGGGCACGGGGAAGCCGAGGACCTCCAGCTGGCGCAGCACCTCCCGCGCCGTGGCGAGATTCTCCAGCTGGTGGGCGCCGGCGAGGCCCACGGCATGTCCCTGGACGAGGCTGTGCCCCCAGGCGATGCGCTCCGCGGTGAGGCGCGGCGCAGGGCAGAGCCGCGGCGTCGTCTCCAGGAGCGGCGCCAGCCAGGCCGGGTCCAGGCCGGGGCCGAGCACCAGCGGGCGGCCGGGCCGGGCGATGCAGAGCTTCTCCCGGGCGATGGCCTCCCGCGTGTCGCCCAGATACTGGGTGTGGTCCAGGGCCACGTTGGTGAGCACGGAGAGGAGCGGGTCCAGGGTGTTGGTGGCGTCCCAGCGCCCGCCCATGCCCACCTCCACCAGGGCGAGGTCGACCTTGGCCTCGCAGAAGGCGAGCATCGCCGCGGCGATCACCAGCTCGAAGTAGGTGGCCTGCAGGCCCGCGGCACGCTCCGCCGCGAAGACCTGCCCCAGCAGGCGGTCCAGGGCCTCGGGCTCCAGGAAGGCGCCGTCCAGGGCGATGCGCTCCCAGGGGCCGAGCAGGTGGGGGCTGGTGGTCCAGCCGATCCGGTAGCCCCCTGCGCGCAGGGCCTGGGCGAGAAAGGCGCCCGTGGAGCCCTTGCCGTTGGTGCCGCCGATCAGAAGGGCCGGGAAGGAGGCCTCGGGGTGTCCCAGGGCCGCCAGCAGGGCCCGCGGGTTGTCGAGGCCCTTCTTGATGCCCCAGTGGCCGCGCGCCGCCAGGCGCTCCAGCTGTGCGACGGAGCCTTCGGCCATCGTCCTAGGCCCGGGGCCCCTGCTTGAGGGCTTCGAAGAGGCGGTCCAGCTCGGCCTCGCTGGCGTAGTGCAGCACGAGGTTGCCGCCCTTGCCCCGGGGTTTGATCTCCACGCGGGTGCCCCAGGCCTGGGTGAGCTCCTCGGAGGCGGCCTTGACGAAGACGGCGTTGCTGTTGCGCTTCTTTGGCCGCGCCTTGCGGGCGCGGATGAGCTGCTGGTGCCTGGCCTCCAGGGCGCGCACGGAGAGCTGCTTCTCCAGCACCTCGGCGCAGAGCTGCTCCTGGGGGCGGGGCTCCTCCACGCCCAGGAGCACCTTGGCGTGGCCGGTGCTCACCTTGCCCGTGGCCACCAGGGCCTGGATCTCGGAGGGCAGGCGCAGGAGGCGCAGGGTGTTGGCCACCTGGGGACGGCTCTTGCCCACGCGGTCCGCCACCTGCTCCTGGGTGAGGCGCAGGTGCTCGCCCAGCTGCCAGTAGGCGCGCGCCTCCTCGATGGGGTTCAGCTCCTGGCGCTGGATGTTCTCCACCAGGGCGATCTCCAGCATGCGGTCCTCGGGCACCTCCTTGAGCACCACGGGCACCATGGCGAGCCCCGCCAGGCGGGCCGCCCGCCAGCGGCGCTCGCCGGCGATGATCTCGAAGGTGTCGCCCAGGCGCCGGGCCACGATGGGCTGCACCATGCCGTGCTGGCGCAGGCTCTCGGCCAGCTCCTCCAGCGCCTCCTCGTCGAAGTGGGTGCGGGGCTGGTGGCGGTTGGGGTGCAGGGAGCCCACGGGCAGCTCGCGCTGGGTGGCGTCCTCCGGCGCGATCTGGTTCATCAGCGACGTCAGGCCGCGGCCAAGGGCTGGGCGCTTGTTCTGCATGCTGCGCTCCTCAGGGAACCGGCGCGGCCGCGCCTTCGGGCAGGCCGAGCCATTCGCGGGCGAAGTTCAGGTAGGCCTGGGCGCCCTTGGACTTCAGGTCGTAGAAGGCCACGGGCTTGCCGTGGCTGGGAGCCTCGGCCAGGCGGATGTTGCGGGGGATGAGGGTGCGGAAGACCTTGCCGGGGAAGGCCTGGCGCACCTCCGCGGCCACCGCCGCGCCCAGGTTCGTGCGCTCCTCCGCCATGGTGAGCAGGATGCCGCCCAGCTTCAGGGCGGGGTTCGGCCCCGCCTGGATGCGGCGGATGGTCTCGGTCAGCTCCGCCAGGCCGTCCAGGGCGAAGAACTCGCAGGGCATGGGGACGATGACCTCGTCCGCCGCCGTGAGGGCGTTCAGGGTGATCATGCCGAGGCTGGGGGGCGGGTCGATGAGGATGTAGTCGTAGTCCTCCCGCACGGCGTCCAGGCTGCTCTTCAGGATGTGCAGCTCCGGCAGCTCGAAGAGCTCGAATTCCAGCTGGGCGAGGTCCTTGCCCGCCGGGATCACCTGGAGCATGGGCACCTCGGTGCTCAGGGTGAGGGCCCGGGCGGGGGCGCCCTTCATCAGCGCAAAGGCGCCCGCGCGGTGGTCCGGCTTGGGGAAGCCGAGGCCCGTGGTGCTGTGCCCTTGCGGGTCGAAGTCCACCAGCAGGACCATCTTCTCCAGCATGGCCAGGGAGGCCGCGAGGTTGATGGCGCTCGTGGTCTTGCCCACGCCGCCCTTCTGGTTCGCCAGCGCGATGATGCGGGCCGTCATGGACTCACCTCCTCGGCGCAGCGGAAGGACTGGTCTGCATGGACATCGCGGCATCCCTCAGGTGTGGAACATCCCCGATGGTACCACGTTCCACGGCGCTGCCCACCGGCGATCAGGCGAGGGCCGCCACCTGGGCGAGGACCGCGTCCCAGTCCCCCGGCGTCGGCTGACGGAAAAGCTGCAGGGTGGGATACCAGGGCGTGCCCTCGCCTTCCCAGCCCCAGCGCCAGTCCGGGAAGTGCGGGAGCAGGAGCAGGGTGGGCAGGCCCAGGGCGCCCGCGAGGTGCGCCACGCTGGTGTCGACGCTCAGCACCAAGTCCAGGCGCTGGAGGAGGCGGGCTGTATCGCCGAAGTCGCGGATGAAGGGCGACAGGTCCTGGAGGCCCGGCAATGGCGGAAGCGCGCGGGCGCCCACCTGGAGGCTGAAGAAGCGCACGTCGCCCCAGGCCCGCAGGGGCGCCAATTGGCCCGGGTCCAGGCTGCGGCGGCGGTCCTCGGCGTGCAGCGTCGAGCCGCACCAGGCGAGGCCCACCCGGAGGGTGCCCGGCGCGAGCATCCGTGCGGCCTCCGCGGGAAGCTCCCCCGGAGGGGCCTCCAGGTAGGGGACGGGGGGGACGGTGTCGGGGGTGGTGCCGAAGAGGGCGGGCAGCTCCAGGAGCGGGATCTGGAGGTCGAAGGGCGGCAGGGCTTGGCCCTCCTCCAGGAAGGCGTCCAGGCCGGGCAGGGGCTCCAGGAGGGGCCGCAGGGCCGGGTAGCCCAGGTAGAGGATGCGCCCCCCTGCCAGACGCTTCAGGTGGGGCAGGTAGCGGGCGAACTGCAGCGCGTCGCCGTAGCCCTGCTCGCCCCACACCAGCAGCGTGCGCTCCCCCAGCGGGGAGCCGTCCCAGCGGGGCTGGGGGAAGGCCCGGAGGTTGGGGGCGGCTTCGGGCACCTCCAGGCGGGCGTGGAAGTGGGGCCAGGCCTCCGCCCAGCGTCCCTGCAGGAGCCGCGCGTAGGCCAGGTTCCAGCGGGCCTGGGGATGGGCGGGATTCTCTTCCAGCAGGGCCTGGAAGCGCGTGGCGGCCTCCTCCAGGCGCCCCAGGCGCAGCAGGCCGAAGCCGTGGTTCAGGCGCAGCTCCGGACGCTTCGGCTCCAGGGCCAGGGCCTCTTCGTCCAGGCGGAGGGCCTCCTCGGGCCGGTCCAGGCGCTGGAGCAGGGCTGCGAGGTGGGACCGGGCCAGGACGGAACCCGCGTCCAGCGCCAGCGAGGCGCGGAAGGCCGCCTCGGCGGCGTGGGGCTGGCCTTCCGCCAGGAGGAGGTCCCCCTCCACGCAGCGGGCCACGGGGTTCTGCGGGGCCAGGTGCAGGCTCCGCTCCAGGGCCGTGCGGGCTTCGTCGAGCCGGCCGAGGCCCACGAGCAGCGAGGCGAGGTTGCACCAGGCGTCGGCGTGGCCGGGGACTGCGGCCACGAGCCGCCGGTAGGCCAGGATGGCGGGGCCGGTGCGCCC
>CAXYVC010000040.1:0-19987 GCA_964292295.1 uncultured bacterium
TCACAACCCACTTCCAGGGCGAGGACCTGGTGGTCACCCTGCACGGCGGCGATCGCCCCCTCATCGGCGCCGTGGCCCTGGCCCTCCCCGGCGCCCCCGCGGAGCACCTGGAGCTTCCCGGCCACCGCGAGGGCCCCCTCGCGGAGCGCCTGGCCCGGGAGATGGCCGAGGCGCTCGAGCTCCGCGTGAGCCTCACCTGCGGCATCCACCTGGACGCGATCCTTCCGGAGGAGATCGAGGCCGTGCAGGCCATGGCCGAAGAACTGGCGCGGGAGATGATCCGTTCCCTGCGGGCCCGCTGAGGGCCAGCCTTCCGTGCGATCCTGGAGCGAAGGAGGCTCCATGGCGGGCATCGCCCTCAGCCTGGTCAAGGTATCCAAAGCGTACGGCGCCGCCCCCATCCTGGAGGACCTGAGCCTCGGGCTCCTGCAGGGCGAAAAGGTGGGCCTGATCGGGCGGAACGGCGCGGGCAAGTCCACCCTCTTCCGCCTGCTGGCGGGTGAGGAGGCTCCGGACGGGGGCGAGGTGATCCTCACCGCGGGCCTGCGCATCGCGCGGCTCGCCCAGGATCCGCACTTCGCCCCCCGCGCCACGGTGCGGGAGGCCCTGAGCCTCGCGCTGGCCGAGCACGCCGCCCCCATCGCGCGCCACGGGGAGATCCACGAGGCCCTGGCGGCGCCCGGCCTGGATGCCCCGATGCAGGAGCGCCTCCACCAGGAGCTGGAGGTCGTGGAGCACCACCTGCACCACATGGGCTGGGACCTGGAGCCGCGCCTCCACACCGCCTGCACCACCTGGGGCCTCTCCGACCTGGAGGCGGAGGTGGAGACCCTGAGCGGCGGCTGGCGCAAGCGCGTGGCGCTGGCCCAGGCATGGCTGAAGGATCCGGACGTGCTGGTGCTGGACGAACCCACGAACCACCTGGATCCCGAGCAGGTGGAGAAGCTCGAGGCGTGGCTCCAGGCCTTCCAGGGCGCCCTGCTCCTCATCACCCACGACCGCCACCTGCTGGACGGCGTGGTGGACCGCATGCTGGAGCTGGAGGAGGGGCGCCTCACCAGCTACGACGGAAGCTACAGTGACTACCTGCTGGAGAAGGCGGACCGGGAGTTCCGCGAGGCGCGCCTCACGGAGCACCTGCAGAACCGCCTGCGACGGGAGATGGCCTGGCTGCGCCGGGGCGCCAAGGCGCGCACCCGGAAGTCCAAGCTGCGCATCCAGGACGTGCTGGACCTGAAGGACGACGTGCAGGAGCGCACCCGGCTGGAGAGCCGGGAACGCCTGGCCTTCCGCAGCGGCGAGAACCGCAGCGACGCGCTGCTCCACGCCGAGGGCCTCGCCTTCGCCTATCCCGGAGGCCCCGAGCTGGTGGGCGGCCTGGATCTGGTGCTGCAGCGGGGCATGCGCGTGGCGCTGCTCGGCCCCAACGGCAGCGGCAAGTCCACCCTGCTGCGCCTGCTCCTGGGGGAGCTGCAGCCCGTCTCGGGCACGGTCGCCCGCCACCCGAGGGCCAGCACCTCCGCCATCAGCCAGGGGCGCGGCGAGCTGGACGGCGCCCGCAGCGTGCTGGACAACCTGGCGGACCGGGCGGCCGTGGTGAAGGTGGGCGGCATGAGCCTCCACGCCCACGTGTACCTCACCCGCTTCGGCTTTCCCGTGGACCAGCAGGGGCGCCTGGCCGCCACCCTCTCGGGCGGCGAGCGCAACCGCCTGCTCCTGGCCCGCACCATGCTGCACCCCGCGGATCTGCTGGTGCTGGACGAGCCCACCAACGACCTGGACATCCCCACCCTCCAGAACCTGGAGGAGGCCCTTTCGGACTTCCCGGGCACCCTGCTCCTGGTGAGCCACGACCGCTTCTTCCTGGACCAGGTGGCCACCCACACCCTGGCCTTCCACCCGGGCGGGACGCCGCGCTGGGAACTGTACGAAGGCCCGCCCGCCACCGTGCACAGCCTGCGCGCACAGCGGGAGGCGGAGCGGAGGCCCCCGGAGGCGCCCCTTCCCAGGACCGCACCGCGCCCGGAGGTCCCCAAGGCGCGGAAGGCGGGCCTCAGCCAGAAGGAGCAGCGGCGCCTGGCCGAGGTGGAAGGCGCCCTGGAGGCGCTCCAGGGCCGCCTCGCGGAGCTGGAAGCGGCATTGAACGCGCCCGACGCCTTCCTCTCCCTGGAATCCCCGGGACACGCCGCCCTGCGCGCACAGGAGGAGGCGAAAAGCGCGCTGGAGGCCCTCGAGCTGGAGTGGCTGGAGCTGGAGGAGAAGCGCTGAGGGTCCCGGCCCGATAGGATGGAGCCTGGACGTGCCATGCAGACGCTCTCCCGCACCCTTCCGACCGTCATCGACAGCATCCTCGACCTCGTGGGCTGCACGCCGATGCTCCGCCTGCGCCGCTACGCGCCGGAGCTCCAGCTCTTCGCCAAGCTGGAGTACCTGAACCCCTGCGGCAGCGTGAAGGACCGTGTGGGCCTCGGGATGCTGCGCGCGGCGGAGGCCCGGGGTGAGCTGGAGCCCGGCAGCACCGTCATCGAGGCCACGGCGGGCAACACGGGGCTCGGGCTCGCCATGGCCGCCCAGGCCCTGGGCTACCGCTGCATCATCGTGATGACCGACAAGTACAGCCGGGAGAAGATGCAGCTGGTGAAGGCCCTGGGCGCGGAGCTCGTGGTGCTGCCCCGCAGTGCGGGCATGGACGGGGCCGTGGCCCACGCGGAGGCGCTGGCGAAGCGCATCCCTCGGGCCTGGTTGAGCCGCCAGTACGACACCCGGGCCAACCCCGGAACCCACCCCGCCCCCACCGCCGAGGAGATCTGGGAGCAGATGGACGGCCGGGTGGACGGCATCGCCATCGCCGCGGGCAGCGGCGGCACCTGGACGGGCACCGTGCGCCGCCTGAAGGCGCTGAACCCGAAGCTCGTCGCCGCCCTGGTGCAGCCCGTGGGCTCCGTCTACGGGGGCGCACCGGCCGGCGAGTGGGCGGTGGAGGGCATCGGCTCCACCTACCTTCCGGCGGTGCTGGACGCATCCCTGGCCGACACCATCATCGACGTGGCGGACGCGGACAGCCTGGCCACGGCCCGTGAGCTGATCCGCACGGAGGGCTGCCTCGTGGGCGGCAGCAGCGGCTGCAATGTGTTTGCCGCCCGGGAACTGGCCCGCCGCCTGCCCCCCGGGAGCCGCGTGGCCACCCTGCTCTGCGACGGCGCCGAGCGCTACCTCTCCAAGTTCCCCGTGGCGGAGCTCTGAGCGCCGCATCCCTTCCCAGGAGCAGCCCCGCCATGGCCCGTCCCTCCGGTGTCCTCGTTACCGCCGTGTTTCCCGGCAGCCTGGCCGAGGCGGCGGGCCTGCGGGCCGGCGACCGCATCCTGGCGCT
Organism: uncultured bacterium; assembly: GCA_964292295.1. Taxonomy (GTDB): domain Bacteria; phylum Acidobacteriota; class Holophagae; order Holophagales; family Holophagaceae; genus CAXYVC01. Next base: position 3,371 of record CAXYVC010000040.1, read on the forward strand.
GAACGGCGAGGCGGTGCTGGACCAGCTGAACTACCAGTACCTGGTGAGCCTCAAGGACGAGACCGAGCTGTGCTTCCAGCGCCCGGACGGCAGCCGGGAGACCGTGCTCCTGGAGAACGGTGGCGACGGCCTGGGCGTGGACCTGGCGCAGGATCCCCTGAAGCTCTGCCGCCAGAACTGCGTCTTCTGCTTCGTGCAGCAGATGCCGAAGGGCTTCCGCAAGAGCCTCTACCTCAAGGACGAGGACATCCGCCTCTCCTTCCTGTACGGCCACTTCAGCACCCTGAGCAGCAGCGACGACGCCGAGCTCGACCGCGTGGTGCGTGAGCGCCTCAGCCCCGTCCACGTCTCCGTGCACGCGACGGACCCGGCCGTGCGGGTGCGGGTGGTGGGCAACCCGCGGGAGGGCGACATCCTGCGGAAGCTCGACCGCCTCATCCGGGGTGGCGTGCAGATGCACACGCAGGTGGTGCTGGTGCCCGGCCTGAACGACGGCGCCGCCTGGGAGCGCACGCTGGCGGACCTGTGGGCGCGCCGCGCCTTCCAGGAAACGGGACCCTTCGCGGGACAGGGCGGCGTGTTGAGCCTCTCCTGCGTGCCCGTGGGCCTCACCTCGCACCGGGAGGGGCTCCCTCAGATTCCGGACGTGGACGCGGCCTACGCCGCCGCCTGGGCCAAACGCTGGACGCCGGAGGCGCGCCGCCTCACCGCGGCGAACGACGGGGAGCCCTGGCTGCTCCTGGCGGACGAGTGGTTCTGCCGCGCGGGCCTCGAGGTGCCAGGGCGCTCCTTCTACAGCCGCTCCTGGTCTCAGCTGGAGAACGGCGTGGGCCTGGTGCGGCGTTTCCTCGAACAGTCGCGGCGCTTCCGGCGCAGCCCGAGGGCCGAGGGCTTCCGGGGCCGTCGCGTGCTGGTGCTCACGGGCGCCAGCTTCGCGCCGGTGCTGGCGCGGGAGCTGGAGCTCCTGAACCAGGCCGTGGGCAGCGACCTGCGGGCCCTGGCCGTGCCCAACCGCGCCTTCGGGAGCAGCGTCACGGTCGCCGGACTCCTCTGCGGGCGCGACCTTCTGGAAACCGCCCGCGCCGACCGCGCGGCCCACGGGGACCGCACCGACTGGGTGGATGCGGTGGTGGTGCCCAGCGCGAGCCTGCGCCACGAGACCGGCCCCACGGACCAGTACGCCCTGCCCGGCACTTCCAGCACGCGCCCCGTCTTCCTGGACGACCTGGGCCTGGAGGAGCTGCAGCGGGAGCTCGGCGTGCCCGTCCTCTGCGGGGGCGACGGCCTCCCCGCCATGCTGGACACCCTGCGGAAGGCCTGACGCTGGATGTCGAAGAAGGAAGGGCCCGCCGGATGGCGGGCCCTTCCTTCTTTTCAGGGACGCTTCGCGGTTCAGGCCCAGGCACACTCGCAGGTGAAGTGGCGCAGGAACTTCGGCTGCTTCGTGATCCGCACGCCGCGGATGCTCTTGGCGTTGGCCTTCACCTCGGCCAGCACCTCGGCCGCGAGGTCGAAGTGGGACTGGGTGTACATCCGGCGGGGGAAGGCGAGGCGCACCAGCTCCATGCTGTGGTAGGTCTCGGTGCCGTCGTCCAGGTGCTTGCCGAACATGACGGAGCCGATCTCCACGCCGCGGATGCCGCCCTCCAGGTAGAGCGCGTTGCAGAGGGCCCAGGCGGGGTACTGCTCCACGGGCATGTTGGGCAGCACGCTCTTCGCATCGATGTAGACCGCGTGGCCGCCCGTGGGCTTCACGTACCCGATGCCCGCGGCATCCAGCTTCTCGCCCAGGTATTCCGCCGTGCGCAGGCGGTAGCGCAGGTAGCTCTCCTCCATGCCCTCCTCCAGGCCCACGGCCAGCGCCTCCAGATCGCGCCCGGCCATGCCGCCGTAGGTGAGGAAGCCCTCCATCATGATCAGCATGTTGTTCACGGCGTCGCGCCACTCGCCCGAGCGCAGCACGATGAAACCGCCGATGTTCACCATGCCGTCCTTCTTGGCGCTCATGGTGGCGCCGTCGGCGTAGCTGAACATCTCCTGGACGATCTCCTTGATCGTCTTGTTCTCGTAGCCCTTCTCCCGCATCTTGATGAACATGGCGTTCTCGCTGAAGCGGCAGACGTCCATGACGAGCTTCTTGCCGTACTTCTTCAGGAGGGCGCTGTACTCGCGGATGTTCTGCATGGACACCGGCTGTCCGCCGCCGGTGTTGTTCGTCACCGTGATCATGCCGAAGGGGATGCGGTGGCCCTCCTTCTTGAGCAGCTCCTCCACGCGCTCCAGGTCGATGTTGCCCTTGAAGGGGTGGATCAGGGCGGGCTGCAGGCCCTCCTTGATGACGAGATCCACGGCCTCCACGCCGATGAACTCGAGGTTGCCGCGGGTGGTGTCGAAGTGGCAGTTGTTGGGCACCAGGTCGCCGGCCTTGCAGACGGCGCCGAAGAGCACCTTCTCGGCGGCGCGGCCCTGGTGGGTCGGGATGAAGTGCTCCATCCCGGTGATGTCCCGGATGACCGACTCCAGGCGGTAGAAGCTCTTGGCGCCGGCGTAGCTCTCGTCGCCCATCATGATGGCGGCCCACTGGGCGCTGCTCATGGCGCCGGTGCCAGAGTCGGTGAGCCAGTCGATGAGCACGTCCTCGGCACGGAGCTTGAAGACGTTCAGCTTGGCCTCCTCCAGCAGCTTCACGCGCTCCTCGCGGGTGGTCATGCGGATGGGCTCGACGGCCTTGATGCGGAAGGGTTCGATGAGGGTCTTGGGCATGGGATCTCCTGTGGGTCGTGGATGGAATTGTTGGTAACGGGGGGCAATCAGCCTCGGACCGCGTCCTCCACACAGGCGGACCTCGCCTCGTGCTCCGCGCGGCGCTGCTTCTGTCGGCAACCGGGAACCATGGGGCGAGACCTCTGAAAACCCCGAGTGTACGCGGTTCCCCTTGGGAAGGCGTCACATCCCCTGCCCGTTCGAAGCCGGTTTTCGTCCCTCGAAACGAAGGCCCCGTCCCCCGGGAAGGGGCTGACGGCGGCCCCCTTCCCGCTTTCCGAATGGCTCCCATCCCAGGAACGCCCCCGTCGCGGGGGCGTTCCTGGGATGGGACGGCCTCTACCGTTCCGCGAGCTTGCGCAGACCCTGGAGCGCACGCTCCATGGTGGCGAAGACGGGCAGTCCGGCCTTCATGAGGGCCTCGCGGTAGGGGTCGAAGGCGAAGCCCGCGTCCACCGCCACGCCCACGCGCACGCCGGTGCGGCGCGCCACGGCCAGGAGCTCCCGGGCAAAGGCGTCCATCTTTTCGGGATCGCGGGTCTCCAGGCGCTGCGTGAGGGGCACGAGGCCCACCACCACGCTGTCGGCCTCGCCCTTCGCGATGAGCTCGGTGCCCACCAGGTAGGGGGCCTCGGAAGCCATGGGCGTGAGGTCCAGGGGCAGGTGCGCGCCCACCAGCCCGGCCAGGCCGTGGCGCTCGATCATGGCGGCCAGCGCGGCCTTCTCCGCATCGCTCAGGCGCACGCCTTCCAGCGGCGTCTCCACCAGGTCGGCGCTCACCACGCTCTCGAAGCCCGCGTTGGTGATGACGGCGGTCTTGCGGGGCGTGCCTGCGGGGAAGGAGGCCAGCCAGAAGAGCACCGCGTCAAAGTCGGCGAGGCTCTCGCAGACGATGACGCCCGCGCGCTTAAGAAGGGCCTTCTGCAGCTCCCAGTCGCCCGCGAGGGCGCCGGTGTGGCTGCTGGCGGCGGCCATGCCCGCGGCGCTGCGACCGCCCTTGTAGAGCACCACGCGGCGGCCGCTGGCGGTGATGGCCCGGGCCTCGGTGGCGAAGTCCATCAGATCGCCGGGCGCGAAGCCCTCCACGTAGGTGGCCAGCACCTTGAGCTCCGGGTCGGCGCCCAGCGCCTTCAGGAAACCCGAGAGGCGCAGGTCCATCTGGTTGCCGATGGAGCAGGCGTAGCGCATGGGCAGGTAGGGGCAGGCGCTGAGCCGCGCCACCAGGAAGGCGCCGGACTGGCTCACCAGGGCCAGGGGACCGCCGGACAGCTTCGCGGGCAGCTTCTCGGTGGGGATGAAGAGGGTGTTCAGGTCCTTGTCGGCGCTCAGGAAGCCCAGGCCGTTGGGCCCGATGATGAGGGGCGTCCAGAGGCCCATGCTGCGGCGCTCCGCCAGCAGGGCCTGCACCTTCCGGCCGAAGCCCGCCTTGTCGGCGCCGTCGCCGATGCCGCCGGACACGAGGTACAGCACCTCCGCGCCGCCGCCCTGGGCGCAGAGCTGCTCGATGGTCTCCACCGCCACCGGCGCGGGCAGGCTCACGATGAGGATGTCCACGGGCCGGTCCTTCAGGTCCTGCACGCCCTCCAGGCAGGGCAGGCCGTCGATCTCGGGCGTGCCGGGCTTGATGGGGATGATCCCCTCGCGCTCCATGCCGCCCTTCAGCAGGTTGTCCAGGATGATGCGGCCGGGGTTGCCGGCCTTGTTGGAGATGCCCGCCAGCGCGATGCGCTTCGGGCGCAGCAGCACCTCCTGGATGCGGGCCGCGTCGAAGCGGGCCCTGGGCGCCTCCGGGGCCTTGGGCTCGACCGTGCCCACGCCGTCGAGGGGCAGCGGGTGGCCCTCGGGCCCCACCACCACGGGGTTCATCTCCAGCAGGGTGGCGCCTTCGGCCTCCAGCAGGTCTACCAGCTTCCACAGGCCCTCGAAGAAGGCCACCAGCTTCGCCTCGTCCGTGAGCGCCTTGCCCTGGCGCATGGTGCCCAGCCAGGTGCGGCCCAGCCAGTGGGCCTTGAAGTCCTCGAAGGCTTCCTGGGGCGTGACGAGGGCCACGGGCCACAGCAGGGGACGGATCTCCTCGCCCCAGGCGTTGGTGAGGATGCCGCCCAGGCCCAGCACGATGGTCCAGCCCGCCTCGGGCGTCTTGCGCAGGGCCACGAGCGCCTCGGTGGGCTGGCCCGAAAGGGTCTTGAAGGGCACCTTCTCCGCCACCAGGGTGCCGATCCAGGCGCCGTGCGCCTCGCCGATGCCCTGCATCTCCGCCGCGGTGGCTTCCAGCGCGGCCGCGTCGAAGTCGGCGAAGCGCACCAGGCCGATATCGGACTTGTGCCACACGTCGTCGGCCACGCCCTTCACCACCACGCCCTCGCCAGCCTGGAAGGGCAGCTTGGCCGCATCGCCGGCCTGGCGGATCACGCCGCGCCGGGGCGTGGCGAGGCCCGCCCGGTCCAGCAGCTCGTAGGCGCGGATCTCGTGGATGAATGTGGTCATGGGGCCTCCGGGCTTCCGTTTCCAGACGTCTTGGAAGTATCCGGAGCCGGCGCTGTGCAGGGGATCACGAGCGGCGGAAGCCCGAGGCCAGGAAGACCGAGGCGCCCAGCAGGCAGCCCAGGGCTCCGAGGCCGAAGGCCAGGGTGATGCCCAGCCGCTGCCCCAGCAGCCCTGCGCCCAGGGTTCCCAGGGGCATGGCGGTCATGAAGAGCATGTTGTAGCCCCCCATGACGCGCCCCCGCAGGCCCTCCGGCGCCATCAGCTGCGTGAGGGTGTTGGTGGCCGTATTGAAGGAGGTGAGGGAGAAGCTGGTGCAGGCCAGCAGCAGGCAGGCCAGGGGCAGGCTGCGGGCCTGGGCGAAGAGGCCCAGGAAGACCGGGAAGGCGAAGGAGGCCAGGCGCAGGCTGCGCTCCAGCTCCCGCGGATCCTTGCGGGAGGCGAGCAGCAGCGCGCCCAGGGTGGCGCCCGTGCCCGAGCAGCCCATCATCCAGCCCAGCTCCCTGGCCCCGACCCCGAGCACGTCCTTGGCCATGGCCGGAAGCAGCGTGGTGAAGGGCATGCCGAGGCCCACCACGACGGCGAGCAGGACCATCTGGCGGCGGCTGGGCCGGTGCGTCCAGAGGTGGCGGAAGCCCTTCAGGAGCTCCGCAAAGCCGCCCCGGGCCTCGCCCGCCGGGATCTCCCGCCCGCCCACCGCGGCCAGGGTCGCGAGGGAGGCCACGTAGCTCAGGGCGTTCAGGGCGAAGCACCACCCCTCGTGCCCCACGGCAAGCACCAGGCCCGCCAGGGTGGGCCCCAGGATGCGGCTGCCGTGGAAGAGGGCGCTCTGGAGAGCGATGGCGTTGGGCAGGTCCTCGCGGGGCACGATCCGGGCCACCAGCACCTGGCGCCCCGGCACGTCGAAGGCCGTGATCAGGCCGTTGCAGACCGCCAGGGCGAGGATGCTTCCCAAAGCCACCGGACCCCGGTGGAAGAGCGCGGTCAGGAGCAGGGCCTGGACCAGGTAGGCGAGCTGGCTGAGGAACACGAGGGTGCGGGGCGGCACGCGGTCCGCCGCCAGTCCGCCAAGGGGGCCGAGAAGCACCGCGGGTGCCGTGCCCGCGAAGATCACCAGTCCCAGGTCCGAGGCCCGGCCCGTGAGGCGGTACACCCACCAGCCCATGGCCACGGTCTGCATCCAGGTGCCCACCATGGACACCAGCTGTCCCGAGAAATAGAAGCCGAAGTCCCGGTGGCGCAGGGCGCGGAAGGCCGCCATCAGGCCCCCCAGCTCACCCAGCCCGCCCGTCCCGGGATCTCCCGGCGGGTGATCTCCCGCTGCGGAGGCCCGGCGGCCTTCAGCTCCGGCACCCAGTCCGCGTGGGTGCGGATGGCCACCTCGCGGTCCCGCAGGCCCTGCAGGAAGGCGTCGAAGGCTCCGGCGAGCGCGCCGCCCTCCACCTCGGTGTGCAGGGCGTAGACGTTCAGGGCGTCCTCCCGCACAAGCGACCACAGGCGGTCGTTCACGGCACCTGCGTCCAGGCCGTCGAGGCCCAGCAGCTCGTCCATCGTGGGGAGCGTGGTCGGCACCTGCAGCGTGGCGAGCGCCCGGCCGCCCACCACGGGGAAGAAGGCCTCCAGGCCGCGGCAGTCCCCGGCATAGTCCAGGCCGTAGCCCTCCTGGATCTCCAGGGTCGCGTCGTTGCAGCGCCAGGCGGGACTCACCGCGCCCTTCGCGGGCGTGCCGAAGACCTCCTGGAAGGCCGCGTGGGCCCGGGCGAACCAGGCCTCCAGCCAGCGGCGGCTCTTGCGGTCCAGCAGGTCGTGGTACTGCACGTGGTCCCAGGCGTGGATGGCCACCTCGTGGCCCGCAGCCTGGGCGGCGCGCATCTCCGCTGCCGCCCGGCGGTGGATCACCGGCGCGGGCAGCAGGGTCCCGTAGAGCATGGTCTTCAGGCTGTAGAGCTGGGTGGCCTTGGTGCGGCGCATCTTGGCCAGGAAGCCCGGCCGGAAGACGCGGCGGATGGCCTTGCCGGAGCTGTCGGGACCGAGGCTCAGGAAGAAGGTGGCCCGCATCCGGTGACGGTCCAGGGTCCGGAGCAGGGCTGGAATGCCCTTCAGGGAGCCTTCCAGGGTGTCCACGTCCACGCGCAGCGCCAGCGTCTTCATGACGCCAGTGTCCCACGAGCCTCCGGAGCCGGGGTCACAGGCTGTGGCGCAGCACCTCGGAGCGGTCCGCCCTGCGGGCCTGGATGAAGCTGCGGAGCGCCTCCCGCGTGGCGTCGGTCATGCAGCCGAGCACCAGGCCCAGGCGCGTGGGCATGGCCTCCTCCGCCACGAACTCCACGTGGCGCACCTCCCCCGTGGCCTGGAAGGGCTGGCCCCCGGGCAGCGGGAGCACCGCCGTCACCTCCACGTGGGCGTGCAGCCCGATGGCCACCCGCTCGCGGAGCCCGAGGCCCATGCCCGTCTCGGTGAGGTTCAGGAGCTGGCCCTGCAGCTTCCACGCGCCATAGGCCACCGTGGCCTCCAGGGGCTCGAGGTCCGGCGTGGCCACGCGCAGGATCCTGCGGCGATGGATCTGGATGCCCTGGGACGGCCAGGCGACGCGCAGCACCGGCGGGAAGAGGGTGTCCCCCTCCGTCGCGATGATGGGGTCCAGCAGCTGGGTGCGGAAGGTGAGCACCTCCTCGCCCACGAGGATGGTCACCGCCACCGCGGTGCCCCGGGGGTCCACCTGGTCCCGGCGCTTCAGGCCCCCCAGGTGGATGGCCAGCCCGGGCTCCAGGCCCTTCACCTGGAGGTCGCCCTGGATCCGCACGCCGCCGAAGGGGCGGATGCTCACCGTGGCATGGCTCTCCTGCGCGCTGCGCAGCAGGGTCACGAACAGCTCGTCTTGGGCATTCAGTTCGCTTGGGGTCATGGGGCACCGGCTGGATTCAGAGGCCTTCGCGCAGGCGGTCGGCGAGGGAGGGGTGCAGGGAGGCGGCACGGATGGCGGCGGCGGCGCCTTCCACGTCGTAGGGGATGCGGTAGAGGCATACGCGGCGGCGCACGGGGTCGTAGCCCATGCAGCTGGCGCGGGGATCGCGGTCCCTCGGCTGCCCCACGGAGCCGGGGTTCACCAGGTAGCGGCAGTCCCCCTTCAGGTCGAAGGGTTCCCCGGGCAGCATGGGGAACCAGCGGAACCCGGCGCCCCCGGGCCCCAGTTCGAAGAGGCCCGGCATGTGGGTGTGCCCGAAGAAGCAGAGGGGGCCCTGGAAGGCCTCGAAGGCCTGGCGGATGTCGCTGGGGTGCAGCAGGTAGACGTTCTCGTCGCCGGGGCTTCCGTGGGCGATCAGGTAGCCCTCCCCCACCGCCACCGGTCCCCGGGGCAGCCCCCGCAGGAAGGCGAGCTGCTCCTCCGGAAGCTGGGCACGGGTCCAGGCCACCGCCTCCCGGGCGGGCAGGCTGAAGCCGAGGCCGCCGTGCGGATCCCAGCAGGCGGTGTCGTGGTTGCCCCGCACCGCCAGGCAGGGCTCCAGCGCCTGGATCCGGGCGATCACCTCGCCGGGGTGGGCCCCGTAGCCCACCAGGTCCCCCAGCACCACGTAGCGGTCGATCTTCCGGCGGCGCGCCCAGCGCAGCACGGCACGAAGCGCGTGCAGGTTCGCGTGGATATCCGAAAGGAGAAGGTCCATGGAGTTTGGGGGCTGGCCTCAGTGTGACAGGTTCTGGAGCTGCACCCGTCTTCGACGAGGCTGGCGCGCGGGCGCGGGATGGTTGGGGGGAAAGCGTTCCCAGTCTAGCCCGCTCCCGTCACACCCCCGTCACGGGGCGCTGGCAGACGCCGTCAGCTGGGACGCCAGGGTGGCGGCGTCCTGTCCCAGGGGCAGCACCGCGGCCAGCCCGCCCCAGCGGTGCATCCGCAGGCGCCAGCGCGCCAGGAAGCCCTCCCGGTCCCGGGCCAGCGGCCGGGAGGGATCCCCCCCGACCCGGGCCCAAGCCACGTCGGGCCGCTCCGCCAGCCACAGCACCCGGAATCCGGAGCGCTGCACCGCCCCCCGCACCGCGGCGTCCTCCCAGGCCCCCGCCCCCAGGGCCACCACCGCCGGCCGGGCGAGCAGAGGCGGCAGGCAACCCGCCTCCAGCCCCCGGAAGACCGCCTCCCCTGCGGCGAAGAGCTCCGGAATGCTCCGCCCGCCCCGCGCTTCCACCGCCTGGTCCAGGTCCAGGGCGGGGAGGCCGAGGCGCTGGCCGAGGGCGCGGGCCAGGGCGGTCTTGCCCGCGCCGCTGCCGCCCACGAGTACGACGCCGGCTCCCTGCGGGAGGGGATGGGTCCGCCAGCGGCATCGCTGGGCCTCCCGGAGCAGGGCCGCGGGGTCCTGCGCCCGCGCCAGCTCGCCCACCATGGCCAGGCTCTCGGCGCCAGCCCGGAAGGCGTCCGGCGCGTCCTCCAGGGTGAGGCCACCGATGGCCACGGGGGCGATCCCCGCCGCGCGCAGCGCGCGACAGCCGCCCGCAAGGCCCTCCAGCCCCACGGGTGCGGCCGCATCCCCCTTCGTGGCGGTGGCGCGGAAGGGGCCCACGCCCGCGTGGTCGCAGGCCGGATCCACCGCGCTCCACTCGAGGGGTGCGTGGGTGCTGGTTCCGAGGTGAAGGTCCTGCAGGCCCGGCAGGCGTCGCGCCTCTGCGGGCGGGAGGTCCCCCTGCCCCAGGTGCAGGCCCCAGGGCGCGAGGCCCTCCCGGGTGGCGAGCAGCGCCAGGTCCGCCCGGTCCTTCACGACCACCAGGGGCCACCCGCCCCGGGCCGCGGCCTCCGCCAGGGCCTTGCGCAGCTCCGCCCACTGGGTGCGCACGTCCAGGGGCTTGCCCCGGAACTGCACTAGGGGAAAGCCCGCCTCCCCGAAGCGCGCCACCTGTTCCGAGAGGCTGAGCGGCGCGCGCGCGTCGGTGATGGGATAGAGCGGGGGAAGGGCGAGCATGACGCCTTCCAGCCTACCGCTCCGCCGCACCGGGGCGGCTATGGTGGTCGAGGGAGCACCCGTGAACCACGGCTTCACCTACGTTGAGATGCTGGACGACCGCCGGGCGGGATGCAGCCTCCTGGGGCATCTCCTCCGTCATCGCCACAGCGACGAGGCGACCTGGCGGGCGCGCATCGAGGCTGGCGAGGTGGCCGTGGATGGACAGCCCGGCCGCCCCGACCAGGTGCTCCGCCCCGGGCAGACCGTGGCCTGGGCCCGGCCTCCCTGGGAGGAGCCCGCGGTGCCCCTGAACTTCGGGATCCTCTACGAGGACGCGGAACTCCTGGCGGTGGCCAAGCCCTCGGGCCTGCCCACCCTGCCCGCGGGCGGCTTCCTGGAGCACACCCTCCTGCATCTGGTGCGCCAGGCCTTCCCCGAGGCATCGCCCCTGCACCGGCTCGGGCGGGGCACCTCGGGCCTCGTGCTCTTCTTCCGCACACCGGAGGCGGGGGCCGCCCTGGCCGCCGGCCTGCGCGCGCACCGCCTCGAGAAGGTCTACCGTGCCCTGGTGGAGGGCCACCCCCCGGAGGCGCGCTTCCAGGTGGAGGTGCCCATCGGCCCCGTGCCCCACGGGCGCCTGGGCACCGTCCACGCCGCCTCTCCCTCCGGCAGGCCCGCCCTCAGCCGCGCGCGGGTGCTGGAGCGCAGGGAGGCGCACAGCCTCCTGGAGGTGCAGATCGAGACGGGGCGCCCCCACCAGATCCGCATCCACATGGCCGCCGCCGGCTTCCCGCTTGCGGGCGATCAGCTCTACGCGCCGGGCGGCGGCATCCGTGCGGAGTCCCCCGCCCTGCCGGGCGACCTGGGCTACCTGCTGCACGCCCACCGCCTGGGGCTCCCCCACCCGCGCACGGGGACCTGGATGGAGCTCTCCTGCCCGCCGCCGGAGCCGCTCCAGACGCGGCTGGAGGCTCAGGCCGTCGCCTCCCCGAACTGCAGGCCAACCAGCCGCGCGTAGGCACCTTCCAGGGCCATCAGGGCCTCGTGGCTGCCGCGCTCCACGATGCGCCCCTGCTCCATCACCCAGATCTCGTCCGCGTCGCGGATGGTGCTCAAGCGGTGGGCCACGGTGAAGGTGGTGAGGCGGTGGCTCACGGCGGCGATGACCGACTGGATCCGCAGCTCCGTCTCGCTGTCGATGTTCGCCGTGGCCTCGTCCAGCAGCAGCACCTCGGGTGCGCCGTACAGCATCCGTGCGAAGGCCACGAGCTGGCGCTCCCCGGCGCTGAGCTTCTGGCCCCGCTCGCCCACCTGGGTGGACAGCCCCTCGGGAAGACGCCCCACCAGGGCTTCCAGCTGGCTCTGCTCCAGCACGGCGGCCAGGCGCTGGGCGTCCATCGGACGCCCCAGGAGGATGTTCTCCTCCAGGCTGCCGCTGAAGATGAAGACATCCTGGAGCACCAGCCCGAAGAGGCCCCGCAGCTCTTTCAGCCTCAGCCCGCGCACGTCCACGCCGTCCACCATCACATGCCCCTCCAGGGGATCGTAGAAGCGCATGAGCAGGTGGATGAGGGTGCTCTTGCCCGCGCCGGTGGCCCCCACGACCGCGATGCGCCGCCCCTTCGGAATCACGCCCGAGACGTCCTGCAGCACGCGCCGCCCTTCGGCTTCATAGGCGAAGCCCACCCCCTCCAGGCGGATCTCCCGCGCGAAGCGCACGGGAAGGGCCTGCGGCGCCTCGGGGATCTCGTCCCGGTCGTCCAGCAGGCGGAAGATGCGCTCGCTGGAGGCCATGGCCGTCTGCATCACGTTGTAGCGCTCCGCCAGTTCCCGGATGGGCCGGAAGAAGCGTCCCGACTGCTGGATGAAGGCGAGCAGCATCCCGAGGCTCAGGGCCCCGGCCTCCAGGCGCCATCCCGCATAGAGGATCAGCGCCGCCAGGGTGGCGCCCGTGATGAACTCCACCACGGGGAAGAAGACCGCGTAGGCGAAGATCGTGCGCAGGAAGGCCCGCAGGTAGTGCCCGTTCAGTTCCCGGAACTGCGCCAGGCTGCGGGCCTCCTGGCCGTTGACCTGCACCAGCGACATGCCCGAGAGCTGCTCCTGCAGGAAGGCCTGGATGGCGGCGTAGCGGCCCTGCGTCTCCCGGAAGGCCTCCCCGGCGCGGCGCCGGAACAGCTCGGTGGCCACCAGCAGGAAGGGCATGATGCCGAGGGCGATGGCCGCAAGCCCGGCATGGCGGCTGAACATCCAGGCCACGATGGCCACCAGCGCCAGGGCGTCCCCCACGATGGCCACGAAGCCGCTGCCGAACATCTCGTTCAGGTTCTGGACGTCGCTCCCCACCCGGGTCATCAGGCGCCCCACGGGGTGCCGGTGGAAGAAGCGCGTGCTGCGCCCCATCAGGTGCGCGAAGAGCTGGTGGCGGAGGTCCAGCATGGCCATCTGGCCCACGTAGGCCAGCAGCCAAGTGCGGGCCAGCTGCACCGCGAAGCCGAGCAGCAGGAAGGCGAGGAAGGCCAGCACCAGGGGGCCCGCACCCCGCAGGCTTCCTGCCGCGACGTGGCGGTCGATGAGGCGCAGGGTGAACTCGCTGGGCAGCACCTCCAGCACGGCGCCGGCGGCCATGAGCAGCAGGAGCACGACCAGCCCCGGCCAGTAGGGCCTCAGGTATCCCGCGAGGCGCAGAAGCAGGGTGTGGCGCAGGGGACGGTCGTCCACCCGGTCACTCTGGAAGAAGGCGCCCGCCGCATCCGACATGGGGGCATTGTTCCACAGCCCGGACCCCGCCCCTGGTCGGAGGAAAAGGCGGCATTCTGCAAAGAAGCGGATTTCCCCCAACCGGCCGACGGGAGGTCCCCCCGGGGCCCAGGTTCCAGGGCTGGTGCGAGGCCGCCGCGACGGCGGCCCGTGTCTCGGTTTTTGTCACGCCTTTGCTAATGTGCAAGGCACCTTGAAGGCGTATCGGGCCTATGGGAGGCTTGGGAAACCGCGTGATGGGTGGAGGGCACCCCTGCACGCGCCTTGCGCCTGCTGCACCAGGCACGGAGAGGACATGAGCACGCAGAAGATCATCTGGACGGAGATCGACGAGGCGCCGGCGCTGGCGACCCACTCTCTGCTCCCCATCATGCGGGGCTTCACCAAGGGCACCGGCATCGAGCTGGAGACGGCCGACATCTCCCTGGCGGGGCGCATCCTCGCGAACTTCCCTGAGAAGCTCGCCGAGGCCCAGCGCATCCCGGACCACCTGGCCCTCCTGGGCGAGCTGGCCCAGAAGCCGGAGGCCAACATCATCAAGCTGCCGAACATCAGTGCCTCCGTTCCCCAGCTGATGGCCGCCATCAAGGAGCTTCAGGGCAAGGGCTACGACGTTCCCGACTACCCCGAGGCGCCGAAGACCGAGGAGGAGAAGGCCGTCCAGGCCCGCTACGCCAAGGTGCTCGGCAGCGCCGTGAACCCCGTCCTGCGCGAAGGCAACTCCGACCGCCGCGCCCCGCTGGCGGTGAAGAACTACGCGAAGAAGCACCCCCACCGCATGGCCGCCTGGACGCCCTCCTGCAAGGCCCGCGTGGCCCACATGACGGCCAAGGACTTCTTCGGCAGCGAGGTCTCCACCACCCTGAAGGGCGCCACCACCGCCCGCATCGAGTTCGTGCCCGAGGGCGGCCAGCCCCAGGTGCTGAAGGAGAAGCTGCCCCTCAAGGCCGGCGAGGTGCTCGACGCCTCCGTCATGAACGTGAAGGCCCTGCGCGCCTTCTACGCCGAGCAGATCGAGGCCGCCAAGCGCGAGGGGCTGCTGCTCTCCCTGCACCTGAAGGCCACCATGATGAAGGTCAGCGACCCCGTCATGTTCGGCCATGCGGTGGAGGTCTTCTTCGAGGACGTGATCGCCAAGCACGGCGCCACCTTCAAGGAGCTGGGCGTCAACTTCAACAACGGCCTGGGCGATCTGTACGCCAAGATCCAGGCCCTGCCCGAGGCCAAGCGCGCCGAAATCGAGGCGGACATCCAGGCGGTCTACGCCAGGCGTCCCGCCCTGGCCATGGTGGACAGCGACAAGGGCATCACCAACCTGCACCTGCCCAACAACGTCATCATCGACGCCTCCATGCCCGTGGTGGTGCGCGACGGCGGCCAGATGTGGGGGGCCGACGGCAAGCTGCACGAGACCCTGGCCCTGGTGCCGGACCGCTGCTACGCCACGATGTACGGCGCGATCTTCGACGACTGCCGCCAACACGGCGCCTTCGACCCCGCCACCATCGGCAGCGTGCCCAACGTGGGGCTGATGGCCCAGAAGGCCGAGGAATACGGTTCCCACGACAAGACCTTCAAGGCCCCCGGGGCGGGCGTGATCCGCGTGGTGGACGGGAACGGCGCGACGCTGCTCGAGCAGACGGTCGAAACCGGCGACATCTTCCGCGCCTGCCAGACGAAGGACGCCCCCATCCAGGACTGGGTGAAGCTGGCCGTCACCCGCGCCCGCCTGAGCAAGACCCCCGCCATCTTCTGGCTGGACAAGGCCCGCGCCCACGACGCCCAGATCATCGCCAAGGTGGAGACCTACCTGAAGGACCACGACCTCGCGGGCCTGGACATCCGCATCCTGCCCCCCGTGGAGGCCATGAAGGCCACCTGCGAGCGCTTCCGCAAGGGCCTGGACACGATCTCCGTCACGGGCAACGTGCTGCGCGACTACCTCACGGACCTCTTCCCCATCATCGAGGTGGGCACCAGCGCCAAGATGCTCTCCATCGTGCCCCTGATGGCCGGCGGCGGGCTCTTCGAGACCGGCGCAGGCGGCTCCGCCCCGAAGCACGTGCAGCAGTTCCAGGAGGAGGGCTACCTGCGCTGGGACAGCCTGGGCGAGTTCTGCGCCTTCGGCGCCTCGCTGGAGCACGTGGGCAACACCTTCGGAAACGCCAAGGCGGCGGTCCTGGCCGAGACCCTGGACCAGGCCATCGCCCTCTTCCTGGACAACGACAAGTCCCCGGCCCGCAAGGTCGGCCAGATCGACAACCGCGGCAGCCACTTCTACCTGGCCCTCTACTGGGCCGAGGCCCTGGCCGCACAGGCGAAGGACGCCGAGCTGAAGGCCCGCTTCGCGCCCGTGGCCAAGCAGCTGCGCGAGAACGAGGCGAAGATCAACGCGGAGCTCGTCGGCGCCCAGGGCCGCCCTGTGGACATGGGCGGCTACTACCGCCCCGACGCGGCGAAGACCGGCCAGGCCATGCGGCCCAGCGCCACGCTGAACGCGGCCATCGACAGCCTCCTGAAGTAGGCCGCGCCCGCGCCTTGAAGCGGCCCGCCCCAGGCGGGCCGCCTTCCTTTTTTCTTGTGGGGCGCCCACAGGGCCCCTGCCATCATGGGGATGCCCGCTCCTGGCGGGCCTTTAGAGGCTCCCGGGGGCCGCCCCCGTTTTGCACGCGAGGAAGCCCATGATGCGCTGCGCCGTGTTCATCGACGGCAACAACCTCTTCCACTCCGCCCGCCAGCTGGGCTTCGAGGTGGACTACTCCCGGCTGCTGGGCGTGCTGGTGGGGAAGGATCGCGAGCTGCTGCGCGCCTTCTTCTACACCGGCGTGGACGAGAACGCCGACCGGCAGCGGGGCTTCCTGCACTGGATGCGCCGCAACGGCTTCCGCGTGGTGCAGAAGGCCGTGAAGCTGGAGCGCGACGGCAGCCGCCGCGCGCGACTCGAGGTCGAGATCACCACCGACATGCTGGCCTACGCCGACAAGGTGGACCTGATCATGCTCGTGAGCGGGGACGAGGACTTCGCCTATCCCCTCCAGACCCTCGCCAGCAAGGGCGTGCGCGTGGAGGTGGCGGGCTTCCGCAGCGCCATGTCCAACCGCATCATGGACGCCGCCGATCGCTACCTGGAGCTGGACCAGTTCGTGGAGCGCTTCCGCAAGGAGGGCGGCCCGGGCCAGCCCGACGAGGACGATCCGGACGCCTTCCGCGAACGCCTGTGACCCGTCGCGGCCGGCGCGCTGCTGAAGGCCCGCCCCTGCGCTAGACTGCCCTGAAGCCCCGGCCCATCCGGCGTGCCCGCGAGACTGCCCGTGCCCACCTTGAAAACCTTGCCCCTGGCCCTTCTCCTCGCCTCGGCGGGCGTGTGGCCTGCGCGGGCCGAGGAGGATGCAAGGGCGTTGATGCTCCAGGCACGCGGGCTCCAGCGCCAGGCGGAGGGGCCGGACCCGGCCGCCGCCGCGGCCCTGTACCGCCGGGTGATCGCCCTGGTCCCCCGGAGCGCCGAGGCCCACCTGCGCCTCTCCGAGGCGCTCATGGAGGCCGGCGACCTGGACGGCGCCGTGGCCCCCGCCCGGCGCGCCACGGAGCTGGCCCCCGGCAGCGCGGAGGCCTGGGCCCCACTGGGCCCCCTCCAGCTCGCCCGCGGCCGCGGGAAGGAGGATGCCCGCCCCCTGGCCAAGCA